>JAILQQ010000036.1 GCA_024698885.1 Lachnospiraceae bacterium | reverse complement strand
ATGCCGGCAAGATCGCGGGCCTTGACGTCAAGCGTATCATCAACGAGCCGACAGCAGCGGCACTGGCCTATGGTCTTGACAACGAAAAAGAACAGAAGATCATGGTATACGACCTGGGCGGCGGTACCTTTGATGTTTCCATCATCGAGATCGGCGAGGGCGTCATCGAGGTGTTAGCTACCAACGGCAATAACCGGTTAGGCGGCGATGACTTCGACCAGAAGATCACCGATTATATGCTGGCGGAATTCAAGAAGACCGAGGGCGTTGACCTTTCCAATGATAAGATGGCGCTCCAGCGGTTAAAGGAAGCGGCGGAAAAGGCAAAGAAGGAGCTTTCCAGCGCAACCACCACGAATATCAATCTGCCCTTCATTACGGCGACCAACGAAGGCCCGAAGCACTTTGATATGAACCTGACCAGAGCGAAATTCGACGAGCTGACCCATGACCTCGTGGAAATGACCACGGTTCCGGTGCAGAACGCGCTGTCCGATGCCGGCATTACGGCTTCGGAGCTGGGACAGGTACTGTTGGTCGGCGGTTCGACGAGAATCCCGGCCGTGCAGGATAAGGTTAAGCAGTTAACGGGCAAGGAGCCCTCCAAGAGTCTGAATCCCGATGAGTGCGTGGCGCTCGGTGCCTGCATCCAGGGCGGTAAGTTAGCGGGCGATGCCGGCGCGGGTGAGATCCTTCTGTTGGATGTTACGCCTCTTTCCCTGTCCATCGAGACCATGGGCGGCGTAGCAACGAGACTGATCGAAAGAAATACCACGATCCCGACGAAGAAGAGCCAGATCTTCTCGACCGCGGCGGATAATCAGACGGCAGTGGATATCAACGTTGTACAGGGTGAAAGACAGTTCGCCAGAGATAATAAATCCCTCGGCCAGTTCAGACTGGACGGCATTCCGCCGGCAAGACGCGGCGTACCGCAGATCGAGGTGACCTTCGATATCGATGCCAACGGTATCGTGAACGTTTCCGCAAAGGACCTCGGCACCGGCAAGGAGCAGCATATCACCATCACCTCCGGTTCGAACATGTCTGACGCGGATATCGAGCGGGCCGTAAAGGAAGCCGCTGAATACGAGGCACAGGACAAGAAGCGCAAGGAAGCCATCGACGCGAAGAATGACGCGGATTCCTTCGTCTTCCAGACCGAAAAGGCCCTGGAGGAGGTCGGAGACAAGCTGGATCCGACAGATAAGGCCAATGTGGAAACAGAGCTGAATAATCTGAAGGAATTGGCAAACAGGATGGATGCCGAGAATATGACCGAGGAACAGGTTGTCGAGCTGAAGGCAGCCCAGGACAAGGCCATGCAGAGTGCCCAGAAGCTCTTTGAGAAGATGTATGAGCAGGCCCAGGGCGCAGCCGGCGCGCAGGCAGGCCCCGGCCCCGATATGGGAAATATGGGGAACATGGGCGGTAACGCGGCAGGCGGCACCGACAACAGCTACGGTGACGATGTCGTAGACGGAGATTACAAGGAAGTGTAATGATGTCTGGGGCAAAAGGTGCGTCAGCACCTTTCCGGGAGCATGATATAGTGCTTGAGCTTGCTCAGAAGCACTATATCATGTTTCCGGAAAAGGCACGAAGTGCTTTGACCCTGGCATCATTAGAATTTATGCAGGAAAGGCAATATCATGGCGGAAGCAAAACGAGATTATTATGAGGTCCTCGGGGTCCCCAAAAACGCGGATGACGCGGCCTTAAAAAAAGCATACAGAGTGCTCGCCAAAAAATATCATCCGGATATGAATCCGAATAATCCGGAAGCGGAAAAGAAATTTAAGGAAGCAAGCGAGGCCTACGCTGTACTCAGCGATCCCGACAAGAGACGCCAGTACGACCAGTTCGGCCATGCGGCCTTTGAAAACGGTGCCGGCGGCTTCGGCGGCTTCGATTTCAATTCCATGGATTTCTCCGATATTTTCGGCGATCTCTTCGGGGATTTCTTCGGCGGCGGACGTTCCAGGCGCGGAAATTATAACGGACCGACCAAGGGGGCCAACGTACGCACCAGTGTACGGATCTCCTTTAAGGATGCTGTTTTCGGCTGTGATAAGGAGCTGGACCTGAACCTGAAGGAAACCTGCAAAACCTGCGGCGGAAGCGGGGCAAAGCCCGGTACGGCGCCGGAAACCTGTACGAAATGCGGCGGCAAGGGACAGGTCGTTATGACCTCCCAGACGCTTTTCGGCATGATGCAGAACGTACAGACCTGTCCGGACTGCCACGGTATCGGAAAGATCATCAGGGACAAATGCCCGGACTGCCACGGCAACGGCTATATTCCGGAACGGAAAAAAATACAGGTCAGTATTCCCGCCGGTATCGATAACGGACAGAGCGTCCGGATCCGTGAAAAGGGTGAGCCCGGACTCAACGGCGGTCCGCGGGGTGATCTGTTAGTGGAGGTCGTCGTTCAGCGGCATGAGATCTTTGAACGGCAGGACACGAATATTTTCTCTGTGGCACCGATCTCCTTTGCGCAGGCGACTCTCGGCGGCGAGGTCCTGATCGAAACGATCGACGGCAAGGTGGCTTACGATGTCAAGCCGGGTACCCAGACCGGTACGAGAGTGCGTTTGAAGGGCAAGGGTGTGCCGTCCCTGCGGAACAAACAGGTCCGGGGAGACCAGTACGTAACATTAGAGGTACAGGTGCCGAATAAGTTAAACAGCGAAGCGAAGGAGCTTCTCAGACGTTTTGACGAGCTCACCGGCAATACACTGCATTCGACGGACGATTACCGGGATAAAAAGAAACGGGGCTTCTTCGGAAAATCCTGATCTGCGCCGATCCGTCCGCGAATCGTGCGCTTAGACTTGAACCTATCCATACCGATCCGGTCTGCCAGGCAGACCGGATCTTTTCTGATTAAAGCGTGATCCCCTTCTGGCTGAGAAAAGAGAAACACAGAAATTTCTTTACCTCAAAGGTGATCACGGGCGCGTATTCGAGGTGGTAAGGAGGTAAGAGCACGGTGCCGGCCTCCGTCTTTATCTCACGGTATCTCTTCTGATCCCGCAGGTAGACGCCGAACTTTTCCGTGACCAGGCGGATATAGATCTCCGTGATATCGATATCCGAATGATTGCTGGCCGCTACCTCCACGGCGATAATATGCCGCCTTTTGCGGTCCATATATTGAAGCGCCTCCGGCGTATAGTGAAATTCCATCTCTTCACCCCCTGCCAGTTACCGTTTCCCGGTATCTGTCCTAAACTGTTACGTTTCCTGTACAAAATCCCAAAAACCGTTTATACTGATGGATATGGGAAACTCGCTGACACGAAAAAAGGCGCTTCGCCTTCTTTTTTTGATAACATTGTTATTTATCTGGGGCCAGTCTGCCCTGCCGCGGGCCGCGTCCACCATGGAAAGCCGGACGCTGACAAAAGCCCTGTTCGGAATAGACACCATGGAACGCCTGATCCGGAAATCCGCCCATTTCATCGAATACGCGGTGCTCGGCTCGGAGCTTTTCTTTCTGCTGCCCGACTTTCTGCGAAAGCTGCTAAACGAGAGCTATGCCGGCAAAACCGGCATAAGATATGCGGCCTGCCTTCTCTCCGGTCTGGTGATCGCCCTGATCGATGAAACCATCCAGTATTTTCCCAAACGCATGCCGGAGATCAGGGATATCTGGATCGACCTCGCCGGTGTGCTCTGCGGCACAGTCCTGATGTGGGGGATCACTTCGTTTTTACAAAGCAGAAAGAGCAGGCAGGCGCAGTTTGAAAAATAATGATCCGTTCTGCTTGTGATCACCAAAAAAAACATGTTTTCCTCTGCAGAAAACCGTTATGAAAGCCGATATATTATTTAGATTGGCATGAAAAGGTTCGTGCCTAGCGGACGGATCGCCGCGGAAGCGGGCATTTGTCCGGAAAGGAGCATCTCTTATGGATATGGATATTCCTGCCTTATCAGTCGCTATGGCCCAGGCCAACATCACAAATCAGTTAGGAACCGCCATGCTCAGTAACGCCCTGGAAATGGCTGAAGGAAACGGAGACAGCATGGTCAGAATGATGGAAAACTCCGTCACCCCGGAGATAGGCGGCAACATCGACGTCAGCGTATGATTGCGCCGATTTGCTTGCAAATCGTGCGCTTAGGCACGAACCTGTTCGTGCCGAGCCGGTCAGCAAAGCAGACCGGATCATTTCCGATGCCAGTTTGCTTATAGTATCCCCATCAGAAATTCCGTCGCAAGCATTGTGATCAGGCATAATCCCATTGCGATATAGCCGGTTGCCGTAATAACAGGCAGCCGGCTGTTTTTCTGCAGGCCGCCCTCCGGCATAATATCCGCGGGCTTCGGTCCGTCTCCGTCTGCGCCGCTCTGCAATTCCTCCGGCTGCTCTTCTGCAGGAAGCTGCTTCCGCGTAAAGAGCGCCCGCATCCGCTCTAAGGACCCCTCTCTTTTGCAGATTGCGATAAATACGACAATAGAAAGCGCAAGACCAAGCAGCGCGGGGATCATATAAACTCCCGCCATCATCAGCACTTCATTCTGCGTGATCTCCGTTTCCCCGATCACCTGTGCCAGGCCGCCTTCATTTCCATCGATCGTACTGTAGGCAAAATCCGCGAGATATTCGATACCAATGTTAAAGCTGTTGATACAAAGGTGCACGGTCAGAGAAGGGATCAGACTTCCCGTCGCCTCCGTCAGAAAGGCAAAGGCGACGCCCAGAACAAAAGCATAGGAAAACTGATTCAGATTCATGTGCATGAGCCCGAACCAGAGCCCGGAAATGAAAATGACAGACAGTACGCGGCCCGAACGCCGAAGCCCGTGGAAAATAAGGCCCCGGAAGGTCAGTTCCTCGCAGAACGGTCCGACGATGCCGATGATAAGAAGCAGTACTGCCGGCGGCCCGGCCAGAAGCTCATCCGCCAGATCCGCAATGATATTGTCTGTAAAAAGCTGGGATAAAATATTCAGCCAGACGGCAAAGGGTGAAATGCAAACAGTAAATAAAAGGGTCAGTCCGAAGGTTGACCACCGGATTTTTTTGAAAGGTACCCACTCTTTTACGTTCAGACGGTTCACGACCGTAAAAACAAGAGCAGGCAGAAGTAACGCTCCCTGACTCAGGATCAGGGAGGTGATCAGGCCCAGTTCGATATTTCTGGCGGAAATCAGCGTTATTAAAAACTCAAGTCCCAGATAAAACAGAATCAGGCCCAAAAACAGCGCGTTTGTTTTTTTGACAAAACGCCGTTCCATAAAACACCGATCAGCCGTTAACCATGAAGTTGATCAGCTTGTTGATATCCTCCGGCTCGTAAGCAACGATCTCCAGCTCCTCAATGGTGCCGTCCGAAAACAGATTCGCCATGGATACATACTGGGAAAGCTTCGACTTGAGGTTCAGTCTGTCGCCCTCGCCCGTTACGAGCTCAACCTTGCCCTTGCAGGCATCAACGGTTTCGAAAAACTTCTCAATGTTCGTAATGTTCTGAACTTTCATTTCTTTTTACCTCCTGTCTTTGTTTTCCCCTATATTGTACCGCACATTTTCCCTTTGTCAACTCTGCACAAGAATATTTTTTATTTTTATGCATTTTGTATATGTTAGTTGGCAGATCGGATCATTGTTACTATCACGGCCCTTTGGCGCGTGATAGTAACGGGTTTTGCCAATATAAATCGCCTTCGGCGATGGGCAAAACCCATCTCAAGCCATAGATTTTGGCCCGTAATCGCGCAGCAAGTGCGCGATTCGGCCGTGAATGACAACGGATCATTTTCTCTGCGTCGATTCGCTTGCGAATCGTGCGCTTAGGAATGAACTTCAGTTCATTCCGATCCGATCTGCTCTGCAGATCGAATCATTTCCTTATCAATCAATATGCGTCTTTCCTTATAAAGCCGCCCCACCGCCCGCTTAAACTCATTCTTGCTCATGCCGGTCTCCCTGCGGATCGTCTCCGGAGAGGCCTTGTCGCTGAAGGGCAGCACGCCGTCGTAGGATTCGATCAGCGCCATGATCCGCTCCGCGTCCGCATCCATCTGCTTGTACGCCTTATCCCGGATACTGAGCGAAAGCCTTCCGTCCTCCCTGACCTGCGTTACCCGTGCGTGAACGATCGCGTTCACCGGGATATCCTCAAAAAGCTCGTTTTTCGGGATCAGGGCGGAATACCGGCAGTCAACGGCCACGAAGGCGCCGAAGCGTTCATTTATCTCATAAACGATCCCGGTCACATCATCATTTTTATGATAGGGCGCATCCGTCCGCAGATATTCATAAACGCGCATGGTTAAGGCAAGCCGCCCGCTTTTATCGATATAGAGCGCCGTCAGGCATTCCTCGCCCTCCTCCGGGCGCTTTGTCATCTCCGCATAGGGCAGCAGAAAATCCTTCTCAAGGCCCGCATCTAAGAAAGCCCCGATCCGTCCCACGGCTTTCACCTTTAGGAGCGCCGTTTCATGCAGCCGTATCTTCGGGGTCTGAGTGGTCGCGATAAGCCGGTCGGAGGAATCCTTATACAGAAAGACCTCGATCGAATCACCTATACCGGCACCCTCCGGAACGTATTTTTTCGGTAACAGTACCTCACTCTCCCGCTTTGCCCTGTCGCCGGCAGGATTTGCGTCCTCCGCAAGATAAACGCCGTGGTCGGTCTTTCTCACGACCGTCAGTATCTGATTTTTTCCAAGCTCCAGCATATCCTCTCCTGTCTCCACGCCGATCCGCCTGCGAACCGACCGAATCATCATTTCCTTAATTCTTCCCTGTCAGTTTATACAGCCGAAACGCATACCGGTCAAACGTGAAATCCCCGACATATTCGGCCGTATAGCCCTCAAATGCCGGCGCCCCGTCCTCATACCCGTCTAAGACCGCGCACCAGATCACGGGGCCCTCCTCCCCTGATACTCGGCCGGAAGGCACCGGAAGCGTCTGAATATATTCCAGGCGGTCGTCATAAAAGGGCAGGGACAGGGACAATCCCTCCGCGTCCTCGATAGTATACAAAAGATCGCCTTCCCGGACGTTCTCCTTCAGAAAGGCGGTAAGCTCCTCCGCACCGGGCGCATACTCCGAAGCAAACGCTGTTTTATAGCTCACCGCGCCAACGAGCAGCTCAAGCACAACAAGCGCGATAAATAACGGTTTCCGAAGCGATGCTCCCTCGATCGAAAAAAAGAGCCAGAGCAGTCCCATGGCAAAAAACAGATACCGGTCCACGAAAATATTGGCGGTCATCAGCTTTGAGATAACCGTTCCGAATATCAGAACCCCGTAATAGATCAGAAAACAGCACAGCACATATAATTCCCCCGACGGCTGCATACTCTTATTTTTCAAAAGAGTATACAAAAGCCTCACAAAAAGCGCCGCCACCGTAAGCAGAAGCAGGACGCTTAATGGCGTAAAGCCCGTAGTAAAGGGATAGCGCATATATTTGACAAATACGGCAGGGGTCACCTCCGGCATGGAAAAATAGCCGTTGACCTGCCTGATCTGCTGCAGGGTCACAAGCAGGCAGGGCAGATACAAGACAGCCGTGGCAGCCAGGCAGATAAAGAACCTCCTGATATGCTCCCTTTCGAAAAGAATATAATAAAGTAAAAGGAAGAAATACACAAAGCCCACAGTCACAAAGGCAAAATGATGCGAATAGCCCGCAAGCACCGAAACGACAGTAAAAGCAAAGAACCAGCTAAACCGGGGTGCTTTCACGCATTCCACCGCGAGGATGCCGTTCAGGGTCGCACAGAAGAAGCCCAGGCTGTACATCCTGATCTCCACGCCGAAAAACAGCATGTTCGGCATAAACGTAACGGCTAAAACAAACAGGACCGCCGCGCGCAGACCGAAACGCCGCCTGACCAGAAAACCGCCCGCAAAGGCCGTCGCGATCATAAAAAAGGCGCTCAAAAGCTTCATGACCGGCACCTTATAGCCGAAAAGATCCGTCGCAAGCTTTAGCAGGATATTATAAAGCGGCGGCAGCGTGTCGTTCATGGAACGCGTAAGGACCCCTGCCATATCCGTTCTGACAAGCGTTGCGGTAAAGGCCTCGTCCATCCAGACATTATTATTAAAGACAAGCGATATATAAACAGCCGCGCTTAAAACCAAGAGAAGCGCCAGGATCCACTTTTCCCTTTTTTTATTTATCATGAAAAACAGTATAGCATCAGCGGTAAAAAGATAAAACCCTCTTTATTTTTTAAACCATTTGTATTACAATGCTATAAGGGAAATTGGGATGTATCTGTTCAGAAGCCGGAGGGTCTTAAACAGATACATTGGGAGAAGGTTATGATATCAAATCAGGTTCTGCAGTCAACGATCCTGGGATTGAAAGAAATCACCGGGGTTGATATGGCTGTTATTGATGTTGACGGAAATATACTGGCCGCAACCTCTGAGGACGGCGCTTTTACCGGTCTTTTACCGCCGCTTGAAGAGTTTATCCGCTCGGAAACGACGGAAATTTCCGGTAAAAATGTCCTGCTGTTCAAGGTTTATGACGAGCAGGTCCTTATGTTTATGGTTGCCGCAAAGGGTTCCGGCAGCGAAACGCGTACGGTCGGAAGGATCGCGGCGTTTCAGATCGGAAATCTGTTAGTCGCCTACAAGGAAAGATTTGATAAAGAAAACTTTATTAAAAATCTGCTGCTTGATAATCTGCTGTTAGTAGATATCTATAACCGGTCGCAGAAGCTTCGGATCCCGATGGATGACAGGCGGGTCGTGATCATCGCCGAAAATCCCGTCAATATGCGGACCAATCTGACGGAAAGCATCCGGGCGCTTCTTGCAAACCGCAAGAACGACTTTGTTACGGCAGTCGATGAAAATTCGATCATTGTCGTTTTCGAGGTCGGCCGGGAGGAAGGCTATGAAGCTGTCGCCGGGATTGCGGAGAAGATCTATCAGGTCTTAGCGAAGGAAAAGGACGAGACGCTGCATGTCGCCTACGGAACCATCGTAGGTGAGCTCCGCGAGGTAAGCCGTTCCTATAAGGAAGCCAAAATGGCATTGGATGTCGGCCGGATCTTCTACGGGGAAGAAAAAATCTTTGCCTACAGCGAGCTTGGCATCGGCCGTCTGATCTACCAGCTGCCAATCCCGCTCTGCAAGATGTTCATCCAGGAAATCTTTGAGGGAAGATCTCCGGATGACTTTGATGAAGAAACGATCACGACCATCAACCGCTTCTTCGAGAACAGCCTGAACGTTTCCGAAACCAGCAGGCAGCTGTTTATTCACCGGAATACGTTAGTATACCGGCTGGATAAACTGGAAAAGCTGACGGGACTCGATATCCGGGTCTTTGAAGACGCCATCACCTTCAAGATCGCACTGATGGTAGTTAAATACATGAAGTATATGGAAGAGCAATAAATTTTATTGGTTATATTTCAAGGGGAGTAATATTTATAAGGGGAGAAAAAATGATAAGTCTGGAGTCAGTAAGCAAGTCTTACGCTAATGGTGTGCCGGCTCTGAATGATGTCAATCTGAACATCGAAAAGGGCGAGTTTGTTTTCATCGTTGGCGACAGCGGATCGGGAAAATCCACTCTGATCAAGCTCCTGTTGCGGGAGCTTACGCCCACATCGGGAAGGATCATCGTCAATGACTATGATCTGTCGAGACTGAGCCGTCGCAAGATCGCGAAATTCCGCAGGAGCATCGGCGTCGTCTTTCAGGATTTCCGTTTGTTAAAGGATCGAAACGTTTATGAAAACGTTGCGTTTGCGCAGCGTGTTATTGAGGTGCCCACAAGGCAGATCAAGCAGAATGTGCCGGCCATGCTTTCTCTGGTGGGACTGGCCGGAAAATACAAGGCAAAAACAAGGCAGCTCTCGGGTGGTGAGCAGCAGCGGGTCGCGCTTGCCAGAGCCCTTGTCAATAATCCGCCGATCCTCCTGGCCGATGAGCCTACCGGAAACCTCGATCCGCGTAATTCCTGGGAGATCATGAAGCTTTTGGAGGAGATCAATAAAAGGGGAACGACTGTACTCGTCGTAACCCATAACCGTGAAATAGTCAATGCCATGCGCAAGAGGGTCATTACGATCCGCAAGGGTGTCGTGGTCAGCGACGAGGAGAAAGGTGAGTATATCGATGAGGATTAGTACACTGCTGTATACCTGCAAGCAGGGTTTTAAGAATATTTTCCGCAATAAAATGTTTTCCCTTGCGACCATCGCGACCATCGCGGCCTGCGTTTTTCTGTTCGGCATCTTCTACGCCATCGTCGTCAATGTCCAGCAGAGCGTCCGGGCAGCCGAATCCAGCGTGGCGGTGACTGTTTTCTTTGACGAAGGTCTTTCGCAGGAACAGATCATGCTGATCGGGGACGAGATCAGCAAGCGGCCGGAGGTCGCCAGCGTCGTCTTCGTATCGGCGGAGGAAGCATGGGATTCCTTTAAGGTCGATTATCTCGGCGAGTACGCCGACGGCTATGAAGGGGATAACCCGTTAGAGGGCAGCGAAAACTACGAGATCTATATGAACGATGTTTCCAAGCAGTCCTCTCTCGTATCCTATCTCGAGACCATAGACGGCATCCGGGAGATCAACCGTTCCGACGCGACGGCCAATATCCTTTCCAATATCAATACCGTGATCAGCTACGTTTCTCTGGCTATCATCGGTATTCTGCTGGCGGTCTCGCTTTTCCTGATCAGTAATACCGTTGCGATGGGTATTGCGGTACGGCGCGAGGAGATCGCGATCATGAAGCTGATCGGCGCGAAGGATTTCGTCGTCCGCTCCCCCTTCGTGATCGAGGGCATCCTGATCGGCCTGATCGGCGCTGCGCTGCCCCTTATCGCGTTATACTTTATCTACTCAAACCTGATCCTTTACGTGAAGGACGAGTTTGCGGTCCTTGACGATATTCTGAAGTTTATGTCCATAGAGGACTTCTTCTCCCGGCTGATCCCCATCGCCCTGATCCTCGGCGTGGGACTCGGGTTCCTCGGGAGTATGTTTACGGTACACAGGCATCTGAGAGTATAAAGAAAACGCCATTCCTGGCTTTTTCTGCGGAATATATGAAAAAAAGAAATCTTTTTAAAAACAGCATATTCTGCGCCGGTCCGTCCGGAAGGCGCAGACCGTTCCTCCTTCTTGTCCTGACAGCAGCCCTGACCGTATCCCTGATGCCGGCAGAGAGCCATGCCACCTCGCTGACGAACGACCTGATCGAAAACAGCGAGAAGGAAAAGGATGCGGCGGAGCAGAGCCGGGATGAATTAAAAAGCGGCCTGACCAATGTCCAGGCGCTGATCAATGATCTCGAAAAGGAGAAAAACGACCTGCAGGGCTTTATCATCGAGCTCGACAACGATCTGGCCGCCATCAACGATAAAATAGACGTCCTGAACGATCAGATCGGCATCAAGGAGCAGGAAATAAAGGAGCGGGCGAAAGAGCTCGCGGAAGCGGAGGTCGTCGAGGCCGAGCAATACGAGCTGATGAAGAAGCGCATCAAGTTCATGTATGAGCGGGGCGGAAAATCCAGCATCGAAATGCTGCTAAACTCCGATTCCTTTACCGAGTTCTTAAATAAGGCGGAATTCATCGGAAAGATCACCGAGTATGACAGAAAGCTCCTCGATAAATACATCGCCGCAAAGGAAGACGTGGCGATGAAAAAGGCAGTGTTAGAGGACGAAAACAGAAAGCTCCTGATCGATAAGGAAAGCCTCCGGAACGAGCAGGACGCGATGCAGACCCTGATCGCCCATAAGGAAACCGAAATCGAAAACTACGAGGCGGACATCAATAATAAAGAGGCAGCCGTCAGGGAATATGAAGCGGAGATCGCCGCCCAGGACCAGATCATCAAGGATCTGGAGGCTACGATCTTAGCCGAAAAGAAGAGGCTCCTCGAGGAGAATAAGAAGCCCATCGTCTATGACGGCGGACAGTTCGCCTGGCCGGCGCCCTCCTATACACGAATCTCCGACGACTACGGCATGCGGATGCATCCGACCCTCGGCGTCGAAAAGTTCCATAACGGCGTGGATCTGGCCTCTCCCACCGGCTCCCCGATCTTGGCGGCCTATGACGGGGAGGTCGTCGCGGCCAACTATTCCCCTACCATGGGGAACTATATCATGATCGACCACGGGGACGGATTGTATACCATATATATGCACGCCTCGGCCCTGCTTGCTTCCGAAGGACAGATGGTGGTCCGCGGTGAGCAGATCGCAAAGGTAGGCTCTACCGGGCGCAGCACCGGCCCGCATCTTCATTTCGGTGTACGCTTGAACGGCAGTTACGTAAGTCCCTGGAATTATTTAGGTTAAGGAAATATACAGCATGGAAGACAAAGAAAAACTGATGGATATTCTCCTCGAGGAGAAAAGACGCGGCCGGACCCAGGGCATCCTGATCGGGATGCTTGTGACCTTCTTCATTCTGGCCGTCACAGGCATATGGATCGTCGTCGGCAGCGGCTTCTACCGCTACTTTACTTCGGGCGCCTTTTTCCGCAAAAGCAATACCCTAAGCGCCTCGGAAGCGGACAAGCTCTCGGTCATCAACGACGTCATCGAGACCTATTATCTGGAGGATTATGAGGAAAGCGACCTGAAGGAGGGCATGTACAAGGGCTATGTGGCAGGTCTGCAGGACCCCTATTCCCAGTACTATACCAAAAAGGAATTCTCCGAGCTGATGGAGGACAATAACGGTACCTTCGAAGGTATCGGCGTATACCTTTCGGTCAATCAGGAAAGCCAGACCCTGGAGGTCATCAATCCCATCGAAGGCTCTCCGGCCGAAAAAGCCGGGATCAAGTCAGGCGATATCATCGTGGAGGTGGACGGCGAGGACGTGGTCGGCCAGGACAGTGATATCGTCATCAGCAAGATGCGCGGCGAAAAAGGAACAAAGGTCAACGTCGGCGTCGTCAGGGAGGGCGAGGACGAGATCCTGCGCTTTGATATCATCCGCGATGTGGTGGAGAGCGTAACGGTAACCTCGGAAATGCTCACGGACGATATCGGCTATCTCTCCCTGTCCGAGTTTGCCGCAGTATCCTATGACCAGTTTCGTTTACAGCTCAATGACCTGAAGAAGAAGGGCATGAAGGGACTGATCTTTGATCTGCGGGGCAATACCGGCGGAGACTTCGATATCGCGGTCAAGATCGCCGATAAATTCTGTCCTGAAGGATTGGTCGTATATATCGAGGATAAGGACGGCAACAAGGAGGAATATAATTCCGAATCCGATTGTCTCGACATGCCGTTAGTCGTACTGGTAAACGGCTACTCCGCCTCCTCTTCGGAGATTGTCACCGGGGCGATCAAGGATTACGGCGTCGGAACGATCATGGGCACCAAGACCTACGGCAAGGGCGTTGTACAGCGGGTACTTCCCTTAGGCGACGGCAGCGGTATCAAGGTGACGATCGCGAAGTATTATACGCCGAAGGGCTATAATATCCACGGCGTCGGGATCGAGCCGGACGTCGAGGTGGAATGGGACTACGAGAGTTATCAGAAGGACGGCACGGACAATCAGCTGGACGCGGCTGTGGAATATCTGACGAAGGAACTGAAATGATCCGGGCCGACCGGATCGGCACAGAAAGAAACGGAAATGATCGGACGAAAGCTCACGGAAATCGGCTCCGGCCTGTACAGGAGGCTTTTCTTTCCCTTTAAACGCATGGCTGTGGAGCTGAAAACAGGCAGTATCCTGAAACAGGGCTCCTATCTGCACGGCGGGACGACTCTTGCGGGCAGAAACTATGTCGGAAAGAAGACGATCCTGAAAAATGTCAGACTGGGCTTTGGCAGCTATGTCTCAAACGGCGGCGACCTGACAAACGTCAGGATCGGAAAATATACCGCGATCGGTCCCGGGGTCAAAACCATCCTCGGAAAGCACCCGACAAAGAGCCTTGCAGCGCTGCATCCCGCCTTTTATTCGAAGGAAGCGGCCCAGGGCTTTACCTATGTTCCGGAAAACGACGAAGCGTTCTTTGAAGAGCAGACCTGGCTCGACAAAGAGGCCGGTATCCAGGTGATCATCGGTAATGACGTCTGGATCGGCGAGGACGTCAGGATCCTTGAAGGGGTCGTCATCGGCGACGGCGCAGTCATTGGAGCCGGCGCGATCGTCACAAAGGACGTGGAGCCCTATGGCATATACGCAGGCGTCCCCGCAAAAAAGCTCAAGGACCGCTTTGGGGACGAGATAAAGGAAAAGCTCCTTTCCCTGAAATGGTGGGAACGGGACGAGCAGTGGCTTAAGGAGCATATCCATAATTTCCGGGACGTCGAAAAGTTAATCTCTACCATGGAGAACTAAAGCATATGGATTCATCATCACAGACAAACGAAACCCCCATCGTTGTGATCGCGTATAACAGGGATAAAGCCCTGCAAAGGCTGCTTACCTCGTTAGCCTCTGCGGATTACGCCGGGCATACGGATATCCCGCTGATCATTTCCATCGATCAGAGTGAGAACGGAGACGTTCTGAAAACGGTGCAGGCCTTTGTCTGGCCCTACGGGGAAAAGCGGATCATTACCCATGAGAAAAGGCTTGGGTTAAAACAGCATGTACTTGAGTGCGGAGATCATTCAAAGGCTTACGGAAGTGTGATACTGCTGGAGGATGATCTTTTTGTTTCACGGGATTTTTATCATTATACCGTTTCCGCCCTCCGCTTTACGGAAAATGACGGGAAGGTCGGCGGGATCTCTCTTTATAACCACCTGCTGAACGTCCATGTCAGAGAGCCGTTTTTTGCAGTAGAAGACGGTTTTGATAACTATTATATGCAGTTTGCCTCCTCCTGGGGGCAGGCCTATACGAAAAAACAGTGGGAAGGCTTTACGGCATGGCTTCAGGATAGGAAGGACATGGCGCTGACATCCCCGGATATCCCGGAAAATGTCCGGAAATGGTCGGACAGCTCCTGGTTAAAATACAATATCGCCTATCTGATCGAAAAGGATATGTACTTTCTGTATCCCCGCAGCTCGCTGACAACAAATTTCATGTCAGCGGGGGAGCATTCCGGAGCGGAAAGTCATGATCTTCAGGTACCGGTCGGGATCTTTGCCGGAAAGGACTACCGTTTCGGAAGCCTTCAGGGATCAAAGAGCCGCTATGACGCCTTTTTTGAAAACATGGGCCTAAAGACCGTGCTTTCAGAGCGTTTTTCCGTTCCGGAAGAAGAGACCTGCATCGATCTTTACGGCTACCGGACTGAAACCGGAGAAGGTGAGAGCAGCGGCAGATTTTCTTATCTCCTCTCCTCAAGAGCTCTTCCCCGTAAGATCCTCCACAGCTACGCAAGAGCCCTGCGGCCGATCGATGCCAATATCCTTTATGACAGGGCCGGAAACGACTTCTTTCTCTACAGCCTGAAGGAGAAGGGAGAGGCGCCGAGGGTTGATATGGACGGGAGAGTTCTGTATAATTACAGGGCACTAAACGTAAAAAAAATGATCAGGGTCCTGCGTCGCCAGGTGTGCCTCAGGCTCCCCCGGTTAAAATGAAGGGCGCAGCAAAGCGGAACTGATCCGATCCGCAAGCAGATCGGATCGGTGCAGAGAAAAATATGTGCGGAATATTCGGCGTATTTCAAAAAGACATAGAGAAAGAACTGGCGGAGCGCTGCCTGAATACCCTTACTCACAGGGGGCCCGATGACAGCGGTCTTTTTTCGGCGCCCGGCATTACGCTTGGCCATAGAAGGCTTGCCATCATGGATCTCTCCCAAAAGGGCCGCCAGCCCATGTCCTACGCGGACGGCCGGTACCAGCTTGTATACAACGGGGAGATCTATAATTTTCTGGAGCTGAAAAAGGAGCTTTCGGAAAAGGGCTACCGCTTTGAAAGCGACAGCGATTCCGAGGTGATCTTAGCCGCCTATGACTGTTACGGAGAGGACTGCCTGAACCGTTTCAACGGCATGTGGGCCTTCGCGATCTGGGACCGCCTGAAGGAGCGGCTGTTTTTAAGCAGGGACCGTTTCGGCGTCAAGCCGTTATATTATACGAAGCTTCACGGCAGTGAGAACGCCTTCGCCTTTGCGTCCGAAATGAAGGCGCTTTTCCCGCTCATGGAGGAAGTAAAGCCAAACCGGGCCCTCGTCTGCGACCCCTCCCGGACCGTCTTTTACGAGAGTACGGAAGAATGCGTGATCGAGGGGATCCTCCGCTTTCCGGCAGGAAGCTATGCTTATATGGACCGTAACGGGATCCGGATCACGAAATACTGGGATACCTTAAAGCAGCTCGTAACGCCTGCTGCCACCTATGAGGAGCAGGTAGAGGAATTCCGGGCGCTTTTCCTCGATGCCTGCCGGCTTCGGATGCGGTCGGACGTTACCATCGGCACGGCGCTTTCCGGGGGCCTTGACTCAACGGCCACGATCTGCTCCATGGCACATCTCTCAAAAGAAGGCGGCGACCGCATGAATCCGGACTGGCAGCACGCCTTCGTCGCGGCCTTTCCGGGGACGACGATGGACGAAAGCGCCTACGCAAAAACCGTCACGGATTACCTGAACATAAGATCCACCTTCGTGGAGATCGACCCGGCATCAGCCGTAAACCGGCTCGATGAGATGATCTGGCTCTTTGAAGATATCTATCTGACCAGCCCGATCCCGATGATGACGCTCTACGGGGCACTGCGTGAAAACGGCGTCATCGTGACCATCGACGGTCACGGGGCCGACGAGCTGTTCGGCGGCTATACCTTTGATTTTATCAACGCGTTAGCGGACGCAAAAGGCCGGACGGAGCGCCATATGATCCTTGACGCCTATATCGACAGCTTCCCGAAGGATAAGAGTAATATGGCGCTTACGGCAGGAAGCCGCAGCGGCGTTTATCTGCGGTTCTTAAAACGGCGGCTCAGGGATCGTCTGAGAGCGGGAAATGAGCGCTTTAAAAAGGTGCGCGCCGCCGGGGATCCCGCCTATGAAAAGATGGATACCCTGAATAAGATCCTCTATGCCTCTTCTCATGAAAATATCCTGCCGACACTGCTTCGGAATTATGACAGATACAGCATGGCAAACAGCGTGGAGATCCGAATGCCCTTTATGGACCACCGGATCGTGAGCTACGCCATGTCTCTCCCCTGGCAGAGCAAGCTCCACGGCGGCTTTTCGAAATCCATTATCCGGGATGCGCTGGCCCCGTATATGCCGGAGGAGATTGTAAAAAGAAAAACAAAGATCGGCTTCAATACGCCCATCGTAGAATGGATGCAGGGGCCGTTAAGGGAATACTTCAGCGATCTGATCGCGTCAGAGGACTTTACGGCATGCGATCTGATCGATCCGCCCACCGTGAAAAACGCCGTCCTGCATGTCATGAACGATGCTTCGGCAGGCTTTGCGGACGGGGAGAAGGCCTTCAGTATGCTTTATCCGTATCTCTGGGAGAAAAACGTTGTTAAGCGGCAAGTAAGGAATGATCCATGAGCATTTTCCCGAAGTTAAGCTATATTTTCTCGAAAAAGCAAAAGCTTCAGTCCGTGGCGCTGTGCTTCGGGCTTTTTGTCGGTGCGCTCTTTGAGCTGATCGGCGTATCCCTGATCACGGGCCTTGTTTCGATCATCACGGATCCCGGTTCGATCCATCGCAATCCGCTGTTAAGCACGGTTTACGATACCTTTCATATGAACTCGGACAAGGAGTTCTACGCGTTTATCACGGCAGGCCTGATCCTTGTCTATCTGGTCAAAAACGGCTATCTCCTGTGGCTTAACTATCTTCAGTACCGGTTTATCTACGATAACCAGCTGTCAGTCATGGGGCGGCTCATCGACTGTTACCTGAAAAAACCCTATACCTATCACCTCGATAAAAACTCCGCGGAGATGGTCAGAAATGTCATGCTGGACTCCGAAAGGCTTTTCCAGATGCTGCTCTCTGTGTTCTCCCTGATCTCGGAGCTTCTGATCTGCGTACTGTTAAGCCTCTATCTCTTCCTCGTGGACTGGTTCATCACGATCTTCGTCGTCGCGATCCTTCTCGTCTTTACGGGTCTTTATATGCTCTTATTCAAAAATAAGGCACGGGAATACGGCAGGATCAATCAGCTCTATGACGGGAAGATGCATCAGGCCATCAACCAGGCCCTCGGCGCCGTCAAGGACATCAAGATCCTGCACCGCGAGAAATATTTCACGGACGCTTTTGTTTCCTACGGAAAACAGAAAATGCGGGCGGTCCGCAACGACAATATCCTCGGGAACGTGCCGAAGTACCTGATCGAAACGGTCTGCGTCGGCGGTATCCTGACGGTGCTTCTGATCAAGTTAAATCAGGGGACGTCCTTAACCGTCATGATCACGGAGCTTTCCGCCTTTGCCCTGGCGGCCTTCAAGCTCTTACCCTCGGTATCAAAGATCAATAATTACGCAAACCTCATCATCTTCCTAAAGCCCTCTGTGGATCTGATCTACCGGGATATCAAGGATACGGAGGATATGAAGGATTTCGAGATAAAGGACGTATCGGAAACCGGGGATCAGAAAGACAAGACCCTGCCTCCGGTCAGCGCGATCCGGATCGAAGGGGTCTCCTACCGCTACCCGGGAACCGAAAAAGATGTCCTCAAGAACGTAAGCTTTCAGATCCCTCTCGGCTTTGCCGTCGGCATGACGGGCCCAAGCGGCGCCGGGAAGTCCACGATGGCCGATGTCATCCTCGGGATCCTGACCCCGACGGCGGGCGCAGTATACTACGGGGATATGAATGTCCATGAAAATCCGCTAAAATGGTCGAAGAAGCTTGCCTATATCCCGCAGTCCATTTTTCTGTCGGATGAAACGATCCGCAATAATGTAGCCTTCGGCATCGAGGACGAAGCGATCGATGAAGGAAAGGTCTGGGAAGCGCTGAAGGAGGCCCAGCTCTATGATTTCGTCAAAAGCCTGCCAAAGGGCCTTGATACCATGGTAGGCGAGCGGGGCGTCAGGCTTTCCGGCGGCCAGCGCCAGCGTATCGGCATCGCCCGGGCGCTTTATGACGATCCGGAGATCTTAGTGCTCGACGAAGCGACCTCGGCCCTTGACAACGAGACCGAGGCGGCGGTCATGGAGGCCATCGACAGCCTGATGGGCCGCAAGACATTGATCATCATCGCGCACCGCCTGACGACGATCGAAAACTGCCAGCTCGTATTTCGCGTAGAAAACGGAACTATCAAACGGGAGCGCTGACCTTTTTTGCCTGACCATGGAGAACAGCATGAGTATCCGTCTCAGCGTGATCTTTATCACCTACAATCATGAAAAATACGTTGAAAAAGCGCTTCGCAGCGTTCTGACCCAGGAAACGGACTTCGATTTTGAGGTCGTGGTGGGCGAAGACTGCTCCACGGACCGGACGAGAGAGATCCTGACGGCCGTCGCGGCAGAGTATCCGGACAAAACGGTCAGGCTCCGGTTCCGGGAGGAAAACTCCGGCCGGCCGACCCTCAATGTCTATGAGACCACCAAAGCCTGTCAGGGAGAGTATCTGGCCTATCTGGAGGGGGACGATTACTGGAGCGATCCCCATAAACTGCAGAAGCAGGTCGACTTTTTGGAGGCCCATCCCGAATATATCGCCTGTACCCACGACCATGTTATGATCGATGAAAACGACGAAAGGATCCGGGATCCCGAAACGTTAAAGGTCGGGCAGCTCTACGAATGGAGCGGCCTGTTCACCTACGAGGACTATAAATATTCGGGAAAATGGCCCGGGCATTACGCGAGCGTCGTTTCCCGGAATATCTACCCGGCGGAAAAGTACGACTATACGATCCTCTACCGGGCCCATGATTTCGTGGATGACGCGCTGATCCTTCTGTTCCTTCTGATCCAGGGGGATATCTTCCGGATGAACGAGCCCATGAGCGCCTGGCGGTATGTCAAAAAAGCAGGCGGAAAAAACTGGAATTCCCTGGCCATGGAGCGGGATCTTCTGCGGGATGACTGTTATCTCTCACAGACCATGATGAAATGGGTCGATAACGCGGTGGGACTTTCCGATTACGCGAAGGAGCGGGCCGCAAAGGACTTCGGATCCGCGCTGAAGCTCTGGCTGAAGCGTCCCGACCGGGAGAATTACCGCTTTTTAAAGGATATGTACGATTACAATATCAAAGAGGTGGTCTGCAAAGGAAAGCGGACCTCCCTGCTCACCTACAGCCTGAAGACCATCTTCGGAAAGTTATTTAAGGCGGATTAATATGTTTATCGTAAGATTTACCAGCGGTCTGGGAAACCAGATGTTTCAATACTGCTTTACCCTGCTGTTAAAGAAGCTCTATCCGGATACCCCGGTCAAGGCGGATCTGACCTGGTTTTACGCCAATAATGACCATCACGGCTTTGAGCTCATTCGTATTTTCGGACAGAACAGCGGATTCTCCCTGGAGGAAGCCTCCAAAAGCGAGCTTTTCCGGGTAACCGGCCTTCTGCCGAATCTTTTGATGCCGAAGGATATGATCGTCTCCCGAAACGGAAAAGCCTTTACAGGCCGCTTCCGGCCGGAGACAGCCATGCTTTTTGAAACAATAAGGCGCTATCCGAACCGGCTCCTTCGGGAGATCACAGGAAAGAAGCGCGCTCCGTTTCGGATCGACGAGGGGCTCGATGCCAACGCGGCAGCGATAGATAACGATGCTTTTTATCGAAGGATCGCCTCCTTAGATCCCGGAAAGGATTACTATTTCACCGGGTTTTTTATTTCCGAACGTTTTTTTGCCCCCGTTCTTAAAGAGGCGCGGCGGGCGTTTCTGTTTCCGCCGTTTACGGATGAAAAAAACCGCTCCCTTTCTGCGCAGATCAAAGGCTCGTATTCCGTCAGCCTCCACGTAAGAAGGGGCGACTACCTGACGGTCTACCAGGACAGCTTTATCGCTCTCGGCCCGGGATATTACCGGGCAGCGATCCGCGAAGTCTGTGAAAGGACCGGCAAAAAGCAGGAGGAGCTTTCCTTCTTTCTTTTTTCCGACGATCCGGACTTTGTGCGGGAAGCCTTTAATTATCTTGACAATGCCGTCATCATCGCTAATAATACAGGAGCGGACAGCTTTCGGGATATGCAGTTAATGGCCCTTTGCAGACATAATATCATCGCCAATTCCACCTTCAGCCAGTGGGCTGCGTTACTTAATGAAAACGAAGGGCATCTGACCATCTATCCGAAAGCGTATCTGAAGCATCAGGACAACGAAAAAAAAAATCTGGAAAACTGGGTGATGATCGGATCATGATAACTGGTATTCTTCACTATCTCTACGCGTCGGCGGAAAAGTACCCCGATAAAACGGCTTATTTTGACGAAGTAAACGAACTGAGCTACGAAAAGCTCTTAAACATGACAAAGGCGGTAGCCACAAAGCTCTGTAAGAAATTAAGCACGACCTGCCGGCCGGTCTTAATCTATATGGATAAGACGCCGCGGATCTTAAGTGCCTTTTTCGGCACCGTCATGAGCAGGAACTTTTATGTGCCGCTTGATACCGCGACGCCCGAATACCGCCTGAGCCTGATCGTTGAAAACTTAAAGCCCGCAGCGGTCATCACGGATCTCTCCCACTTTGATGCGGCAAGGACCTTTTCCCCGCAGGTCTTTCTCTTTGAGGAAATGCTTGAAACCGAAGCGGACGAGGAGCTGCTTGAGGAGCGCTTAAGACAGGCCATTGATACCGACCCGGTCTATGTGCTCTATACCTCCGGTTCTACCGGCGTTCCCAAGGGAGTCGTCGTAAGCCACCGCTCCCTGATCGATTATATCGAGCACTTTACGGAAGAGGTCGGCATTACGAGCGATGATATCATTGCCAATCAGGCGCCCTTCTACTTTGACGCCTCCCTGATCGATATCTATTGTACCCTGAAGGCGGGAGCCAGCTGCGGTCTCGTACCGACGGAGTATTTTTCGATCCCCTTAAAGCTTTTACAGTTTTTGGAGGATTATCATATCACAACGATCCGCTGGGTTCCCTCCGCCATGAAAATGGTATCGACCTTCAAGGGCTTCCGTTCCCTGCGTCCGGGAGCGCTCCGCAAGATCATCTTCGGCGCGGAGGCCATGCCGGTCAAATGCTTCCGCTACTGGCGGGAAAACTATCCGGAGGCGGTTTTTGTCCAAATCTACGGTCCGACGGAGATCACCGGCGTCTGTACCTATTATATCGTCGACAGGGATTTTCAGGACGGAGAGACCATTCCCATCGGAAAGCCCTTCCGAAATACGGAGATCCTGCTGCTTGACGAGGACGACAGGCTGATCCTGCGAAAGGACGTGACCGGCGAGATCTGCGTCAAGGGAAGCTGCTTAGCCTTAGGCTATTATAACGCGGTGGATAAGACCGACGCGGTATTTACCCAGAATCCGTTAAATCCCTATTATCCGGAAAAGATCTACCGGACCGGCGACCTTGGCCGGTATAATGAAAAGCATGAGCTGGTCTTTGTTTCCCGCAAGGACCTGCAGATCAAGCATATGGGCCACCGGATCGAGCTGATGGAGATTGAAACGGCGGCAGGCTCGCTTCCCGGTATCCGGGCCGTATGCTGCCTCTATGAGCCGGTAAAGCAGAAGATCGTTCTGTTCTATGAATCAGAGGAATACGATGAACTGAAGCTGGCGGAAGTCCTGAAAAAAAGACTGGTTCACTACATGGTCCCGAATATCATCCGACGGCTTGAAACGCTGCCGTTACTGCCAAGCGGAAAAGTCGACCGGGTAAAAATTCAGAAGGAGCTTTCACATGGATGAAATCATTGAAATTCTAAGCACGGTACATCCCGAGGTGGATTACGAAACGGAGACAGGTCTCATTGACAAGAAGATCTTTGACTCCTTTGACATTGTCACGATCGTGGGAGAACTGATGGACGAGTTTGACGTGGAGATCACCGCGGAGCACATGATCCCGGAGAACTTCAATTCCGCGCAGGCCATTTACGAGCTCATCCTGACGCTGCAGGAAGATTAATATGTCCTTTATCTCCCTGACCTTCGCAGGCTTTGTGATCATATGCCTGTTAGTATACTATGCTGTCCCGCAGAAATGGCAGTGGTGCGTTTTGCTTGCCGCAAGCTGGTTTTTCTATCTGTGCGCGGGTCCTGACCGTTTTTTTCCGATCCTGTTCACGTCCTTTTCCACCTACGGCTTTTCTCTGTTACTGGAAAAGCGAAACGACAGCCTGAAGGCATATTTGAAGGAAAACAGGGAGCTTCTGTCAAAGGATGAGCGGAAAGCGTACAAGGCTTCGGTCAAAAAGAAACAGAAATGGCTCCTGTTTCTCTGCCTGCTTTTAAATCTCTCCATTCTGGCCTTTTTTAAATATGCCGACCGCGCGATAGCCTATATTAATCTCTTTCGGCTGATGCATTTCGGCAATACGGATTATCTTCCGTTTTTTGATCTGCTCATGCCCCTTGGCATCTCCTTCTATACCTTTCAGTCCATGGGCTATCTGATCGATATTTACTACGGAAAGTACAGGGCAGAGCGTCATCCTTTAAAATTTGCCCTCTTCGTTTCCTATTTCCCGCAGATCATCCAGGGTCCGATCAGCCGTTTTAACGACCTGATGCCGGAGCTTAAAAAGCACGTCGACTTTGACCCTGTCCGGATCCGCTCCGGTCTGACCCGGATCATGTGGGGACTGTTTAAGAAGCTCGTGATCGCGGACCGGCTGGCCGGCTATGTGGAGCTCTCGATCTACCTCAGAAACTATCACGATGGCCTTTATTTACTGTTAGCCGTGTTTTTCTACTCCCTGCAGATCTACGGGGATTTTTCCGGCGGCATCGACGTCGCCCTCGGCGTCAGCGAGCTGTTCGGGATCCGCGTTACCGAAAATTTCAACCGGCCCTTCTTCTCAAAGAGCATCGCGGAATACTGGCGCAGATGGCATATTACCCTCGGGACCTGGTTCAAGGACTATGTCTACTACCCTCTCTCCGTGGCCAAATGGATGCTCCGGCTCTCCAAATGGGTGAAGAGCCATATAAACGAGGGTCTGGGAAAGCGTCTGCCGCTCTATATCCCGATGGTCATCGTCTGGTGGTTAACGGGGATCTGGCATGGCTCGGAAAGCCGTTACGTGGTCTGGGGACTGCTTAACTGCTTTTTTATCATCCTCGGAACAGAATTTGAGCCGTTATCGCTTAAGCTCCGGGAAAGGCTTCATCTGTCGGAGGAAAGCTTTTGCTTTAAGCTGTACCGGGTAGTGAAAACCTTCTGGCTGATGGCCTTTTTACGGCTTTTTGATATCTCGAAAAATGTTCCGGCAGCCTTTGAGACCCTGCGCGGCTGCTTTAGAAACTGGGGAAGCTTTACATGGGAGGTTGTCTTTGAGGAGCTGAAGCTTCCGAAGGAGGAGCTGATCGTCGTCGTTTTCGCCATGCTCCTTCTGTTAACCGTCAGTCTCGTGCAGAGAAAGGGGAGCATCCGGGAAAGACTGTTTCAAAAGCCGCTGCCTCTTCAATGGGCTGTGCTTGGCCTGTTAACGATCATCGTGGTAGTGTTTGGCACCTATGGAATGGGATATGACGCGAAAACCTTTATTTATCTTAATTTCTGAGCTTATCCTGATCGCTCTGTTCCTGACGCTTTTAAACCGGATCTTTATGCCGAAGTATGTCAGTGAAAATGAGGACGGGCATATCACCGAGGACTTCTACCGGGAAAAGGATACGGATATCCTCTTCGTCGGCTCCTCCACGGTTTACAGCGGGATCTCGCCCCCGGTGATCTGGGAAAAGCAGGGCTTTACCTCCTATGACAGGAGCAACGCCTCGCAGACCCTCTGGACCTCCTATTATATGATCGAGGACGCCGTAAAGAGCGGCAACAAGCCAAAACTCGTCGTCCTGGATATCGGCTTTGTCAAATATGATGACGATTTTGCCGAAGAGCCTTCCAACCGGAAGGCGATCGACGGCATGCGCCCTTCTCTCACAAAGCTATCCTGCATCGAAGCCGCCATGGGAGAAAGCGAAAGGCTGATTGAATATATCTTTCCCGTTCTGCGCTTCCATACAAGATGGAAGGAATTAAGGGGCGAGGATTTCTGGTATGCGCTTTTTGACGCAAAACACGTCAGCTATAACGGCTTCATGATCGATTACCGTCAGACGGAAGAACTCCCCGAGAGGAGCGAAGGCCGGTATTTCAAGGATGAAGGGGAAATCCTTCCGGATAAGAGCGTTTCGTATCTGAAAAAAACGTTAACGCTTTGCCGGGACAATCAAATCCAGGTGTTATTGATCAAGATGCCGAGCCTGTCCCAAAACTGGAGCTACGGCTTTGACCGCCAGATCGAGGAGATCGCCGCCCCTTATGGTGTGAACTATATCAATTTTGACGAGGAAAGCGACCGGATCGGTATCGATTATCTGTTGGATTCCCCGGACGAGGGAGGTCATCTGAATACACCGGGCGCCGAAAAATTCAGCGCTTATCTGGCCGACTATATCAAAGAGTATTTTGAACTGCCGTCACATTTTGATGACGACGGCCTGCGGGCTGTTTGGGACGAAAAGATCCGGATCTATGAAGCGGCTAAGGCAGAGTGGAGCAAAAAGAACTGATATTAAAAGAGGATTGAATGAATGGATCCAAACAGAGAAAAATCCTTACACAGAGCAGAGGAGCTTCGCGGAGAGATCGAGGATTATCTGCGGTTTAAAGACGAATTCCTGCGGGAGACCGCGGAAAAACGGGATATCATATCAAAAAAGCATAAGCAGGAGCTGATGGAGTATTTCGGCGCCGATGAAGAAAACTGGAACGACTGGCACTGGCAGCTTTGCAACCGGATCAGCTCGGTTTCCCTGCTCGCAAAATTTATCCGGCTGACAGACGCGCAGACGAAAATGATCAAGGAAATATCAAAAAAGTACCGTTGGGCCGCGACGCCGTATTATCTGTCCTTAATGGATTATGAGGATATGGATTATCCGATCAACAAGATGGCGCTGCCCTCCGCGCAGGAAAGAGATACCTCGGGAGAGCTGGATCCCATGGGGGAAGAGCATACGAACCCGGCTCCCTGCATCACGAGAAGATATCCCAACCGTCTGATCATCAACGTGACCAGCTCCTGCGCCATGTTCTGCCGCCACTGCCAGCGCAGGAGGCTCATCGGCGAGGCGGACCGGATCGAATCCGAGGAAAACATCGCCGCGGCTATAGACTATGTCCGAAACGCGGGGGAGATCCGGGACGTTCTGATCACCGGCGGGGATCCGATGATGCTGCCGGATGAGCTGTTAGAACGCATCATCAGCCGCATACGGGAAATCCCCCACGTCGAGATCATCCGGATCGGAACGAGAGTACCGGTCACCATGCCCCAGCGTATCACCCCCGGGCTGGCCGGCATGCTGAAAAAGTATCATCCGTTATTTATTAATACACAATTTAATCATCCGGGAGAGCTGACAAAGGAGGCCATGGAGGCTTGCAATCGACTGGCCGACGCCGGTATCCCCCTTGGCAACCAGATGGTATTTTTAAAGGGCATCAATAACGATAAGTATATCGTGCAGCTTCTGAATGAAGGGCTCTTAAGGGCCAGGGTCCGGCCCTATTATATCTTCCACCCCAAGCAGGTCACCGGCACGAAGCATTTTCAGATCTCCGTCGAGGAAGGTTTACGGATCATGAAATATCTCCGCGGCCATACCTCCGGCCTTGCGATCCCGCAGTATATCGTGAACGCGCCGGACGGCCTCGGCAAGATCCCCCTGCTGCCGGACTATATCAAAGAAAGCGACGAAACGCATGTCAGGCTTTGCACCTGGGAGGATAAAGAAGTCGAGATCATATATTGACAACTATAAGAAACCTATTGTATAATGTTGATTGTTGTAGGGCTATAGCCAAACGGTAAGGCAGCGGACTCTGACTCCGTCATCTGAAGGTTCGAATCCTTCTAGCCCTGGATAAGAAAAAGGAAGGGTTTATCCCTTCCTTTTTTCTTATCCAAAGCAGAGAATGCAAATCGCCGGATCACGGAGCCGGTCAGGAGAAGCCTTGAAAAATGGGGAGATAATAATGTACTGTCATACAGCATTTTATGATAAAATGAAGTCATAACAAATAATGTTGGGGATTAATACATGATAAGTAAGGGCGGAGCAATACAGTTTATGCACAAACAGCCTATCCGACTTGAGTGCGAAGACGGATATTTGATGGAGGATGCATCATGGAGACAACAAACTATTTAGAAGCATTGGAAAAGGTGATGTCAAAGAGATTCCCTTCGACATTATATCATATTGGAGGATACCAGGAAGCTGCGGTATGCATTCAATCCGACTCTACCGGGTGGACGGTGTATAACGGAGAGCGTGGAAACAGATATGGCGAAGTGAAATGCGACACAATTCTTAAAGCGTGTCTGGAGTTCATACGGAAAATGACACACAGAGTAGAAGATATTTCCGCAATGGAAAAGGAATTGCTGCTACTGATCACAAAGGCGGCATGACCGGTAAAAGATAGGTCAATTCATAGGTCAATAAGTCGATGATAGAGCTCAGATATCGTTGATATTGCAACGCAACGGGCATGGAAGGGGTAAGGCAGCGGACTCTGACCTTGCGGCGAGCTCTTTTATTTTGCCTTGAAGAGCTTGAACGCCTGAAGGCAACGATCCGTCTCCTGGAAGAGATTGAAAGCGCTCTGTGATCTGAAAGACTCCATAAGGCAGCTTGTGCGCAAGTTTGATTGAACTATCAAATAAATAGTCAAAGGCTGCTTAACAGACAAACATTAATGCAAATTATGCTTGCCACAGGGTCAGTATCCGAGTACTCCGAACTCCTTTTCGTACACCGGGCAGCAGAATGTGGTTACGTTGCCCTTCCCCCGGTCGACAATGTCCTGATCAGATACTTCATGCCCGTTCGGGCAATGGGGGCGGGCCCGTAATAACCCTTACTTCGCCACCGCCGTCACCGCCTGCTACCTTGTAAAGCTCCTCGTCGTTCAGTTTCTTAAGCTTTGTGTGATCCTTCATATCAAACCTTCCTGAGAACCTTCTCTTTTGCTTCACTTCTCTATTTATTTTATACGCAGAAAATGACAGGATGGCAATTTATTCCACCTGCGCGGCAGATCGGATCATTTCCGTTTAGCGACCAGCTGCAGGACAACGCCGACAGCGATCAGCGCAAGGCCCATAATATCCGTCAGCCCGCCCGGGAAGATCAGCAGGATCCCGCCCGCGATGAGCAGGATCCGTTCCGGCAGCTTCATATCGGTAAGCAGATATCCTTCGAGCGCAGACGCAATCCCGACGATACCGATCAGCGCGGTGGCATATATCATGATAACGTTTCCCGCGTTCGTATCGATCAGCAGCATTTCCGGATTAAAGCAGAAAATATAAGGGATCAGGAAAGCGGCGATCGCCATCTTCGTGGCGGCAAAGGCCGTGCGCATCGGATTGGCCTTTGCGATCGCGCTTCCGGCATAGGCCGCGAGCGCAACGGGCGGCGTGATATCCGCCACGATCCCAAAGTAAAATACAAAGAAATGGGCCGCCAGGATCGGCACACCCATCCTGGTCAGGATCGGCGCGCAGGTCGCTGCCATGATACAATAGGTCGCCGTCGTCGGTACGCCCATGCCGAGCACGATGCAGCAGAGCATCGTAAGGAACAGCGCGATAAAGAGCTTGTCTCCGGCCACCGCGACGATGGCGTTGATCATCTCATTGGCCAGACCCGTCATCGTGATCGTACCCGAAATGATCCCGGCGACGCCGCAGGCCGCGCCGACGGTGATCGTTCCCTTTCCGCCTGCCTCTAAGGCCTCAAATAACTTTTTCAGCGTAAAACGGTCCCCGCTCACAAATCCGTCCACGACTCCCACGACGATCGCGGCAACGATCGAGAAGGCAGCAGCCCTCTGCATCGTCATCATGTTTTTGGAAACCCAGATAACAAGAAGGACAAGGGGTAACAGAAGATAGATCTTCTTAATTAGTACCGAAAAGCGCGGAAGCCTTTCCACCGGGATTCCGGTAAGGCCATGCTTTTTCGCCTCCAGATGAACGGCGATGAAAATACCGGTAAAATACAGGACTGCCGGAAAGATCGCTCTGGTCAGAATATCCGAATAGGGAACGCCGATGATATCCGCCATAAGAAACGCGGCTGCTCCCATGATCGGCGGCATGATCTGCCCTCCCGTGGACGCCGCGGCCTCCACGGCGCCGGAAAACTCCGATTTATATCCGGTCTCCTTCATCATCGGGATCGTCACGGAGCCTGTGGTAACCGTATTTCCTACGGATGAGCCGCTGACCATACCGCACAGCGCGGAGGAGATGACCGCCACCTTTGCCGGTCCGCCGGCGAACCGTCCCGCGATGCAGTTGGCGAGGTTGATGAACAGCTCCGAGATACCGGTCCGTTCCAGGAAAGCACCGAATATGATAAATACGACGATATATTTCGAGCATACATTGATCGGCGTCGACAGGATACCGGTCTTTGCATAGAACAGATTCCGCATGA
>JAILQQ010000266.1 GCA_024698885.1 Lachnospiraceae bacterium | reverse complement strand
GACCGAATCGGCATGAACCAAGGTTCATGCCTAAGCGCACGATTTGCGGAGCAAATCGGCGCAGATAAGGAAATGATTCGGTCAGGGAACCTGACCGAATCGGCATGAACCAAGGATCATGCCTAAGCGCACAATTTGCTGCGCAAATTGGCGCGTAATTGACATGACAATTCCGAGATGATATGATTCGAGTGATGGGTTGATATAGGAAATGATTCGGTCTGCGGGCAGACCGAATCGGCATGATCCGAAGATCATGCCTAAGCGCACGACTTGCAGGGCAAGTCGGCGCAGATTCAGAGAGGAGGAACCGGAATGGCGATTTTTAAGGGTGCTGGCGTTGCGATCTGTACGCCGTTTAAAAAGGACGGGGCGGTCGATTACGAGAGATTTACGGAGCAGATAGAGTATCAGATAGAGGGAAAAACGGACGCGATCATTGTATGCGGCACGACAGGGGAATCCTCCTGCTTAAGCCACGAGGAGCATACGAAGGTCGTAAAGCACTGCGTGGATGTGGTGAACCACAGGATCCCTGTGATCGCCGGGGCCGGCTCAAACAGCACGGACGAAGCGGTATTCCGGGCGCAGGAAGCGGAAAAATGCGGGGCGGACGGATTGCTTTTGGTGACGCCCTATTATAACAAGGCGACGCAGAAGGGGCTGATCGAGCATTATCGGATCGTAGCGGAGAGCACGAAGCTCCCGATCATCCTGTACAACGTGCCGAGCCGCACGGGCCTTAACATTGCCCCGGAAACGGCGGTCTATCTCTGCCGGAACGTTGAGAATATCGTCGGGATCAAGGAAGCCAGCGGCAATATTTCCCAGATCGCAAAGCTTATGAGCTTAGCGGAGGGATGCGTTGATCTGTATTCGGGCAATGATGATCAGATCACGCCCATCATGTCCTTAGGCGGCCTTGGCGTGATCTCGGTCCTTTCGAATATCGCGCCGAAACAGACGCATGATATCACAGAGGCTTATTTTGCGGGCGATATACAGAAATGCTGTGCGCTTCAGCTGAAGGCGCTGGCTCTTTGCAGCGCGCTGTTCTGCGAAGTGAACCCGATGCCTGTGAAGAAGGCTCTTGAGCTGCAGGGAAGGGATTCGGGCGTCCTTCGCCATCCGCTCTGTGAGATCGAACCGGAGCATACGGAGCTGCTTAAAAAGGCCATGAAGGAATACGGGGTATTGTAATATGGTAAATATTATTCTGCACGGCTGCAACGGGCGCATGGGACGCATGGTGACGGAGACCGCAGGGACTGATCCCGAGATGCGGATCGTTGCGGGCGTGGATATCGCGGGGGGGCAGCTTTCCGATTTCCCGGTATATGAGAAGATCGAGGACTGCAAAGAGGAAGCCGACGTGATCATCGATTTCGGCAACGCAGCCGCGGTTGACGCGGTCATCGCCTACAGCGTACGCCGTAAGCTCCCGCTTGTGGAATGCACGACGGGACTGTCCGAGGAACAGCTTTCGGCGTTAACGGAGGCTTCGAAGGAGATAGCGGTGCTTAAGTCCGCCAATATGTCGCTTGGTGTGAATGTCCTTCAGAAGGCCCTTAAGGAAGTCAGCCGGGTGCTCTACGGATCGGGCTTTGATATCGAGATCGTGGAAAAGCATCACAGGACGAAACTGGACGCGCCAAGCGGAACGGCGCTTGCGCTTGCGGATACGATCCATGAGGCCCTTGACGCGGATATGGACTATGTGTATGACAGAAGCAAGGTCCGGCAAAAGCGCGGCAAAACGGAGATCGGCATATCGGCCGTACGGGGCGGTACCATCGTCGGCGATCATGACGTGATCTTCGCGGGACAGGACGAGGTCATCACCTTTTCCCACCGCGCGTATTCGAGAGCCATCTTTGCAAAAGGGGCGCTTGCGGCAGCCGGATACCTGAAGGGAAAGGCCCCCGGCTATTATTCGATGTCAGACGTTGTCGGGTGAAGTACGTATGGACGGGATGGAGCTTACTTATCTGAAAATTCTGGCGGAGCAGTATCCGACCATCGCATCGGCCTCCACGGAGATCATCAATCTGCAGTCTATTTTGAATCTGCCGAAGCCGACCGAGCATTTCATGACGGATATCCACGGGGAATACGAGCAGTTTATCCACGTTCTGAACAACGGGTCGGGCTCGATCAAGCGAAAGATCGACGAGGAGTTCGGCAATACCTTAAGCATCCGGGATAAGAAGAGCCTGGCGACGCTTATCTATTATCCGAAGGAAAAGCTTGAGATCATCCGAAAGACCGAGGATAATCTGAGCGACTGGTACAAGATCACACTAAACCGTCTCGTGCATATCACGAAGCGGGTTGCCTCGAAATATACCCGTTCCAAGGTCAGGAAGGCACTCCCGAAGGATTTTGCCTATGTGATCGAGGAGCTCATCACCGAAAAGGTTGAGGTCGAGGATAAGGAAGCCTATTATAATGAGATCATCCATACGATCATCCGGATCGAGCGGGCGCCGGAATTCATCATCGCGCTCTGCGACCTGATCAGGCGGCTCGTGATCGACCATCTGCATATCATCGGGGATGTGTTTGACAGAGGCCCCGGCCCGCATATCGTGATGGATACCTTAAGACAGTACCATTCGGTGGATATCGAGTGGGGCAATCATGATGTGCTCTGGATGGGCGCGGCAGCAGGGAGTGAAGCCTGCATCGCGACTGTTTTAAGGATCGCGGCCCGTTACGGGAACCTCGATACGCTCGAGGAGGGCTACGGCATCAACCTGGTGCCGCTTGCGACCTTTGCCCTGAATACCTACCAGGACGAGGATTGTGAATTATTTAACATTCACTATAATAAAGGGTATAATACCAAGGATCTGGAGTTAGATACGAAGATCCACAAGGCTATCTCGGTGATCCAGTTCAAGCTCGAGGGGCAGTGCATCAGGCGGAATCCCTTCTTTATGATGGAGGACAGACTGTTACTTGACAAGATCGATTTTCACGCGGGAACAGTCACCGTGGAAGGGAAGACCTACCCGATGCTTGATATGGCCTTTCCGACGATCGACCCGGCCGACCCTTACGCCCTGAATCCGGAGGAGCAGCAGGTGATGGAGCGGTTAGTGCACGCCTTTGTCAACTGCGAAAAGCTGCAGAAGCATGTGCGCTTTCTGTTCGCGAAGGGGAGCCTCTATAAGGTTTATAATTCCAATCTCCTTTATCACGGCTGCGTGCCTCTTGACGATAACGGCGATTTCCGGAACGTCCGGATCTTTGACAGGGACTACAGCGGTAAGGCGCTCTATGATATTTTGGAGCATTATGCCAGACGCGGCTACTACGCGACGGACGAAGAGGAAAAGCGAAAGGGCCTTGATATCCTCTATTATATCTGGGCCAGTCCGAATTCCCCGGTTTTCGGCAAGGAGAAGATGACCACCTTTGAGCGTTACTTCATCGAAGACAGCCGGACCCACGAGGAAAAGAAAAACAAATACTATGAGCTTTTGGACGATGTGGAGACGATCAACCGGATACTCCGGGAATTCGGGCTTGACGAGCGTTTTTCCCACATCATAAACGGGCATGTGCCGATCGAGCAGAAAAAGGGAGAGACGCCGATCAAATGCGGCGGAAAGCTGATGATCATCGACGGCGGCTTCTCCAAGGCCTATCAGAGCAAGACCGGGATCGCGGGCTATACGCTCGTGTTCAATTCCCACGGGCTGTGGTTGGCAGCGCATGAACCCTTTGAATCCAAAGAGTCCGCGATATTAAACGAAACGGATATCTATTCCGATGCTTTTATCGTGGAGACCTCGTCTCTTCGCTTAAGGGTTGCGGATACCGATACGGGCTATGAAATCAGAGACTCGATCTCCCAGCTGGAAAAACTTCTTCGCGCTTACCGGGAAGGGGTGTTAGTGGAAAAAGGAGAGTAGTCTTGCGGTTCAGACCCTGTATTGATATTCATGACGGTCTCGTGAAGCAGTTAGTCGGCGGTTCGCTTTCGGAAAACGGCAAAGACCTGCCGGTGCAGAATTTTGTTTCCGAAAAAGACGCGGCCTGGTACGCGGCGCTTTACCGCAAAGAGGGACTGCAGGGAGGCCATATCGCGCTGCTCAATGCGGCAGGAACGGAAGCCTACGAGAAGGACCGGCTCCAGGCGGGAAAGGCGCTTGCGGCTTTTCCGGGCGGGCTGCAGCTCGGCGGCGGCGTTACGGCGGAGAACGCGGCGGAATATCTTGCCATGGGGGCTTCCCATGTGATCGTGACGTCTTATATTTTTACAGATGGTGAACCCGATCTTTCGCGCCTTACGTCTTTAAAGAGGGAAGCAGGCAGGGAGCATGTCGTGATCGACTTAAGCTGCCGGAAGAAGGACGGGCATTATTTTGTAGTGACGAAACGCTGGCAGGAATTTACGAAGGAACAGGTGAGCAGGGCGCTTTTTGACGGGCTGGCACCGTATTGCGATGAATTTCTGGTACACGGCGTTGATGTGGAAGGAAAAAAGGGAGGGCTTGATGAAGAGCTCGTGACCCTTTTGGCTTCTTTCCCTTATACGGTAACCTATGCGGGAGGGATCGCTTCGCTTGCGGATATTGAGCGGTTGAGGATAGCCGGAAACGGACGGCTTGACTTTACGGTCGGCAGTGCGCTGAGTTTGTTCGGGGGTTCCCTTTCCTTTGAGGAGGTATGTCATGAGTACAATCATGCTGGTTAACTCCAGTGAAATTGAAATGAAGCTGATGCAGAAATCGCTTGAAAAGGATTATTCCCTGATCCCGATGAGCAATGCCAAGCAGGCGCTCGGCCGGCTGGCCAAGGCCAGCGTTGTTCCCGAGATGATGGTGATCGATCTCGAGCACGCGGGCCCGGGCGGGGGCTTCAGCCTGCTCAGCTCGGTGAAGATGCACGAAAAGCTGAAGGGGATCAAGGTTGTCCTGCTTTCCGCGGATAAGGAGGGCGCCACCGAGATGGAGGGGTACCGCCTCGGCGCATCGGAGGTCGTGTTCAAGCCGATCAACGCGTCGATCTTAAAACGCCGCATCGATATCCAGATGGAGATGCTGTCGAATAAAAGGCAGCTCGATAATTATGTTTCACAGCTGCAGAAAAACGTGACCTTTCATGCCCAGAATTCTCTGCGGCTTGAGTATTTCCTGATCGGCATGATCACGGACCTCCTCTCCAAGAAGGACGGTTTTACCGGAACCCACTGCGTTTCGGTTTCCCGCTATATGGGAATACTGCTGCAGGATATCCTGATGAGCGGGATCAATTACGGTATCCCGAGCGAGGACTATGAGATCATCGTGCTTTCCGCGCAGCTGCATGATATGGGAAAAATGGGCGTGCCGGACAGCGTCCTGATGAAGGAGGGCAAATATACCGATGAAGAATTCAGGGCGATGAAAAATCATCCGGTCTATGCGGCAGACGCGATCCAGAAGTATTCGTACCTGCTCCCGGACAATAAATTTGTGATCTATATGTACCAGATGGCCCGCTACCATCATGAGAGATGGGACGGCAACGGGTATCCCGACAGGCTGGCCGGCTATAATATCCCGGTGCTGGCACGGATCCTGGCGGTAGCCGATGTTTATGACGCGCTGACGGCAAACCGTTCCTATAAGCAGGCCAAGACCCATGAGCACGCCTGTACGATCCTTCTGCAGGGCGCCGGTACCCAGTTCGACCCGGCTGTGGTGCAGTCCTTCCAGCGCAGCCATATGCTGTTCTATAATATGGCAAGGCAGATCCAGGAGCAGCAGGCCCAGCAGGCGGCCCAGATCCAGGCGGCGCCGAGCCTGATGACCCAGTCGCAGCAGATGACACGCCAGTACGGCGGCGGAACGAGACAATAAAAAAGCGCGGTCTGCAGGCAGACCGGCACATAAAAAGATGCGCTTTGGCGCATCTTTTTTTAGATAAATATCCAGTTCGATATCATACTCTCGCGTTTTACTGTTTCAAATCTATATAGAACATGTAGCAGAATACGCTCACGGACAGGGATTAAAGCTTGGTAACGTTAGTAGCCTGAGGACCCTTCTCACCCTGGATCACATCGTACTCAACTTCCTGTCCCTCGTCCAAGGACTTGAAGCCTTCCATGTTTAATCCGGAATAATGAACAAATACATCCTGACCGCTCTCGTCGTCGGAAATAAAGCCGTATCCTTTCTGATTATTGAACCACTTCACTTTACCCTTCATTTACTGAAACCTCCGAAAAAATAATTGATGCAAAACATCTAATACATAGTAGCACAAGAAAAAACAAATGTAAAGGCATATCCGGGAACTAATTTGCATAACATTTAAAATTATGATAGTATTCTTCCATGAAGAAAAGGAAAAGGGGGATCAGCCGTTATACGGTGATGTTTATCCCTGATACGACGGATGATACTAAATCCTATGAGCTGACCTTCGACAGGCTCGCGCGCTGGATCGCGCTTTTTTTCGCGCTTATCGCGATCGTCGTGTGCCTGTTTATTTCTGTGATCATAAGAAACCAGCGGGAGATCTACGGTGAAAACGGATATGTTGAGCAGTTGAGCGCCTTAAAGGAGGAGAACGAGAGCCTTCGCAGGGAACTGGCCGGCGGGGCCACAGGGCAGAAGGCGGAAGGCACCCCGGAAAACGGAGAGGAAGAAACGCAGGAAATACCGCAGACCGAGGACATGCCGTCGATCCTGCCGGTGCGCGGCACGGCTACGATCGTGAAGGATCCGACGAAGCAGGCCTCGCGATATCCGGACCGGCTGGTACTGCTTGCGCTGAAGGACAGTGAAGTGATTGCGGCCGCGGACGGCGTGGTGGAGGAGGTCTATTATTACGAGCCCTCCGACAATGATTACCGTGTCGCCGTGATGGTCGACCACCGCAACGGATATGAGACGGTGTATCTGGTATCGGGAGATCCGGAGGTAAAGGTGCAGAAGGGTACCCGGTTGAAAAAGGAGGATCTGCTGGCTGAGATCCGGGAGGACGAGACGATCGTCGGGTATGATATCCTCTACGGAGGGAGCAGCCTGGACCCGGCAAAGCTTCTGAACGGGGGTTCATGAGATGTTATTTAAAGATGATGATACGATCCGGATAAAGGAGAGTTCGATCAGAACGATCATCAGTGCCGATACAAGGATAGACGGCTCGGTGACCACGGAAAATTCGATCCGTTTAAGCGGAACGGTGAACGGAAATGTGAGCACGAAGGGGTTTTTGATCGTGGGAAACGGGGCCTCGGTGACGGGCAATATCACCGCGGAGAGCGTGATCGTTGCCGGAAGGGTCGAGGGCGATCTGAATATTGCCGATAAGGTGAATATCGAGTCGACCGGCGAGGTTTACGGGGACATCGTGACCAAACGCCTGCTGATCGACGAAGATTCTATTTTTTCCGGAAAATGCACGATGAAGCGGGGAGACGGCTCCAAAAAGGACAATGCCGCCATCGAAAAGGCTGAGAAGGACGTAAAGGCGGCCAATGAACGGGCAAGACAGAAAAGCGGGGAGAAGAAGGAACCGAAGGAAGGGGAGATGCCCGTGGAAACGGAGACGGAAGCGGCAGAAGAGGAGCCCGCCGAGATCTCCTATATTGACATGGACAGCATCGATACGAAACGGGGGAAGAAAAGGAAGCGTTGAAGAAGAAAAGAAGACAGTCAAACGCGCTGTTTATCGCGCTGGTTCTGACGCTGTTCCTCGTCGGTCTCGTGATGGGGATGCTGATCGTCCATCTGAATGACGAGAAGCGCAGAGAAGAGCTTGTCGCGGAATACGAAGAAAAGATCAAAGCCCTGCAAGAGGAAGAGGAAGAGATCATCGATGACAGGATGAGAGTATACGTTCCCGACAGAAAGCGGGTCTACGGTCAGGTCCCGTTAAATGCCTGGGCGAAGAAGGGAACGTTTCGGCTGGACAACGGCTTTATGGCCTATTTTGATGAAAACGGCGAGAAACAGTCGCGTCTCGGCGTTGACCTGAGTTACCACCAGAAAAGCGTCAACTGGGATGAGCTGAAGGCGTCGCAGATAGAATTTGTCATGCTGCGCTGCGGCTTCCGGGGCTATTCCGAGGGCGGTCTCGTGGCGGATGAAAAATTCCGGGAATATGCCCAGAAGTGCAATGAATATGATATCCCCTTAGGTGTTTATTTTTTTACCCAGGCGCTGACGGTCGAGGAGGCCGAGGCTGAGGCCGCCTTTACGCTTGACCTGATCAAGGATTACGAGATATCCTATCCGGTGGCTTTTGATACCGAGTATGTGGCGGATCCTGAGGCACGCAGCAATCTGGAGGAGATTTCCGATGAACTCAGGACGGATATCATCGTGGCCTTCTGCGAAAAGATAAAGGAAGCGGGCTATTATCCGATGGTCTATGCCTCGGAGAGCTGGATCAGACGGAATATGGATTTTGAAAAGCTGCAGGACTACGATTTCTGGGCGCCGCAGTATCTCGAGGAGAACGATTTCCTTTTTGATTTTACGATCTGGCAGTATACGGATTCAGGGAATATCCCGGGCATCGATACGGTGGTGGACTTAGATATCAGCATGGTCGACTATGCTTCCTTTGTGCCGGCTCTCAGGGAGGCGGCGCTTGATAACGCGGTTCTTGAGACCTACGAAGCAGAAGAGGGGCAGGCAGATATTTCCATTGTAATGAATGAAGGGGACGGGGAGAACGAATCGGCGCAGAGAGAACAAGGAGAACGGCCTTGACGAGGATCGATCCGAAAGACGCGGCTCTGCTCTGCGGAAGACTATCCAGAATTCTGAAGGGAAATCTGAGTCCGTTAAACGCGCTTGAGATCATCGAGACGCATGTGAGCGGCAAGCCGTTAAGACGTGTGATTCACAGAATGATTCGGGAAATGAAGCGGGGAGAGACTTTCGCGGAAAGTGCCTATATCTGCGAGGCCTTCGATCCCTGCTTTCTTGCGTGCGTCCGGGCGGCGGAGGAACAGAACAGACTGCCGGAGTGTCTGACAGAGTATACCGCGATCTTTGAGGAGGAGATCAGGCGCGACCGGGTCCTTAAGGGCAGCGTCTATTTCCCGGCGGTGGTATCCTTTGCGGTTCTTTTTATGCTGACGCTTCTTGTAATGTTCGTATATCCGCATTTTATCGGTATGTTCAATAACCTTGATCTGGAAATGCCCGCGCTTACGAAGTCATTTCTTTCCCTGTCAGGATTTTTACAGGATTACTGGGAGATCCTCGTTCTGTCCCTGATCGCCGTTTCCGTGCTCGTTCATCTCGCAAAAAACAGTGCTTTCGGCCGCCGCAGTATATCGAGGCTCTTCATGGAGTCCGGGATATTCGGCCATATCCGCCGCCGGATCCTCTATTCCCGTTTTGCCAGACTCCTCTGGGTCATGAAAAAACAGGAGATCGCCGATCAGGAGGCACTGAACGCCTTAGCGGAAAGCTTTGACCGGGATATCTTTTTTTCCGGGCTTCTGCTTCAGGCGGCTGAGCAGTGTAACGAAAACGTCAGACTGTCCCGGGTCTTACAGGAGAGCGAGGCCTTCCCCGAGGCCTTCACGGAGCTTTTGTCACTCGGCGAGGAGCTCGGGGACGTGAACGGATACCTGGATGACAACGCGCTGTTTTATCTGGAGGACGCGGAGCGGATCGCCCAGAGGAGACTCTCGGTATGGGAGCCTGTTCTGATCCTTCTGCTTGCCTTTGTGCTGATCCTGCTTATGACGGCCTTGACGACACCGATGATCACGCTGTTTGATGAAGTGAGCCATATATAGATGATGAAGCGGGAACGATTTTTCACAACGATGATATCGGTTCTGCTCCTGTTTCTGTTCTTCGTGATGGTGCTGTTACTCATGGAGCGCGGCGTTTCCTTTGCGATGTTAGTGATGGAAAAACGGGAGAGACTGAAAGCGCAGGAGTTTTTAGCGGACGTAAACGATTCTCTGGCGGGGCAGCTTGGCAAAGAAGCTCTTCTGGGCGCCGAGGAGATATTTCAGGATATAAACGATGAGATGAAAAGAGACGGGGAGAAACCGGAAGAACAGGCGGAAGAGGCCTTTTACGACGCTTATGAGGCCTTTGTGCAAAAGCGGTTCGGGGATTCCGAACAGACAGCCCAGGAGATCATCCACGATGTCAGCAGGCTAGATCAGAACGCTTCCGCCTCCGGCAAACAGAGCCTGCAGGCGATCCGCCTCGCAAACGGCTGCAGACCGGTGTTAAAGCTTTCCTATACGCCGTCGCATATGCTGAAGGAATGCGTGCTTGAGAACGTGGCGCTCCAGTATTACAAAGATTTCAGCCTGATGGCGGAAGAAAACTTCGACCTTTCGATCCCGGTTCCCGGGGTGCAGTTCTACAGCGGCAACGACACGATCTTCGGCTTTGCGATGTTAGCCGGAAAGGGGATCTATATGACCGGGCGGACGAGCTCTGTGATGGGGGATATTTACGCCGGGACGCATCCTGTGGAGGAATACCGGCAGGCGGAGCTCCGATACGGCGAAAAAGGAAGCTTCGGCGGCATCAATATCCTGGCGACGCAGCTCGGGGTAGAGGCCGATACGATCATCACGACCGGCAATATCAATGTCAAGGATTCCTTTGTCCTGTTCGGCCTCGAGGACAAGCCGGTCACGATCTACGCGGACGCCATCAACCGGCCGGCGGGCTTTGAAAGCCTCAGGCAGGTGACTGTTTACGGCGAGACGGTCTTTGACCGGAATGACCCGGCCTATCTTTCTCTGCTGTCAGAGATCGAAAGCGGCATGAGTCGCCTTTCGGAGCTTTACGATTACTATGATTCGGACAATGACCGCTCCTATACCGGGAGCTGCCGCAAGATCCTTTCAAACTATGATATCATTCTGTCCCGGGATTTTGTGGGCGCCGCCGTGACCTCGGGCAATGTGATCGTGGAATCGGGGGTGAACGTGGAGGGCATTATCATCGCCGGCGACAGGATCTACGTCCAGGGGAACAATAATATCGTCTCCAATGAGGAGCTGCTTCGTACCCTGATCGACGAGGAATACGAAAAGGGGCAGCAGGAGTCGGGAAAAGAAGAGGATGAATTCGCGGTTTCCCACGATATGAAGGATTATATCGGCGATATTCGCTTCCGGGGGATCGAAACCGAAAAATTAGACTAGGAATTTCCTGTATTATTATGTATAATAACAATGATACAGGAGAAATCAGAAACGGAAAAGGTATGAATGGATAGCAGCTCTTTAACCGAAATGCATATTTCCGCACTGAAGGAAATCGGAAATATCGGCGCCGGCAACGCCTGCACCGCGCTGGCCACCTTTATGAATACCATGGTAGACATGACGGTTCCGAATGTAAGGATGATGGATCCCGCCATGATCGCCAAGATGTCCGCTGTTGACAAGGGACTGGTGCTTGGTATCAAGGTCGGCGTGAAGGAGGATGTGACCGGCATGCTGATCAATATCGTCAGCATGGAGTTTGCCACGAGACTGATCAATGTGTATTACCCGAAGGAATTCAAGGTCCTCAGCGATCTGGACGATATGGATCGGTCTGTGCTGTGCGAGATGGGCAATATCACGTCGGGCTCGTGCGCCAATGCGCTGGCAACGTTGACCGGAATGGTCGTTGACATTACCGCGCCGGAAGCAACGCCGAGCTCCATCAGCGGCCTGCTGAAGCAGCCGGTGGAGACCTACTCCCAGGACGGGGGAAAGGTCGTCGTGATCGATGAGGAGTTTAAGGTCGAGCGGACGGAGCTGAGCAGCCACCTGTTTATGATCCTGGAAGGCTCCTCCCTGAACAAGGTTTTCGAAAGGATCGGACTTCCGCCGGTATGATGCCTGACATCAAATAGTTTATTTTTGGGGTTGAAAATTCCATAGTTATGGAGTACAATAATTGGAGCACGGGATCAAGTGTGTAATTTTGCTTTGATCCTGAAACAAATTTTAACACATATTAATAGGAGGTTTGGAGATGAAAGGGATTTTCAAATTTTTAGCTACCTTCGCTATCGCAGCGGTAGCAATTGTGACGCCGGTTAAGGCGGACGCAATCGACGATCAGGCTAACTGGTTAAGGAACCTGGTTGAGAGCAACATCGCAAGAGCTAAGACGGATCAGGCTAATCAGGAAGCTAAGTTCGCGGCTCAGAGACAGGCTCTGGCAAATGAGCTGGCAGGCTATGCTAAGAGAGCTGAGATCGATTACAACAATCAGCTTGCTCTGGAGCAGAGACAGCAGGCCGCTTGGGCAAACGAGCTTGACAGACTTAAGAAGAGAGTTGAGACCGATCAGAAGAACTACAACACAAGTTTCCTGAACGAGATCTACAAGTCTTCCGTTGAGAACGTAAGGATTAAGAATCAGCTTCTTGGCAGCATCCAGGATCTGACCAAGGCTAATCCTTCATTCGCAAGCGGAGTTGATGCTGCGAAGGATTCTCTTGCATGCGCACAGAACGACAGTGCAAACGCTAAGGCTGCTCTTGACGCTTCCAAGTAAGAAGTGAAGGTACAAAAGCACAAAGAAAAAATGAATATTATGAGGGGGACCGGTCATTTGATCGGTCTTTCTTTTTGGGATTGTTAACATAAGAACTTTCAGGAGGATTATTTTATGAGGCGTGGATTTAAGGTTCTGGCTGCGTGCTCGGCGGCTGTTCTGGCAGGTATTCTGACCCTGCCGGCGAGAGCGGATGACCTTGATGCGCAGAAGCAGTATCTGGTGGGGCAGATCAACAGCTATACGACGACGATCAATCCGGCGGTACTGGATGCGCAGAAGAACTATCTGCTCGGACAGATAGACAGTTACGTAGCCAAAGCCAAAGCGGACCAGGCTGCGCATGAGGCGGAGTATTTTCAGCAGAGAGTAAATAATATAAAAATGGATGCGCGTAATTACGCGGATTATCTGCAGCAGAGGATCAAGGTTGTCGCCGAGACGACGCGTGTCAAGAAGGAAGTACTGAATAATTATACGAATCTTTCGAAAACCAGTGCGCAGTATGCGGCTCTGATCCCGGCTGCTACGGCAGACTATCAGAAGGCGTTGTATGAGGAGACTTATGCGCAGGCAGTGGCCAACGCGGCGAAGATGTTTGTCAACGGACCGTTCATCGACGCTTACGCAAAAGCAGCCGTGAATACGTATCGCGGCCCGCAGGACGCAGGCAGCTTTGTCATGAAGTCGATCGGCGTTCCCGTGGTATACTGATTCAGTAATATTTAAGGGCACTGAGGTTCATGCCTAAACGCAAAAGAAACCGCTCTTCGGAGCGGTTTCTTTATGAGGAAATGAGATATGGATGATTTTTGGAGCAAACTGAATCCGGAACAGGAGCGTGCCGTGAAGCAGATCGACGGGCCGCTTTTGATCCTTGCGGGCGCGGGATCCGGCAAGACAAGGGTGATCACGTGCCGGGCGGCGCATATGGTAAAGGACTGCGGTGTCAATCCGTTCAATATTCTTGCGATCACCTTCACGAACAAGGCGGCGGATGAGATGCGAAACCGGGTAGACCGGATGGCCGGCTCCGACGCGGCCGGGATCTGGGTTTCCACCTTTCATTCCCTGTGCGTCAGGATCCTCAGGCGTTATATCGACCGGATCGGGTATGAAAACACCTTTACGATCTATGACGCCGATGACCAGAAGACGGTCATGAAGGAGGTCTGCAAGCGGCTGAACATCGATACGAAGCAGATGCCGGAGCGGGCGCTTTTATCCATGATCTCCCATCAGAAGGACGAGCTGTTGACCGTTTCCGATACGGAGAGAGAAGCGGCAGACGATTACGCCATGAAAGAGCTTGCGAGGGTATATAAGGCGTATCAGGAAACGCTCCGAAAGAACAACGCGCTGGACTTTGACGATCTGCTCTTTCGGACGGTGGACCTTTTCCGGGCGGCTCCCGATGTGCTGTCGTCCTATCAGGAACGCTTCCGCTATATCATGGTGGACGAATATCAGGATACCAATACCGCGCAGTTCGAACTGGTGCGGCTGCTTGCTTCCCGCTACCGCAATATCTGCGTCGTCGGGGATGACGATCAGTCCATCTATAAATTCCGCGGTGCGAATATCCGCAATATTCTGGATTTTGAGTCGGTATATCCGGACGCGGCCGTGATCCGTCTGGAACAGAATTACCGTTCCACACAGACGATCCTCGATGCCGCAAACGCGGTGATCAAGAACAACAGAGGACGAAAGGACAAGAGCCTCTGGTCGGACCGCGGAAAGGGAGAAGGCCTTCAGATCCGCCGGTGCGACACGGCGTATGAAGAGGCGGAATTTGTCGCCGACAGGATAAAAAGCAAAAAGCTGAGGGAGGGGATCGCCTGGCGGGATGCCGCGGTTCTGTACCGCACCAATGCCCAGTCGCGGCTGCTGGAGGAAAAACTTCTGATGGCGGGGATCCCCTATACGATCGTGGGCGGCGTCAATTTCTATGCCAGAAGAGAGATCAAGGATCTGCTCGCGTACCTGAAAACAATCGACAATGCCAGGGATGACCTGGCCGTGAGGCGGATCATCAACGTGCCGAGACGCGGGATCGGGCAGACGACGATCAATAAGATAGAAAACTATGCGCTGAATCACGGCCTGACCTTTTATGAAGCCCTGCAGAGCGCGGAGAAGATCGGGCTCGGAAAGACGGCGGAGAAGATCGCGGGCTTTGTCAGCATGATCGAGCGCTTCCGGCGGTTCCTGACCGAGGCAAATCTGGAGGATCTGGTGAACGAGATCCTGGATGAAACGGAATACGTCGAAAAGATGGATGCGGCGGATGAGACGGAAGCGAAGACGCGGGTAGAGAATATCGAGGAATTTATCAACAAGGTCGTTTCCTTTGAGGAGGAAGAGGAGGAAATACGTACAGAGGATGAGACGCTGTCTTTGCCGGGAGACGGGCCAGACGAAAACGGGAGCGCGGTGCGGCAGAGAAGCATTTTATCCCGGTTTCTCGAGGAGGTAGCGTTAGTCGCGGATATCGATACGGTTTCGGAGGATGACAACAGGGTGCTGCTCATGACGCTTCACAGCGCCAAGGGCTTGGAATTTCCGATCGTTTTTATGACCGGTATGGAGGAAGGACTGTTTCCGGGCTTTGGGGCCGTCGCTTCGAACGACCCGATGGAGCTTGAGGAGGAGCGGAGGCTTTGCTATGTCGGGATCACGCGGGCAAAGGACGAACTGACCTTTGTCACGGCCAGATCCCGCATGCTGCGGGGAGAAACCCAGTACCACGCGCCCTCCCGCTTTTTAGATGAGATCCCCTCCGGGCTGTTTTCCGATCAGGCAGGGAACCGTATCCGCGCGCAAAAGACCGCGCAGATCTCCCGTGAGAGCCGTCCGGCCGCTTCGTCAGGGCAAAGCGCCTTCAGGCAGAAGCCCTACAGCTTTACCCAGGCGGCGCCGGTAAAGAAAAAGGCCTTCCCGCTGCCGTTAACAAAGGGCAGCGAGCTGCAGACGGGGGTAACGCCGGATTACAAGGCCGGCGACCGCGTGCGCCATGTCAAATTCGGAGAAGGCGAGGTTAAGAGCATCGTGAAGGGCGCCAGAGACTATGAGGTGACGGTGGACTTTGATACGGCCGGCGTCAAGAAGATGTTTGCGGGCTTTGCGAAACTCGTGCGGATATGATCATACACGGCAACCGCACAGATGGAAAAAATATTTCCGAAAGGGATAGAAAAAAGCGCTCCTTTGTGCTAAACTGAGAACAGCCTAGAGAAAGGAAAGGACTTGAGATGGAACGGATCAATATAGATAAATTAAATTTTGACAGACTGGACGATATCCTGAAGACCATCAAGGCGCAGGAGGAGCTTGGCCGTGCGAAGGCGGGCGAGGTGCTCAACGCCGTAAAGGTCGGCGAGCTGTTAAAGAGAAAAGAAGAGATCGACGCCGAGGAAAAGAAGAAAAGCCGTGTCGGACTGATCGTCGGAGCGGTGGTCTTCGTGATCGTTTTTGCTGTTGTGGTATACGGCCTGTACTGCTATTTTACGCCGGATTATCTCGATGATTTCGATGACGAGGTCGACGATGAAGAGGACGGCTTTGATGATGATTTCTTTGAAGAAGAAGAGAATAAAGGAAATGATTCGGTCTGAAGACCGAATCGGCATGATCCGATGATCATGCCTAAGCGCACGGTTTGTGAACAAACCGGCGCAGAAAGGAAATGATTCGGTCTGAAGACTTGAGAATTTTTTACAGAGACAGAAGATCCCTCCAGTTGATGGAGGGATTTTTTTGCATGCCACCTTTCTTGATCCTGAACCGTAACACCCCTCTTTTCTTTTTGACGGATACAGTATATAATTCTATAAGGAATAAAAGGCTCATGCCCGAACGCACGATCCGCAAGCGGATCGGCGCAGTGCGGAAGGGATAGAGAAGTTCCGTCAGCGCAGGGAGAGAAACATGGCAAAGAGTACGGAAAAGAGTACGGGAAAGAAGCCGGTGAAAAAAGCATCCGAGAAGCCTGCCGCAAAGACTGTGAAACAGCAGACGGGGACAGGAACGGGAAAGGCTGCCGCAAGCGAGAAAAAGGCTGCCGCAACTGAGAAAAAGCCTGCCGCAAACGGAAAGCAGGCGGCAGCAGGCGGAAAAAAACCTGCCGGAAACGGGAAGAAGCCTGCCGCAAAGACCGACCAGAGTCTGGCGAAGAAGAAAACCTCTGCGCAGAAGATGACGGATTCCGCGGGTTTTGTTCCGGCGGAGCCTTTGGAGGAAGCAAGGCCGAAAAAACGCCTTAGGGACAGAACGGGCTTCTGGGTCGCGATGGCTGTTATCCTCGATATCCTGCTGCTTGTTTTTTTCATATTAATGGCCTCTGTCAGCAGGGATAACGCGAGATACGAATACTGGTACCAGAACGCGGTGCAGGAGACCGAAACCGAAGAAGATATCGAGTAACTGTTCAGGACAGCCCGAAGCACTTGCTGTTTGGGGCGTACCAAAATGTAAGTTTTGCGATGCGGCCCGTCCTTTTGCAAAGCAAAATCTTTCAATGACGGGCCGCGTATCTGTTCAGAAGCCAAAGGGTTCTGAACAGATACGATATCGAAGATATTGAGTAAAATTTTAAAGATAATATAGAGGAGAGTAGGACGAAATGGAAAATCAGATCTTCAGAGAAAAAAGCCTGGAAAGGGTTTCGTCGCCGGAGGAACTCAACGATTATATCCGGGTCACGACCCCCTCAGTCTGGATCATACTGGCGGCCGTCGTTTTTTTGCTGCTCGGACTGCTTGTATGGGCGGTGTTTGGAAGGATCGATATTCACGATCAGAACGGCAACGTAAAAAGTGTCGCGCCGATCACCTTTGTAACGAATTGACCGGGAGGGACGGGTATGCATTTAACCAGTAATGCGCCGGTAAAGCAACCGGTTAAGGGCTTAGCCAAGCATGTGCCGGTCGTCATGCAGATGGAGGCGCTTGAGTGCGGCGCGGCCTGTCTGGCCATGGTGATGGCCTATTACCAGAAATGGGTGCCGCTTGAGCAGGCCAGAGAAGACTGCGGCGTTTCCCGGGACGGCTCCAAGGCGGCCAATATCCTGAAAGCGGCCAGAAGCTACGGCTTTGAGGCGCAGGGATTCCGGCTGGAACCGCAGGATCTGCGGGACGAGGGAGAGTTCCCCTGCATCGTGCACTGGGAATTCAATCATTTTATTGTGGTAAACGGCTTCCGCAACGGAAAGGTCTATGTCAACGACCCGGCCAGAGGTAATTACACGATGACTGAGGAGGCCTTTGACAAAGGCTTTACCGGCATCTGCCTGATGTTCGAGCCGGGAGAGAGCTTTAAGCCCTCCGGGCAGAAAAAAAGTGTTCTGGAATTTGCGGCAAAACGCATGCAGGGAACAGGCAGCGCCGTTCTGTTTGTGGTGCTTACCACCTGCATTGCCTCTGTTTCGGCGATCATCAGCACCGGGTTTTCCCGGATCTTTATGGATCAGCTGCTGACCGGACGGGACAGTCATTATCTGATCTCCTTTATTGTCGCGATCAGCTTTTTTTCCTTTATACAGATCGTGGCCGCGTGGATCCAGGCCATCTATACCTACCGCATCAACGGAAAACTGGCGGTGGTGGGCAATACCTCGTATTTCTGGCACGTTTTAAGGCTGCCGATGAAATTCTTTTCCCAGCGCATGGCCGGAGATATCGAGCAGAGACGGGAGACCAACGCTTCGATCGCAAGTTCTCTCGTGAATACCCTGGCGCCTTTATTTTTAAATACGATCATGATGTTTTTCTATCTCGTTGTTATGATCCGGTATTCATTACTTCTGACAACGGTAGGTCTTACCAGTGTTCTGACAAATATCGTCGTATCCAGGATCGTTTCCTCAAAGCGCGTGAATGTGACCAGAGTCATGATGCGGGATCAGGGCAAGCTGTATTCGGCGACGGTCTCCGGTATTGATATGATCGAGACGATCAAGGCAAGCGGCGCCGAGAACGGCTATTTCCGGAAATGGGCCGGTTATCAGGCCAGTGTCAATGCGCAGCAGGTCCGCTTCACGAAGCTCAATGCCTATCTCGGGATCATCCCGGGCCTTGTCGGGGTGCTTGTCAATAATATCGTGCTGATCATGGGCGTTTTCCTGGTCATGCGGGGTCAGTTCACCCCCGGTATGGTACTGGCCTTTCAGGGCTTCCTGTCACGATTCCTGATGCCGGCGCAGTCGCTGATCTCCGCGGGGCAGACAATTCAGGAAATGCGGACCCAGATGGAACGGATCGAGGACGTGATGTCCTACAAGGCGGTGATCCCGGCACAGGAGGAGACGGAAACGACGGCTGCGGATGGTTCGGATGAACAGCCCGCCGCGGAAAAGGAAAGCGAGCGGAAACTCTCCGGAAGCGTCAGTATGCGCCATGTCACCTTTGGCTATTCCAGTCTTGCGGAGCCTTTGATCGAGGATTTCAACATGGAGCTGAAGCAGGGCCAGAGCGTCGCCTTTGTCGGCGCTTCCGGCTGCGGAAAATCCACGCTGAGCAAACTGCTCTCCGGGCTTTACAGTCCCTGGAGCGGAGAGATCGTCTTTGACGACAGACCGATGGAACAGATCGACCGGAGCGTATTCACCGCTTCCGTGGCGGTGGTCGACCAGGATATCATCCTGTTTGAGGACACGATCGCCAATAATATCAAGATGTGGGACAATTCCATCGAGGATTTTGAAATGATCCTTGCTGCCAGAGACGCGCAGCTTCATGAAGATATCATGCAGCGTGACGGCGGCTATCAGTATAAGCTGACAGAGGGAGGCAGGGATTTCTCCGGCGGACAGCGGCAGAGGATGGAGATCGCGAGAGTCCTGGCGCAGGATCCGACGCTGATCATTATGGATGAAGCAACGAGCGCGCTGGATGCCAAGACAGAATACGAGGTGGTGCGCTCCATCCGGGACAGAGGGATTACCTGCGTGGTGATCGCCCACCGCCTTTCGACGATCAGGGACTGCGACGAGATCATCGTACTGGATCACGGCAAGGTAATGGAAAGAGGCACGCATGACGAGCTGATCAAAAAGAAGGGCCTGTACATGGAGCTTGTGACGGCGGAATAGGAAAGAGGAGTGCTGACAGTTTATGGGCTGGTTTGATGAACAGATAGAGATAAGAAAAAAGGCTGACAATAATACGTTTGAGGATTCTTTCCTGCGTATTGCCGGTTCCGTTATGGGGAAGCACCTGTCCGCGATCCTGCAGGATGAGAGGATTCGTGCGAAGGACGCGGTGGATGAGATCCTGAAGTATTACCGGGTCAAATCACGGGATATACCGGAAAAGCTCGAAAACATCGAGGAGATATTAGATTACCTTCTGCGCCCCAGCGGGATCATGTTCCGTATCGTGGAGCTGACGGAGGGATGGCACCGCGACGCAGCCGGCGCGATGCTGACCACCTTTAAGGCGGACGGAGAGCCGGTGGCGTTAATTCCTTCCGGCATTTCCGGCTATATCTATACGGATCCCCGCAGCGGCGACAGGAAAAGAGTGGATAAGCAGTCTGAAAAGCTGTTTTCAGAGGAAGCATACGCGTTTTACAAGCCGTTTCCGACCAAGGCGTTAAAGGTCTCCGATATTCTGGCGTATATCTGGGAGAATGTGGATAAGATCAGTCTGGTCTGGTATCTGATCTTTGGCCTCGTGGTAACGCTTGTCGGGATGCTGACGCCGAGGATCAACAGTATTCTGTTTTCGGATGTGGTGGATTCCGGGAGCTACCGGGTATTATCCGCGGTGGCGTCGTTCCTGATCTGTACCTCCATCAGCTCCATGCTCTTTGGCACCGTACAGGATCTGTTCCTGAAGAGGGTCACGATGCGGGTGAGCCAGAACGTACAGGCAGCTACGATGATGCGTGTTTTTTCACTGCCGGCACCCTTTTTCCAGAATTACAGCGCCGGTGACCTGAGCAACCGGACGGAATATATGGGGACGCTCGTGAATGAGCTGATCAATATCGGCCTGTCGACCGGGGTTACCTCACTGTTCTCTCTGATCTATATCGGACAGGTATTTCATTACGCGAGGGAACTGGCAGCGCCCGCTTTACTGATCACGCTGATCACGCTCATTATTACCGTGACAACCTCCTTAATACAGGTAAAGGTCTCCCGGGAGATGATGCAGGCGGCCTCTCTGGAAAAAGGCATGAGCTATGCCCTGATCTCCGGGATACAGAAGATCCGTCTCGCAGGCGCCGAAAAAAGAGCCTTTGCCCGCTGGGGCAGGCTGTATGCGGAGGAGGCCGCGTATCAGTATAATCCGCCGCTTTTCTTAAAACTCAATGCCGTGCTGACTTCGGCGGTTTCCATGATCGGAACCATTGTGATGTATTATCTTGCCGTTAAAAGCGGGGTGAGCGTATCGGATTACTTTGCGTTTAACTCGGCCTACAGCATGGTCAGCGGCGCGTTTATGTCGATGGCGGGGATCGCGACGTCCGTAGCCAATATCAAGCCGATCCTGACCATGGCGCAGCCGATCATGGAAACGGTGCCCGAGGTATCCGAGGACAAGGTGATCATCGAGAAGCTGTCCGGCGGCATAGAGTTAAGCAATGTTTCGTTCCGCTATTCGGAGAATATGCCTCTTGTGATCGATGACCTTTCGATGAAGATCCGGCCGGGTCAGTATGTAGCGATCGTCGGGAAGACGGGCTGCGGGAAATCCACACTGATGCGTATCCTGTTAGGCTTTGAGGAGCCGCAGAAGGGAGCGGTCTACTATGACGGACGGGATCTGAAACAGATCGATCTGAAATCACTTCGCGGGAAGGTCGGGACCGTGCTGCAGAACGGGAAGCTTTTCCAGGGCGATATTTTTTCCAATATCGTGATATCCGCGCCCCATCTTAATCTGCAGGCAGCCTGGGAGGCCGCGGAGCTTGCCGGCATGGCGGAGGATATCAAGGCGATGCCCATGGGGATGTTTACGATCATTTCCGAAGGACAGGGCGGTATTTCCGGCGGACAGCGCCAGCGGCTGATGATCGCCCGCGCGATCGCGCCGAAGCCGAAGATCTTAATGTTTGACGAGGCGACAAGCGCACTTGATAACCTGACCCAGAAAAAGGTATCCGAGTCCCTGAACGAGCTGAAATGCACCAGGATCGTGATCGCCCACAGACTTTCGACGATAAGGCATTGCGACCGCATCATCGTGCTCGACCAGGGCAAGATCATCGAGGACGGCACCTACGAGGGGCTTATCGCGCAAAACGGTTTCTTTGCCGAGCTAGTGGCCAGACAGCAGCTGGACGAGGCCGCGGGTTAAGCCGGTCAAGAAATTTGAATATTAATTGTTCTCCTGTCTTACATCGTGGTATACTATAAGCAATGGTGCACGCCCCGCAGAGCGAGGCTGCGCAGACATAGAAAGGATTTACGGTTATGAAAACGATTCGCTTGAAAATCATTCTGGGCATCCTGCTCTGCTCTCTGCTGACGGCGGTTATCGTGGGAACGCTTTCTATCCGCAGCACGATGCGGATCTCGGAGCAGGATTCCACGGAAAATATGATCTATAAGGCTGTCTCCGTTTCCAATGAGGTGGATTCCGTGATCAAGCGGGTGGAGCTCTCTGTTAATATTCTGGCGGATATTGTCCAGAGCGGACTGAGCGAGCGGCGGTTCTTTTCGGATCGTAATTACGCGGATTCCTATACTTATGAGGTGCTCGATCAGGTGTACCGCTTTGCCGAGCATACGGACGGCGCCATCACAAGCTATATCCGTTATAATCCCGACTACTCAAACCCGACCTCCGGGTGCTTTCTGACCCGTAATTCCCTGTCGGAGCCCTTCGATTCGGTTACGCCGACGGACTTTACGATGTATGATCCCTCGGATCTTGAGCATGTGGGCTGGTACTATATTCCGGTCAACAACGGAGCTCCGATCTGGATGGATCCCTATCTGAACGCCAATATCAATGTCTATATGATCTCTTATGTAGTGCCGTTATATGCCGAGGACGGAACCTCCATCGGTATCGTGGGGATGGACATCTCCTTCGACATGCTGACGGCCATGGTAGACTCTGTTTCCCTGTTCCAGACGGGTTATGGCTTCATTACGAGCCAGACCGGCGATATCCTTTATCATAAGGGACAGGAGAGCGGAACCGCTGTTTCGAGCCTCGATGCTTCGCTTTCCGGTATTAACAGCTATATTTCCGATCCGGCAAACAGCAATAAAGCCTTCGATTACAGCTATAAGGGCGTTGATAAGCTGCTCGTGTTCAATGAACTCCATAACGGGATGCTGATGTTTTTAACGGCACCGAAATCGGAGATCTTCGCGGAAGCCTATACACTGCTTTATATCATCCTCGGGGCGGTAGCTCTTGCCATTTTGGTCAGCGCTGTTGTGGGCTTTATCGTGGGAAGCGGATTGTCGAAGCCGATCCATGCGCTGACGGATATCATTGACCAGACGGCGAGACTGGATCTGACCTCCTCTCAGGGCGGACAGGATCTGATGGGCCACAAGGATGAGATCGGAAAGATGGCAACCGGTGTGCATGATATGCGCTCGGCCTTTAGGGATATGGTGGACTCCTTTACGGATGTGGAGCGGACGATCAGCGGCAGTATCGATGATCTGGACGGTATTATGCGGGACAATAACGCGAAGCTTGACGATAATAATGAGGAAACCGGGCATCTGGCGGCAGGCATGCAGCAGGCTACGGCCAATACCGAGCAGATCGTGCACAATGTCGAAGAGGTGCGTAACCAGACCCAGGAGATCTTTGATCTGGCGGTACAGAGCGAGGCTGACTCGAAGGAGATCCAGAACCGGGCTGAGAACATGGAAAAACGCAGTACGCTTTCCAGTGACAAGACCCATCAGATGTATGACGTGATGAAGGTCAAGAGCAATGAAGCCATTGAAAAATCCAAGGCTGTGGAGCGGATCCATGAGCTGACGGATGATATCAAGAATATTTCCTCACAGACGAATCTTCTTGCCTTAAACGCCAGTATCGAGGCGGCCAGAGCCGGTGACGCGGGCAGAGGCTTTGCCGTCGTGGCAGACGAGATCGGGTCCCTCGCGGCCCAGACCTTAAAGACCGTTGACAATATCAGCGGTATCGTCGACGAGGTGAGCGATGCGGTCGATCATATGAACGAGTGTATCGCGGAGCTGATGTCCTTCTTAGAGGAAACGGTCCTGATCGATTACAGGATGTTCCAGGAATCGGGCGCCAGATACAGGGAGGACGCGGACTTCTTTATCGATGTGATGTCCCGCGTCAGAATGGGTACCGATACCCTTGAGCACCATATCGAAGAGATCGTCACAGCAGCGGATGATATCAACAGCATGACCGGAAATTCCTCCGAACGTGTCAATGATATCGCCTCCCATTCCGACGAGATGCGTTCCGCGAATGAGCAGGGCTATCAGAAGCTGCAGGATGCCAGAGAGGCGGTCAAGGAGTTGGTGCGGATCACCGAAAAATTCCATTGGCGGCAGGGATAATTTGTAATGATCACAATAGTAGAAGGGAGAAACTGGTTTGCGTGAACTCAAGCTGGAGGCCAGAGTAGAAAATCTGGATCAGGTACTTGCCTTTATGGATGAAACGCTGGAAGCAATGGATTGCTCCATGAAACTGCAGACGCAGATTGATATAGCGGTAGAGGAGATATATGTCAATATAGCGCATTATGCCTATACGCCGCAGGTCGGGTCGGCAACGATCCAGCTCGAAACGTATGATTCACCGCGCGCTGTCTCGATCACCTTTATAGACGAGGGGATTCCCTATAATCCTCTGGAGAAAGAGGATCCGGATGTTACGCTGTCCGCAGAGGAGCGCCAGATCGGAGGCCTCGGTATTTTCATGGTGAAAAAGAGTATGGACAAGGTGCTCTACCGCCATGAGGACGGGCAGAATATCCTTACCTTATATAAAGAACTTTAAACGCATGAACCAGGGTTCATGCCTAAGCGCACAATTTGCAATGCAAATTGGCGCAGGGAAATAATAAAAAGTATGGTTGACAGACCATATTTTTTATGCTATAAGTGTATTAATGATATTAGTACACTTAAAACCCATAGAACAATAAGGAACTGTAAGCATACGGCCGCAAAGCAGGCCGGCGCAGAATTTGGGAGAAAAAAATGCTGATCGATATTGATTTCAGGGATAAGAGACCGCTGTATGAGCAGGTCAGCGACCGTCTGGAGGAACTGATGTTAGCGGGCGTGATCGCGCAGAATGAGGCATTGCCCTCGGTGCGGGCGCTTGCGGTTGAACTTTCGATCAACCCGAATACGGTACAGAAGGCGTATGGCGTTCTGGAACAGAAGGGATTGATCTACTCGGTTTCCGGCCGGGGAAGCTTTGCCGGAGGTCTGGAACAGCTCCTGCCAAAGAAGCAGGAGGAGCTGTTGCTTGAGCAGGATTCTTTGGCTAACAGAGCCGAGGCCATCGGCCTTTCGCGGGAGCGGCTGATCGAGCGGATCAGGGAATGCCGGGGGAAGACCGGGAAAGAGATAGGAAAGGGGGAGGAAAGCTGATGATAACGGCATCGCATATCACAAAAAACTTTGATGAGGTCCGGGCCGTGGATGACGTTTCCCTTACGATCGAGGAAGCGAAGGTCTTCGGGCTGATCGGCACCAACGGCGCCGGGAAAAGCACATTTTTACGGATCGCGGCCGGTGTACTTAAGCAGGATGACGGGCATCTGTTAATAGACGGAAGAGAGGTATTTGAAAATCCGTCGGTGAAGGGGAGTTTCTTTTATATTTCGGATGACCCGTATTTCTTTTCCAACGGGACGCCCGATGACATGGCGCAGTTTTACGCAAAGATCTATCCCCGGTATGATCTTTCCCGCTATGCGGATCTGATGAGGCGCTTTGAACTGAATCCGAAAAGAAAGATCAATACCTTTTCAAAGGGAATGAAAAAGCAGCTTGCGATCATTCTGGGACTGTCCGCCATGACGAAGTACATGTACTGCGACGAAACCTTTGACGGACTGGATCCGGTCATGCGCCAGGGCGTGAAGAGCCTGTTCGCGTCGGATATCGCGGAAAGAGGGTTTACGCCTGTTATTGCGTCCCATAACCTCCGGGAACTGGAGGATATCTGCGATTCGGTGGGACTGCTGCATCAGGGCGGCGTGCTGCTTTCCGAGGATATCGACCATATGAAGAGCGATATCCATAAGATACAGCTGGTTCCCGGGCAGGACGGGATCGCGTCTTTGCGGGACAGGCTTCATATCTTAAACGAGGAGACCCGCGGTTCCCTGATCACGCTGACGGTGAAGGGGAACAGGGATGAGATCGTCGATCTTCTGAATAAAAGCGAACCCGTCTTTTTAGAGGTTCTGCCGCTTTCCTTAGAAGAAATATTTATCAGTGAAACGGGGGTAGAAGGCTATGACATCAAAAAAATCATCTTCTGATTTTGCTGGGCTCTTCACGCTCATGCGGGAAAATCTGAAAAGACGCCTCTGGCCGATCGCGCTTTCGATCCTCGGCTGCCTTTTCGCACTGCCGATCTATACATTGCTGAATATCGGTTCTTTTCAGGAGGACCTGGCGCTGCTTTTGACAACGCTTCCCGAGGTGCAGGCGCAATTCTTCGGGAATATCCTGAGCTTTGCCAATATACCGGTTCTGCTTTTAAGCGCCGGCCTGGCACTGGTGAACGGCCTTCAGGGCATGCTTTACCTGCACAGCAGGGTAAAGGGGGATATGTACGGCGCGCTCCCGGTGAAACGGGTCAGTCTGTTTGACGCTGCGTATGTGAACGGGATCCTGATCTTTGCCATTCCCTATCTCGCGGCGCATCTTTTAAGCGCCGGTATCGGCGCAAGCCGCGGTTTTGTGACCGGTGGTACCTTCGCATACGGACTGCTCTGCGCGCTGATCGTGATCGTATTCTATACCTGTATGTATACCCTGGTGGTTCTTGCTTCCGTCGGAACGGGAAATACGGTCGTAGCCCTGATGGGAGCCTTCGTCCTGACGATCGGCGGCCTGGTGTACGGTACCCTGCTGTATATCTGCCGGACGGTCTTCTTTGTCACCTATTATGAACCAGGGCATTATTCCTTCCTTAAGGAATTTGCGTTTACCTCGCCCTTTGCCGCGCTGGGCACGATCATTTCCTCCGAGAACCGGCTCATGAAGGACTTTACGATCCTGGAGACGTTAGGGATCCCGGGTGATGTTGCCGCCACGACGATTGTCTACTTAATAGTGACCGTTATATTGTATATATTATGCCGGAAGCTGATCATGAAACGGCCCTCGGAAGCAGCAGGCAAGGCGATCGCCTTTCCGGCATCCAAGCCCTTTATTAAGGTCTTCCTTCTGATCCCGGCGGCGTTATTTGGCGCGTTAGCCTTCCGTACGATCACAAACGGAAAAATGAGCTGGTTCGTCTTCGGCTTCTTCGGCGGATTACTGATCACCCATGCTGTGGCAGAGATCATCTTTGAGTTTGATTTTAAGGCCTGCTTCAAAAGACCTGTATCGCTGTGTGCCGGCGCGGGGATTGCGGCTGTGATCGCGCTTTGCTTTATCTTTGACGTCTTCGGCTATGACAGTTACCTGCCCCGGGCCGATCAGGTCGCCTCGGTGGGATTGTCCGTGAACGGCTTGCAGAGCCGTCTGGAGTACGGCATGGACACGGCGGATCTGGGACTGGATATGTTCCGGTATTATCCGTCAAATTTTGAGGTCAGGATGGAACGGATGGCGCTGTCTGACAGTGAGGCTGTTCAGAAGCTTGCGGGCTCCGGGATCGAAAACGCGAAAAGCCTTCGGATGGATATGATCCTGCATGCGGGAAACACCGAGTTCACGCCCCCCGTAACCTATGAAGACAGTGCACTGTATGACGAGCTTGCCACCTACGGCACGACCTATTATCATTACCGTATGAATAACGGCCGGGAAATATACAGACAGTACCTGGTCAACTACTGTGACGAGGAGATGCTTTCCGCCCTTTCGGAGATTTATGCGGAGGACGCCTTCAAGGAAGCAGTCTTCCCCGAGCTGACGGCGAAAAACGATACGATCGGCACGCTCTACTATGAGGATCCGAGAAACAGTATCCCCTTTGACGAAACGCCGCAGCAGATCGACAATATCCTCGATACCTACAGGAGCGAACTCAGGGCGCAGACCCTGGAATCATTAAAGGAGGAATATCCGGTAGGCTGCCTGGTATCGAGAGTCTATAATCAGGAGTACCATTATTACGACAGCCAGTATTACATGTATATTTATCCGTCCTTTGAAAAGACGATCGCGCTGCTTGAGCAGGCCGGCTTTTCACCGCTTACGACCTACGAGAGCGATGAGGTCGAGCAGATCGACGCATACTGCTATATGGACGATTACTCGATGAACGCGACCTTTGAAGAAAAGGACGAGATCCGGGAGATCATGCCGCATGTCATCTATGATGAATATTATTCGATGAACTGGATCCTGCAGGAGGATCAGTTAAAACAGACCGAACCGGTCGTATATCTGGACGCGTATTACCGGAACGGAAATAACAGCGGCAGCAGCAGAACTTATTTCATGGTGTCCTACCGGATCCGCAACGGCGAGTGCCCGCCCTTTGTGATGGAGGTGCTTGAGGAGAGCAAGGAATAATGAAATGATCCGGTCAGCAGGCAGACCGGATCGGTGCGGGCCCGGGGAAGGGGATATTCAGGAACTATTGAATTTGAATAATACATTTTTGCTAACTTGTTCATCTGGTACAAATAATGATAATAGATTGCAGGTAATCCTTAGATAATATGAAGTGACCTCACATTTGTAGCAACGTGGATTTACCTGTATACTGATGATTGTCAAGATCAATGGTAACAGGGATTACCGCATACAAAAGGAGGTCACCTATGAATAGAATAATCAAAATCGGAATGGATGTCCATAGCTAAACAGCGCCTTGTTTTACCAATCAACAACATCGAAGAACTCTTTCATTTAGAGTATTCTTCCTTTTCTTTTATTTACGTTCATCTTTTAAATGTTCTTCCAACTCAATGAATCGATCAAAATCGCTTTGGAATAATCGATCCTGAATCACTCTATATTTTTCGAACTCCGTTTCCGCATGAATCTTAGCTTGCTCTGCACTAATTTTCCCCTTATCCTTAAGAACCTCATGATCCATCAGAGTAAGAAAACCATCCAATCTTATTTCCCAATCTGCCATAGTCATAGGAATATTTCGCATTGCCATACTTTCTGCCAAATCCAGATAGGCCGTAACCATTCTACTAAGGATAGCTAACTCTTCTTCCGTCAAATAATTCTTTGCCACGGTAACATCATACTTATGAATCTTGCTATTCGGAGACCCTTCCCAGGTTGTGAGTCCCATATGCTCTTTCTCAACATCCGCCCTGTTATAAATCACTTCTGCTACGGTCTGACCATGAACAGCATAGTGAAGCTTGTTCTATACAGCTGCAAAAAATCGCTTTGTTTCCTTTGCTGTAGAATCATAATCAATTGAAGTCGCGTAAATATCCGTTATCTTCTGATAGAATTTACGTTCCAATAACTGCTCAAAATACTCCTTAGTTAAAATACTACCGCCTTTTTTGAGCCTATCATCATCCATGGCATAGCCTTTAATCGTATATTATTTGATTATTGTATTTACCCATTTACGAAATTGGACTGCTTTTTCCGAGTCCACTTTATGACCAACTGCAATGATAGCCTTAAGATTATAATGCAACGTATCGTAATCTTTTCCGTCATCGGCAGTTGTTCGAAATTTTCGAACAACTGAATTCTCTTCTATTTCGCCATCTGCATACAGCTTATGTAAATGATAATTAATTGTGCTCTTTCCAACATCATAAAGAACACCCATCATTTTTTGACTTAACCAAACATTCTCATCTGCATAAATTGCCTCTATCCCACCTTCACCGGTAGCAGTAATAAACGTCAGATACTCTGCTGCAGAGGATATAATATTAATCTCTTTTTTCTTAGCCATTAGCGAAATACCTCCTCCAGACTACCGGACAATTCTTTTTCAAGCTCCATAATTTCCTCTGATGGTCTCGGTGCTTCATATTTGTAAAAATATCTTGTGAATGGAATCTCTATCCCACCTTGGACTTCTTTTCATCAATCCATGCATCAGGCGCAAAAGGAAGTACTTCTCGCTCAAAGTAAGCATTAATATCAGGATAAGCGTTATCATTTTTCTTCTGCTTATACTTTAACCTATAGGCATATGTCCCCTTTAATTCAATATAAAATGAAGTGAGACGCTGTTGTCCATCCTGAACAGCTGTCACACCATCTGCCCCTTTAAGGTCTGCCTTCTTATTATGGACAGAGTTCTTTTCATGATAGTTCTTCAGGAACTCATAAAAATCATAGTCCCCCAGTTTATCCTTACTGATCTCCCAGAAAAGGGACGCTCCGATGGGATAATCCTACATCAAACTGTCAAACAGAGTTTCAATCTGAGTCGTATCCCACACATACTCCCTTTGGATTGATGGAAGAACATATTTATTCGCAGAAATATCCTTCATTACCACTGCTATTGTGAGCGGTGTCTCATATGCCAAAAAACTTTCCTCCTGCTTTGTCAGATTTTCATTGTACTCAGCATTTCCTTAAGCATGTGCTGAACATCTATTACATATTCCAAGCAACCTCTGGCTGATGTTATTGTCAGCCTATCCCTATGAGCTGAAGGATTTCTATAATCCAGACGCACCTTTTCTATAAAGTGATAATCTTTATCTATTTCAGCCTCAACTCTACGCCGTTCAGAGAACTTAAATAGGTTGTTCCTTGCATAATCAAGGAATTCATTTTTAGTACCTACATGCGCTATCTGGTAGCCAGTTATATTCCCATCTGTATCATAATCACGCTTCAGACCTATCACAGAAACTACAGATCCCAGCGTAAACTCGCTATCAGATATTACAGTTTCAGTAATCTGTCCTCTATCCCGTTGTCTAAGAGCGAAAGGCCATCGAGATACAGAACTGTATTTTTGTTCCAGGAAATTTTTATAGCTTATAAAGAACCGTTTGGTTGTTTCTACTTCTAAAGCCTTCGTTACAAGCAGGCACACTCCAGAGTAATCAAAGGTTTCACTGTCTTTCATTTTTATCATGCTTTCGTAATTACTCTTTGCCGTAATCAAGAAAGCCTTGCTCTTATCATCAAGCCGTCTCCACACTTCTTCCGTTAGCTCACCAATGAGATAATCTTCAAAATACTGGTGGTCTTTCGTGGATAACGCCGATTGCGTCAGATTGCTTACTATTTCTGCCACTTTATCCTGAAGCTTTTTTAGCGCACTCTCTTTAGCAGCATCATCGCTACTTTCCAAATCATTTTTTAGCGACACTCTTGCCATTTGAATCTGGTTAAAAGAGTCCTGAATAATAAAAGCATCAATTCCAAATCCTGACAGAATATCCTGTTGAAATGCAATCATCTGATCCTGCTGTGCAATTCTGGCATCTTTTTCCCTCAACTGCTCTTGATACTCTACTTCGCGAGCTTCAAGTTCTTCAATTTTCTTGTTTCTTTCATCTGCTTGAAGCAACGCTTTTAATCGCTCTATCTCTGCAGCCTGTTCTTTTATTTTTTGCTGATCCTGTGCCTGCTTGATAGCTTTCATATATGCTTGCAGACGATCATTACGCCTTTTTACTTCATCTCGTTCATTAACAGTTTGAATCTTTTCCTGTTGAAGCCAATTGGCTGTAGCCAGGTTTTCTTTGTTTACATATACGCTTTCAGCTTTCCAGCATATTTTGCATCCCTAATATCTAAGACCTCATTTGTGACATAAACGCATACAACCGGAGAGAGTCTTTCCATATAAGCCATTAATCGCTGATTCATCGCCGGATTCACATTTTCGCCAACAACTTCTTGCCCTGGTGCTGAAAACGATATGGTAATACTATCCTTGGATTCAATATATTCCTGTATCTGTTTTCTTTCATAAGTGGATAGATCATGCAAAATGACATACTGATAGTCCGTTTCATTACTGAGGAACTCATTCACGCTAAAAAATTCCACTGAATCTATTCCTATTTTTTCCGCATCTGATTTTGTCTGCATTAACGCAGCCTTATATTTGAAAACCATAGCAATCATGGTCTGTTCTTCGGAGTAAAGTCTATTTGCAAGGAACAAAGAAGTTGTTTTCTGTCCAAATCCAGCAGTCATTACGACACTCAAATGCTTTGCCCCATCACTTATTTTGGACGTAACCTTTTCCAAACAATCTAACTGATAATCTTTTAACTGAATATCCATCATTTTTCTTCCCTCTTCACATAATGAAGCTCTATGTCATATCCCAGAGCCTCCAGCATCTTAACGAAAGTGTTATTCACTACACCTTCTTCCCGCTTTATCAGCTTATTCACGTAGGAAGCCGGCGTACCAACCTTTTCAGCCAGTTTCGCCTGAGTCATCTGTTCTTCCACACATTTAACCTTTATATCGATTTCAATCGATTTCAATCTTGTTCGTGACCATGTTCTTTCCTCAATCACCCTATAATAAACTTATACGAATTACATAAGATATGCTACCGCAATATGTAACGCCTGAATAGTCCTCAAACAAAAAAATTGGAATGCCCTCAGCCCCCGATGCTTCATCACTTCTTAAATTTCCACCGTATCTTAATCTTCTGCTCCGGCCAGGCAAGGACCTTATGATTTTTTCCGTATAATCATGACCACCCGTCCAACGGGTGGTTTCTATTTCGCACGCTTCGCGAGATCAACTGTGTCACGACACATAATCAGGGTGAAAATATTTATTTCCACCCGGTCAAAAAACATATGGGCAGGATTCAATATGAATCTGCAGAAATTTGCGCAAAAAATAAATCCTTCTCAGATAATAAAAAATCGCTGGCTTGACATTTACGATGTATTTGATAGAATCAACTTAACAAATTATATTATAGATTACATTTCGTTTAGGTGGTGATAATATGATTTATGAAATGCTAACTGAAAAATACAAAGAAGGCGAACCGATATTCTTCTCCGATATTTACAACGGAGAGATTTCAAAATCTGCTCTTACACAGCAGTTAAGCACATTATGTAAAAAAGGATTGCTAG
>JAILQQ010000263.1 GCA_024698885.1 Lachnospiraceae bacterium | reverse complement strand
CCTTGCGGAAATCCCTCGCATTATATTTATATTTCAGATACTTATCGGTTGCCGGGTCATATTCCCTGTAATCGATCCCGTTCACGATACCTCTGAGATCATTGCTGCGCGCGGACAAAAGCCCGTCAAGGCCCTCGCCGTAAAATCTCGTTTTGATCTCATTCGCGTAGGTTTCGCTGACCGTCGTGATCGCGTCCGCGTAAACAAGCCCGCCCTTTAAGAGATTTGCGTCCTTGTAGGATTCCAGTTTGTCAGGCGTGAAAAAATAGCCCGGCAGACCGGAATAGGCCTGTATGGTCTTCACGTCCCAGACACCCTGGAATTTCAGATTATGGATAGTCATCACAGACTTGATATCCCGGAAGAAATCCCCTTCATGGAAACGTTCCTTTAAGTATACGGGGATCAGACCGGTCTGCCAGTCGTGACAGTGGATGATATCGGGCTTAAAACCAACGACGGGCAGGATCGAAAGCGCGGCCTTGGAAAAGAAAACAAATTTCTCAATATCCCACAGAACGTCCCCGTAAGGCGTCGAACCGGCAAAATAATGCTCATTATCCACGAAGTAGAAGGTCACGCCCTCGTGCACCAGCTTGAAGATACCGACATACCGGGACTGATTATCGTAATCCATATAGAAGTGCGAAACGTATTCCATTCTCTCCCGGTATTCCTGCTTAATGCAGAGATACTTCGGGAGCACTACCCGGCAATCGAAATACCTTTTGTCAAAGCATTTGGGGAGAGAACCGACCACATCCGCCAGTCCTCCGGTCTTCACAAAGGGAACACTCTCTGATGCTGCAAAAAGTACGTTTTTCATCAAGCCACCTCCGCGTTCGGTCTCCAATATCAATAATTATATCAATTTAACGCTGCTTCTTCAACAAAATAATCATCCTTACTGTAATCGATCACGACCTGCGTGATATTCGACGCGATATGGGAGGCAGAGATCAGGGAAGGATCAGACAGATCGCAGTCATAGGTCCCGTCTGCCCTCTTTATGATATTTTCAAAACGCACCACTGCTCTGGCAGAGGTCGTCACACCGTCAGCCTGGGTCATATCGCAGGTGTAGATCAGATCGAGCATATTGAAGGCAACGCCCGGATTGTTTTCCGATCCCGGTTTTATGGTCTTATAGAAGGCCTTATAAAACTCCGGGGTCTTCCACTGAAAGGTCGCCTGTTTATTCACATAGATCGGGACAAGTCCCGCTTCGATAAAAACGCGTACACCGTAGGCGTTGGCATCGGTAAACGCTGCCTTGCCGGCTTCCACCGCCCGTGTGAGAAACGAAGCCGGAAGGATATCCTCTCTTCCCACGTACCGGTCCGTATCCGAAACCTCATAAACCTTCAGACACTCGGCACTGGGCTTCTCTGTCACGATCTGGCGCTTCATACATTCGTTTTCCCCGAAATAAGCCCGCAGTGTGATCCTGTCTCCCAACGCGTAGTACGGCTTTTCCTCCGCAGGATGGAAAACGATATCGCGAATAAAATCATCCTCGCTGTTATTGACCACCGTCAGCGTGAGTCTGGGAGAAGCGCCCGCAAACGAAAGAGAAACATCCTGAAACAGCTCCTCTGTCGTGATGGTCCTTGCCTCGTTCAGCCCGGATACGGTAACCGTTTCCTCCCGGCCGGTGATCTTCAGATTCAGGCGGCCCGCCAAAGCCATATCACAGTCATAGGTCAGTTCTGCCGTATCGCCGTTTTTCAGGGAACCGGCGGGTGCCTTCGCGCTCACCGTATCCGCAAAGGATAAATAAGCCTCCTTATCCGGCGCATCGCCGGCAAAGATACTGTTCTCCTGCTGTTTCATTGCCTCAAACAGACCGGCCTTCAGCTTTCCCTCATCAAGCGTCAGCTCGAAGCTGCCTTTCCCGTCATAGCCCTTCAGTGATTTCAGATAGCAGTCCTTCAGGCTGATCACACCATAGGGTCTGCGGGAAAGAAAGAACGAAACCGCCGCTGCCGCAAAAACAGCAAAAAGAAGCAGGATCGCGGCGATTGTCCCCCTTTTCCTTTTTCGTTTTCCCTTCTGCACTATTTTCCCCTCAGTCTGCGCCGATTTGCGGAGCAAATCACTCTTTTATCTTTATTCCGCGCTTCAGCTCTTCCGCCAGCTCCTTCATCTCGCCGGCCGATCTTACCACCTGCTCTGTCACCTCCGCGCCCGAAAGCATGCGGGCAAGCTCCTTAACGATATCCTCCCCGCTTAAGCGGTTGACCACGGTCTCCGTGCGCCCTTTCGCCACCTGCTTTAAGATCTCATAATGGGCATCCGCCATGGCAGCGATCTGCGGCAGATGGGTAATGCAAATCACCTGCCTGCCCCGTGACAAAAGCATCAGCTTTTCGGATACCTTCTGGGCCGTCCGCCCGCTGATGCCGGTATCGATCTCATCAAAGATCAGCGTTTCGATATTATCCTTATCCGCGAGTACGGTCTTCAAAGCCAGCATGATCCGCGATAGCTCTCCGCCGGAAGCGACTTCCGTCAACGGTCTGATCTTTTCCCCGGGATTCGTGGAGATCATAAACTCCACATCATCCATACCCTTTGCCGACAGCTGCGCTTCATCCGTCCTGACCGCGATCTCAAAGCGGGCATCGAGGAAATTCAGATCCTTCAGTCCTGAGACGATCTGCTGCGCGAGCGCGGATGCCCCTTTCTTACGTATGAGACTGACAGAACGCCCTAAGGACAGCGCTTTTTCATAGAGCGCATTGCATCCTTTCTGAAGCCCTTCCAGATATTCCTCATAATTTTCATATCGGGCAAGGGTTTCATTCTTGGTAGCAAGTGTTTTTATAACATCCGATATTGTATTACCGTACCTGCTTTTTAAGTGGTTCAGCTGATTCAGTCTGTTTTCCGTTTCCTCATATTCCTCTCCGGAATACTCTAAGCTCTGCTCATACTCCGCGACAGCTCTGTTAAAATCATTTAACAGGCCGTCGATATCATTAAGCAGGCCTGAAACCGAAGCTAACTCCTCATCCAGGGATTCCACATGACGAACCTCCATTAACGCCCGGCCGACCAGCGTGCCCGCGGAGGCCTCCTCCTCGTAGCCGCACTGACGATGCGCCAGTCCGACCGCTTCCAGGATGCGTCTGGCATTTTGCATCTTTCGGTAGCGGTTCTCCAGCTCTTCATCCTCGCCTTCTTTTAAAGAAGCAGCTGTTATTTCATTGACTTCGAAGCGTAACAGTTCCTTCTCCCGCTCGATATCGCCGAGCTTCTCCCGGCTTTCGGCAAGGGTCTTCTGCTTTTCGGCATAGCTCTGCCAGACCTCCCGCAGCTCTCCGGTCAACACGGCGAGCTCGTCCCCGCAGTACTCGTCTAACATTTCCAGATGCCTGCTTTTATATAACAGGGACTGATGCTCGTGCTGCCCGTGGATATCGATTAAAAGCGACGCCGCCGCCTTCAGGGTAGCCGCGGAAACCGTTTCGCCGTTGATGCGTGCCGTTCCGCGCCTGTTCATGATCTTCCGGGATAGTACCACCAGATCCTCCTCTGTCTCGATCCCGAGGGCGGAAAGCTTTTCCCGTACAGCCTCGTCACGTACCAGAAAGGTCAGTTCGCAGAGCGCGTAGTCCGTATCCTCACGCACCATATCGCGGGCCACCCGGTCTCCGAGGGCGAAATTCACCGAATCAATGATCAGGGATTTTCCGGCCCCCGTCTCACCGCTCAGGACATTAAAGCCCTCCGAAAACACCATCTCCACATCCTGAAGCAATGCCAGATTTTTTACATGAAGATTTAATAACATATATTATCTTACTCCTTACTGCGCCGGCCTGCCGTGCAAGCCGGACTATCCCTTCATTTTGCGGGACAGCGTATCCAAAAAACTTTCTTCCTTCAGACGGATCAGGCGGGTTTCCACCTCCGCCCGGCAGACCGTTACCTCCTGCGCGGCCCGCAGCCTGTCCGTCCGTCCGCCGTCGCAGGATACGCCCGCTTCGAATTCCTGGCCGAAGCGGCCGCCGATGACCCGGACACGGATCACGTCCTCCGATGACAGCACGATGGCTCTTGTATTCAGGGTATGCGGGCAGACCGGATTCACAAGGATCAAACGCGCCGTGGGCTTCACGATCGGTCCGCCGGCGGAAAGATTATAGCCTGTGGAGCCGGTAGGCGTGGAAATGATCATACCGTCCGCGTCATAGCTGTTTAAAAGGCAGTTATTCACATACAGCTCATAGCGTACGGCCCGGAAGCTGCCGTAACGGGATATGACGATATCATTGAGCGCAAAGCGCTCCTTCGCCACCCCGGTCTCATCCGTATAGGTGCCGGTTAGCATCATACGGTTCTCGATCAGGTATTGTCCCGTCAAGATCCGCTCAAGCGCCGGCAGGACATTCTCCTGCTCCACCTCTGTCAGATATCCGGTCTTCCCCAGATTGACCCCTAACATCGGAATATTGCTGCCTGCCGTTTTCGACGCGACCTGAATAAATGTCCCGTCGCCCCCGAGCGTCAGCACACAATCCGTATCATGCAGATCCTCCGACAAACCGCAGGCGGTGTCGTCTCTGTTGATGCTCTCCTCCGTACAGCTGACGCCCCGCGCAAGCAGGTAATCCCTGATCTGCGTTACGAGCCTGCGTTCCCTGTCCTTTTCCTCATTGATCACCAGATGTATTTTTTTCATGCTTCTTCGCTTTTCCTTCCTGCGCCGATTCGCTTGCAGATCGGGCGCGTAAGCATGAACCTGTTCATGCCGGTCCGGTCAGTGCCCTGAACGGATCAATTCCGTGAAAAGCTCTCATGAGCCTCTTTTATCACATTGTCAACAAGCGCTTCGAACCCGGGCGGCCAAAAAGCTTCCGCAGGCGCCGGAACTTCGGGATCTCCGATATCCTCCTTTTTCAGCTGAAGGAGATATTCGATATTCCCTTCCGGGCCCCGGATCGGTGAAAAGGATAGCCCCAGGATCCGAAAGCCGTTCTGTACTGCCTGATCCGAAACGGAAAGGATCACCTCCCGGTGGACGTTCTTGTCCCGCACAACGCCCTTCTTTCCGACCTTCTCCCGTCCGGCTTCAAACTGCGGCTTGATCAGGCAGACCATGGGAGAGCCGTTTTCCAGAAAATAATATGCCCTGGGAAAGATTTTCGAGAGAGAGATAAAAGATACGTCGCAGGCAGAAAACCCGACAGATTCGGGAACCGCATCGTCCGGGATGTTCCGGAAATTCACGCGTTCCATACAGACAACCCGCGGATCGTTGCGAAGCCGCCAGTCGAGCTGTCCGTGTCCCACATCGATGGCGTAGACCTTCTTTGCTCCGTTTTGCAGCATCACATCCGTAAATCCGCCGGTGGAAGCACCGATATCCATGCAGATCAGATCCTCCACGGACAGTCCGAAAACCTTCAGTGCTTTTTCGAGCTTCAGACCGCCGCGGCTTACATAGGGGAGCGGGTTTTCCTTCACAAAAAGCTCCGGTTCGTTTTCATCAAACATCGCGCCCGCCTTGTCCTCACGCTGCCCCCTCACGAAGACATTGCCCGACATGATAAGCGCTCTGGCCTTCTCCCGGGAAGGAGCAAGCCCCCGGTTCACCAGAATGATATCAAGCCTGCTTTTCATGAATCCCCGCCGCTCCTGTCACACGCAGGATCTTTTCGACGACGGTATCCGCGTCGATCCCCGTTTCCCTTTTTAAAAGCTCCACATTGCCGTGTTCGACATAATTATCCGGCAGCGCTATCGAAAGCACCTCCAGATCGAGCCCGTTCTCATCAATATAGTTTCTGACCTGCTCTCCCATCCCGCCGCTTAACACATTTTCCTCCATGGTGACAAGCAGCTCATGCTTTTTCGGCAGTCTGTCGAGCATGGCCGTATCGATCGGCTTCGCGAAGCGGGCATTGACGATACTGCAGGGGATCCCTTCCGCCCGCAGGGCTTCTCTGACGGTTTCCGCCGTCTTTACCATACTGCCGAGCGCAAACAGCACCACCGCCTCTTCATCGTAAATGATCTCGCTCCTGCCGTAGTTTATCGCCGCGCGGTAATCCTTCAGGCCGTCATAAGCCTCTCCCCGCGGATACCGTATGGCGATGGGCCTGCCGTAGTTGACGGCAAATTTGATCATGTCCGACAGTTCCCATTTATTCTTCGGCGCCATCACGCTCATATTCGGGATCGAAAGAAGGTAGGACAGGTCAAAGATGCCCTGATGCGTCTCCCCGTCGGAGCCGACCAGGCCCGCCCTGTCTATGCAGAAAACCACAGGAAGATCCTGAATGCAGACATCATGCAGGATCTGATCATATGCCCGCTGTAAAAAAGAGGAATAAACCGCTACGATCGGCTTCAGCCCGCCCGCCGCGAGCCCGGCGGCAAAGGTGACCGCATGCTGCTCCGCAATCCCCACATCGAAAAAGCGGTCCGGATACATATTCGAAAAACGCTTGAGGCCGGTTCCGTCGGGCATGGCCGCGGTAATCGCCACGACCTTCTCATCCCTGGCGCCAAGCTTTGTCATCACAGTCGAAAAGACATCGGTATAATTGGACTTCTTACGGTTTACAAGAGGCAGACCCGTCTGCGTGTCAAAGGGCTCCGCCCCGTGAAAACGTGCCGGATGCCGCTCCGCCGGAAGGTATCCGTTCCCCTTTTTCGTAATAACGTGAACGATCACGCATTTGGGGATCTTCCTTGCCTCCGTGAACATCTTCTGCATGGCCGTCACGTCATGACCGTCCACAGGACCGAGGTAGGTGATACCCATATCCTCAAAAAACATTCCCGGTACCACCAGCTGTTTGAAGCCGCTTTTATAACGTTTTAATGTTTCGAGCACCCGCTCGCCCACCCGGGGAAGCTTTAAAAGCGAATCCTCCAGATCGATCTTGAAATTCCGATACGGTTCCATCGTACGGATCCGGCGCAGATACTTGGAAACGCCTCCCACGTTCTCTGCAATGGACATGGCATTATCATTTAGGATCACCACAAAATTCGTCTTAAGCCTTGCGGCGTTATTTAACGCCTCATAAGCCATGCCGCCCGTCAGGGCGCCGTCTCCGATCACGGAATAGACCGCGTAATCCTCTCCCCTGAGGTCTCTGGCCTTTACCAGGCCGAGCCCCGCCGAGATCGAGGTGGAGCTGTGCCCCGTATCAAAAGCGTCACAGGCGCTTTCCGCCCGTTTCGGGAAGCCGCTCATCCCGCCGTATTTCCGCAGCTTGTCAAAGCCCTCGCGCCGGCCGGTCAGAAGCTTATGGGTATAGGACTGGTGCCCCACATCCCAGATGATCTTATCCTTCGGCAGATCCGCCATCAAATGCAGCGCCATGGTCAGCTCGACCGCCCCGAGATTGCTGCCGAGATGTCCCCCCGATTTACTGATCTTGTTGACCAGAAATTCACGGATTTCCTCGGCTAACGCGTCATAATCCGCGGGATCTATATTTTTGATATCATTGGGCTTTTGTATTTGATCCAGTATCATTTCATTATCCTCAACTGCGCCGGTTTGCGCTACTTTTCAGACCGAATCATTTCAGAATTATGAGTTGCGGTTGATCAGCGATCCGATCAGCGCGCGCAGAAATTCGCTGTCCGCAAAGTCCTCCAGAAGGGAGAGCGCCTCACCGGAGTATCTTGCCACGTCCTGTCCGGCCTCCTCAAGCCCGTAAAGCGTCACATACGTGGATTTCTGGTTGCGGGCATCGGAGCCGACCGGCTTCCCGAGCTTTTCCTCATCACCGATCATGTCAAGTATGTCGTCCTGGATCTGAAATGCCTTTCCGACAAAGGAAGCGGCTCGTTCCATCCGATCCACCTCTTCCTCTCCGGCACCTGCCAATACCGCGCCGATCATAAAGGAAGCCTCTATCAACGCCCCGGTTTTTAAGCGGATAGTGAAATCAAGCTGCTCCTTATCCATCGGCATATCGGTCTTCTCGGCATAAACATCGGCGGTCTGTCCCCCGACCATCCCGTAAACACCGGCTTTTTCCGAAAGGATCGAAAGCGCACGGGCAACCCGTTTCATATCATTTTCCGACGTGCAGCTCAAAAAAGCGCCGCAGGCCGTCTCATAAGCGCGGTTTAAAAGAGCATCTCCCGCCAGAATACCGATCGCCTCGCCGTAAACAGCATGCGTGGTCTTCCTGCCGCGCCGGTAAAGATCATTATCCATCGCCGGCAGATCATCGTGTACCAGTGAATACGTGTGGATCATCTCCATCGCGGCCATAAAATGCTCAAGTAAAACGGTATTGTCTTTTTCATCGGCAAAGAGTTCAAAGACCAAATGCATAAAGATCGGCCGCAGGCGTTTCCCGCCGGCCGTCAGCGAATAATTCATGGCAGACAGCAGAGGACGCTGATATCCCTCTTCCGCACAGACTGCATATTTGCGAAGGACCTCCTCGGCCCTGTCTCTTTCTGCCTGCAGCCTGTTCTTAAATTCCTCTGTTTCAAAATTCATCCGGTTTTCCTTCTTCGTTCAGTTTCAGTACTTTCTTTTCGACCCGGTCTATCTTCCCGTCGCAGATCCTGACTAATTCCATTCCTTTCTGATAGAGACGGAAGCTTTCTTCGAGCGGCAGCTCGCTTTCCTCTAACGTCCGGATCGTCTCTTCGAGCTCCCGAAGGCATTCCTCCAGATTCCGCTCTCCGGCGGCAGCCGGTTCCGTGTTTTCGTTCATGCTTCCTCTCCCTCTGATCCTCTTGCTTCCTGTAAGATCACCTTTTCCACCGTTGCTTCGATATCCCGGTTGATCAGCCTGAGCTTCAGTCTGTCTCCCTTCTGCAGAAGCGTATCGCTGTTTACGACCGCATCATCCTTCTCAACCAGCGCGTATCCGCTTCGTAACCGTCTTAAGGGCGACAGCCCGTTTAGCCGCTCAGCCATAAGCAGCAGTCTTGTTCTTCTGTTTTCAAGCGCTTTTTCCATCAGATCCGAAAGCAGCTCACGGCAGTTTTCCAGGTGCAGCCTCTTTTCACGCAGCCTGCTCTCCGCGCTCAGGGCGGAAAGCTTCAGCTTATCATAGGCGAGCCTGCTCTGCTCCTCCAAGATCCTCTGGCGCATGGCTTTTTTTAACCGCTCGCTCTTTTCATAAAGCTCCCGGAAAAAGGAATCGAGCTCAAAAACCGCTGCCTTTGCCGCCGCGGTAGGCGTTGCGACTCTCATATCCGCTACATAATCCGCAATGGTAAAATCCGTTTCATGACCCACGCCCGAGATCACCGGGACAGGACAGTCAAAGATCGCACGGGCTACGATCTCCTCGTTAAAAGCCCAGAGATTCTCGATCGAACCGCCGCCCCGGCCAACAATGATCACGTCAACCGCAAGCGCCTGCAGCGCCCGGATACCGGCGGCGATGCTTTCGGCGGCGCCCTCTCCCTCCACCTTAGCCGGCGCAAGGATCAGCTGTACAAAAGGATTTCTCTCTGCCGCCGTCCGGATCATATCCCATATGGCCGCCCCGGTCTCTGCCGTAACGATGCCGACGGTCTGCGCGTACCGGGGGATCTCGCGCTTATAGGAGACGTCGAACATGCCCATCTCCTCAAGCTCTTTTTTCAGCCGTTCAAAACGCTCGTAGAGCGCTCCGACACCGTCAGCCGTTATTTCCCTGGCATAAAGCTGGTACTTGCCGTCCCGCTCATAAACCTCGATACTGCCAAACACGATCACCTGCTGGCCGTTAACAAGCTCAAAGGAAAGACCTTTCTGCCGGTAGGAAACGAACATCACCGCATTCAGTGTCCCGCCATCATCCTTAAGAGTGAAATAAATATGACCGGAGGAGTGATACTTGACATTGCTGATCTCTCCCTTTACATAAATAGAACGCAGCATAAAATCCTGCGTAAACATGCTCTTGATATAGGAATTGACCTTCGATACCGTAAAGGCGTTTTTCATAACAGCGTATTCCTCTTGACCGGGTCAACGCCGCGCGATATTGGCAAGAATTCCGTTTACAAAGGCAGAAGACTCATCCTGACCGTATTTTTTTGCAAGCTCTACCGCCTGGTCGATGGCTACGCCAACCGGAATATCGTCATCAAAGAGGATCTCGTACACGGCAAGCCTCAGGATCGTCAGCTCCACCTTTCCCATGCGATGGATATCCCAGCCGCGGGAAGCATCGTTTATGATCTCATCAAGCTTTTCCCTGTCAGCCCTGATATTCTCATATTTCTTTAAAATATAAAGACGATCCGCTTCGCCGAAACGGGCGTCAATGACATCCTCCTCTTCTGACGGCGCAACGAAATAATATGCCGTCTCTTCTGTCATATCTGCCATGCCGTCAAATTCCAGGCGGAACAGCAGGCGAAACAAATGCTCTCTAACATCCTGTCTTTTCATGCAAAAGCCTACTCCTGCTTTGAGGTATCGATGCCCGCGATATGAATACTGACATCGGCTACCTCCAGACCCGTCATACTTTCTATGGAATTCTTCACCCGCTCCTGCACCTTCTTGCTGGTAACCGGAATATTATATCCGTAATCCATGATCAAAGCCATTTTGACGGATACAATCGAATCCTCCACCTCAACGCTGACGCCTTTTGGCGGGGTGCGCATACCGACCTTGCTGAGAAACTCACCGGTCATATTCCCCGCAAGTCCCGCAACGCCTTCTACCTCCGCGGCCGCTATCGCTGCAATATTCGCCACCACATCACCGGCGATCCGTATCTCGCACTTGCAGTCCGAAAGAGCTTCCAATGTATTATGATCTGATTCTCTGACCATGAAAAACCTCCCGTAAAAACATTTCCTATATTATAGCAGAACCATGGTACTTTGTGTATAGTAAACGATAAAACTCTTCTACAGATAAAAGATGATCTCCTCCTGCTCCTCCACCGTAACATAGCTGACCGAGGTATTGGCAAGATAATTGAATATTTTCTGATTGGTCAGCAGATACTCCACCATATCGCCGTATACCTTATCATCCGAGCATTTGATCGTGATCGTGAGCTGACTGTTTTCATAGGCGGTGTCAAACGCCCTGTGCAGTCCCTCATCGTCCACATAGGTAAAATACAATCCCTCCCGCACGTAATAATTGTTTTCCATCGAGGTGCATTCCATGACGGGAACCACTTCTTTGATCGAATGCGTTTTCAGGATCTCCTGCGTGGTAATGCAGAGGTAATCATAGTTGATCTCCGGCGGCGGAAGGGATTCCCTGTCGTCCTCGTCGGAAACGAGCCGGTAGGAGGCATCGCCCCAGGTCGGATCCACATGATAGTACTCCCCGTTGATCCGCACCATATCCCAGACATGCGCCTCCGTCCCCTTGACGGTACCTTCCACCAGGGTACAGAATATCCCCATCCGGTTCAGGATATACTGCATGGCCTTCGCATAGCCCTGGCAGACACTGCGGTGATTCATAAAGACGCTCAGCACGTTCTGATTATTCGGTGCCTTCAGATCATATTCCGTATGGCGAATGATATACTGATAAACATCCCGTACCCGCTCATATTCGTCGGCATCCGCCGGGATGCCGGACAGACAGGCGGCGTAGTAACCGTCCAACTCCTTCGAGAGTTCGATAGCCTGCGACTGCGTCATGGTATAGGTACCGGTCATGGAGATCTTTTCGATCACAGACTCCTTCGAATAGGTTTTGACAGAATAGCCCTTCACATAGAATATCTCCGGATGATCGATCAGCACGCAGGTAAAGGCATGATCCAGAATATCCGTATCGGTGGTCGACAATACGACATCCGTCTTGAAATTGGCAAGCAGATCATATATCTGGTCGTAAATGGCCCTTTCCTCATCCATGAGCATGGCATAGGCATACCCGTCGATAATGTTGGAAATCTCATTTACCCGTATACTGGTCAGGGAGTTGCCCGAAAGTCTGGCCGCATTCTCAAAGGAGCTTTGCTCCGCCTCATCATCGGTGATCGTGATGATAAATTCCGGTGTCTCACCGGAAACCACATCGATCTCGTAATCATCTTCATCCCGATAGCGCAGATGGCCGACGATCTCCTCCGATATATCCTGCACCGCGTAGCCGATATCCTCAAGCAGCTCGCAACCGCTCAGGCAGAGGCCGCATACAGCAATAACTATCGTTATTATAATATATGTTATCTTATTTTTACTGTTATTCTCTGCTGAATTCCGCAAGCTCTAACCCTTCATTCCTTTCAAGTGTCATCCTGACGCTCCAGCTGTTTACAAATAATAACAGAGGATTTCCTTTCAGATCCTGTATTTTTTTCATATCCGAAGTACCGCTCAGTCTGTCAATATCCACAGCATCCTTGTTGACGATCCAGCGGATATGCTCATAGGGCAGGTTCTCCAGAAGGATTTCCACATTATACTCGTTTTCAAGCCGGTACTTCAGCACCTCAAACTGAAGGACGCCTACGACTCCCACGATGATCTCCTCCAGCCCGCTGTTTAGCTCATGAAAGATCTGGATTGCTCCTTCCTGCGCGATCTGGGTGATGCCCTTGACAAACTGTTTGCGCTTCATCGTATCGATCTGCCGGACTCTGGCGAAATGCTCCGGTGCGAAGGTTGGAATGCCCTCATAGCAGAAACGGTCCGCCGGACTGCAGAGCGTATCCCCGATCGAGAAGATCCCCGGATCAAAGACACCGATAATATCTCCCGCGTAAGCTTCCTCCACCACATGGCGGTCCTGCGCCATGATCTGCTGCGGCTGCGACAGGCGCATCAGCCTGTCCCCCTGGACATGGCGCACCTCGTTCTGTGCCTCGTATTTCCCGGAGCAGATACGCATAAAGGCGACGCGGTCACGATGGGCTTTGTTCATGTTGGCCTGTATCTTGAATACAAATGCGGAAAAATCCCTTCCGTCCGGATCGATGATCCCGATATCCGCCTGCCTGGGCAACGGCGGCGTCGTCATCTGAAGAAAGTTTTTCAGGAATATCTCTACCCCGAAATTGGTCAGGGCCGACCCGAAAAAGACCGGTGTCAGATCCCCGCTTCTGACCCTGTCAAGGTCAAAGGCATCACTGGCACCGTCTAAAAGCTCTATTTCATCCCTCAGACCCGCAAGCGCCTCCTCACCGATACGGGCAGCAGCCGCCTCATCGGAAAGCGCGATCTCTTCTGCTTTCCCTTCCTTCGTACCTTTCTCGGTATCCGAGAACAATACGATCCTCTCCGATTTTCGGTCAAAGACGCCCTTAAAGCCCTTCCCGGACCCGATGGGCCAGTTGACCGGACAGGTGGCAATGCCAAGCTCCTTTTCGATCTCATCAAGCAGATCAAAGGTATCATTCGCATCCCGGTCAAGCTTGTTGATAAAGGTAAAGATCGGTATTTTCCGCATGACACAGACCTTGAAAAGCTTTCTGGTCTGTGCTTCGACCCCTTTGGAGGCATCGATCACCATGACCGCCGAATCAGCGGCCATTAACGTCCGGTAGGTATCCTCAGAAAAATCCTGATGCCCCGGCGTATCCAGAATATTGATGCAGAAGCCGTCATATTCAAACTGTAAAACGGAAGAGGTCACCGAAATACCTCTTTCCTTTTCGATCTCCATCCAGTCGGAAACCGCATGGCGGGCCGTTGCCTTTCCCTTTACGGAGCCTGCCAGATTAATGGCGCCTCCATAAAGCAGAAGCTTTTCCGTCAGCGTTGTTTTTCCCGCGTCCGGATGGGATATGATAGCGAAGGTTCTCCTTCTGTTTATTTCCTGATGCACGTCCATATATCGTAAAATCCTATTCGATATCCTTAGGAACTGTTCCTTAGTTATTTAAAAATCGATCAGAGAATCACCGGCGATATTTCCGCTCAGTCCCAGATACGAAAGCGTCGTCGCGGCGATATCGGCAAAAGTCTTTCTTGACCCGTAGTTACAGGGTTTAATATCTTTCCCATAAATCAATAACGGTACATATTCTCTGGTATGATCGGTACTTTTCGTAAAGCCGGGATCGCATCCGTGATCTGCCGTGATCATCAGGATATCGTCATCTTTTAATAACGACATAAGCTCCGGCAGCTTGTCGTCAAAATACGCCACCGCCTTCGCGTAACCGTCACGATCCCGACGGTGCCCGTAAAGCATATCATAATCCACCAGATTGGTAAAAAGCAGCCCGTTGAAATCCTGCCGCATATACGCAAGCGTTTTCTCGATCCCGTCAGCGTTGCCGGTGCTGTAGGTATATTCCGTCAGTCCTTTCCCCGCAAATATATCATGTATTTTCCCGACGCCTATGCTGGAAAGCCCCGCGCCGCTTATGATATCAAGCATCGTATCCTTTGGCGGCAGAAGCGAAAAATCATGCCGGTTTGTCGTACGGGTATAGTTTCCCTCGCTTCCGATAAAGGGTCTTGCGATCACGCGTCCCACGCCATGCTCTCCCTGCAGGATCCTTCTGGCGATCCGGCAGTATTCATACAGTTGCTCCGGCGGTACGATATCCTCATGGGCGGCGATCTGAAATACAGAATCCGCAGAGGTATAAACGATCAGCTTGCCCGTTTTCACATGCTCGTCACCGTACTCATTGATCACGGCGGTGCCGGAATACGGTTTATTGCACAGCACGCCTCTTCCCGTCTCCCTGGAGAAGGCTTCAAGCACTTCGTCCGGAAAGCCGTCCGGATAGGTAGGTAGCGGCTTATCCGAGATGATCCCCGCGATCTCCCAGTGGCCGATCGTTGTATCCTTTCCCCGGGAGGCCTCCGTCATTCTGGCACAGGCGCCTTTCAGGGCATCCGTACCTTCCGCGTAATCGATACCGTCAAGATTAAACAGCCCAAGCTCCTTCAAATGCTCCGCCCTGAATAAGGGGCTCTGATAGCAGGATCTCAGCGTATCCGCACCTGCATCCCCGAAATCGGCAGCATCCGGCGCCTCACCGCATCCAAAGCTGTCCATGACGATCAGGATAACTCTTCTTTTATTATTTTGACTGCTCATAGCTTTCCGCCCCTCTCTTTCCTATTACAAGCTTTGCGATTACTATAGCATAGCTGTATCGTATTTTCCAGATTCAGAAATGATAACGAATTAAATTTTATGAATTTTTCAGAAAATTACATACAAAAGGGACCACTTGCCGAAATATGGCACAAAACCCCCGAAAATTATCTTCAGATTTATCCACATTTTTTCAGGATCCGCTTCTAAAACCGTTTTCCCTCAGTTATCCACAAAGTCCACAGGGCAAAAACGCAGGAAATTCGCGCCTGGGCGGCATTCCGTCGTCTTTTCCCGCAAACATTATATCCCGTCTTAACATCATGCGTTACTGTGGATAAATATGAAAAAAAGGCGATTTCACGCCCTTTTGTTCCCGCAGTTTTACATAAAAATACGTATTATATCGGTTGCTATTGATTGCCTGACAGCGTTGTTATGCTATTGATCCGTATCACTAACAAACGCAATCGAAAATTTCGCAGTCACAATGCCCATTTGTCGGCCTTATCGTGCAAAAAAGGCTTCCCGTTTCCAGGAAGCCTCCGTTGCCATACTTTATCGATCTCTATTTTGCATCCTTGATGGAGAAGGAAAGCCGTCCCTGGGAATCCTTGCCAAGGCATTTCACCTTCACTTCATCGCCCAGTGTCAGATAATCCTCCACGCGGTTTACACGCTCCTTCGCAATCTTGGAAATATGTACAAGGCCTTCCTTGCCCGGTGCGAACTCGATAAACGCACCGAATTCCTTGATGCTGACAACCTTGCCCTGATACATCTGGCCGGCTTCGAAATCAGTCACGATGATCTTGACAAGCTCCAGAGCCTTATCCATCATCTCCGGATCCGTACCGCAGATCGAAACACTGCCGTCGTCTGTGATATCGATCTTCACACCGGTCTGATCGATGATAGCATTGATCGTCTTGCCTCTCTGGCCAACCACATCACCGATCTTCTCCGGATCGATCTTTATCTGGATGATCTTCGGCGCAAACTCACTCACCTGCGGTCTCGGAGCCGAAATAGCCGGCTTCATGCAGGTATCCATAATAAACAGTCTTGCCTCCCGGCATCTGGCGATCGCACCTTCGACGATCGGTCTTGTCAGACCGTGGATCTTGATATCCATCTGGATCGCGGTAATACCTTCCGTCGTACCGGTCACCTTGAAGTCCATGTCGCCGAAGAAATCCTCCAGACCCTGGATATCCGTCAGCAGAACAAAGTCATCGTCGGTATCTCCGGTTACCAGACCGCAGGAAATACCTGCCACCATCTTCTTGATTGGAACGCCCGCCGCCATTAAGGACATGCAGGAAGCGCAGGTCGATGCCATGGAAGTGGAACCGTTACTCTCAAAGGTTTCGGATACGCAGCGGATCGCGTAAGGGAATTCCTCCTCGGAAGGAAGCACCGGGATCAGTGCCCGTTCCGCCAGAGCACCATGGCCGATCTCCCGGCGTCCCGGTCCTCTGGAGGGCTTCGTTTCGCCTACCGAATAGGAAGGGAAATTATAATGGTGCATATAACGCTTGGAAACCTCATTGGCGTCCAGTCCGTCTACCTTCTGCATTTCCGAAAGCGGTGCCAGCGTACAGATATCGCAGATCTGTGTCTGGCCTCTCGTAAACATCGAGGAACCGTGCACTCTCGGTATGATATCCACCTCGGCGGCAAGCGGCCTGATCTGTGTGATCTCACGGCCGTCCGGTCTCTTATGATCCTTAAGGATCATTTTCCGGACCGTCTTTTTCTCGTACTGATAGATCGCGTCGGGAAGTAACGCGAGCCACTCCTCCTTATCGGCAAAGGCCTCGTTTAACTTCGCGGTGATCTCAGAAATATTGCCCTCTCTGACCTGCTTGTCATCGGTAAAGACCGCCGTTTCCATCTCCTCGGGCGGAACGATCTTCTTGATCTCCTCAAACAGCTCCTCGGGAACAGCGCAACTTACATATTCATGCTTCTTCTTGCCGACCTCGGCAACAATCCCGTTGATAAAGGCAATGATCGTCTGGTTGATCTCATGCGCCTTATAGATCGCCTCGATCATCTTCGCCTCGGGGATCTCGTTAGCGCCGGCTTCGATCATGATCACCTTTTCGCTGGTAGAAGCGACCGTCAGGTTCAGGTCTCCGTTTTTCCACTGTTCCTGACTGGGATTCACGATGAATTCGCCGTCTATCATGCCGATCTGCGTTGTGGCGCAGGGTCCGTCAAAGGGAATATCCGAAATGCTCGTGGCGATAGCCGAACCTAACATAGCCACTAATTCCGGCCGGCACGAGGGATCTACCGAAAGCACCAGATTGTTTAAGGTACAATCATTGCGATAGTCCTTCGGGAACAGCGGCCGCATCGGACGGTCGATCACTCTGGCCGTCAGAACGGCGTTCTCCGAAGCCTTTCCTTCTCTCTTGTTGAAGCCGCCGGGGATCTTTCCCACGGCATACATCTTTTCCTCAAATTCGACGCTTAAAGGGAAGAAATCGATTCCCTCTCTCGGCTGCTCCGAAGCCGTGGCGGTAGACAGAACCATCGTATCGCCATAATGCATCAAAGCCGCGCCGTTTGCCTGCTTGGCCACCCGGTTGATATCTACCGTCAGTGTACGTCCGCCAAGCTCCATTGAATAGCTCTTATAATCCATTCCATCATCTCCTCAAGCCTAATTGTTTTACGATCTCACGGTATCTCTCAATATCCTTGCTCTTCAGATAGTCCAACAGGCCTCTTCTTCTACCGATCATCTGATACATACCTCTTGCGGAATGATGATCCTTGGGATTTGCCTTCAGATGCTCTGTAAGCTCTCTGATCCTTTCCGTCAGTACGGCCACCTGAACCTCCGGTGACCCCGTATCACCCTCTGAACGGGCATACTTTTTCATGATCTCAGTCTTTTTTTCTTTGGTAATCATTTTTGATGTCCTCCTGTTCTGTCATTCGCCGATACCGCGATCCGGTCGGAGAATCCGTCATCCCAGCATCGGTAGGTCGTTCTTAAACACAACGTTAAAGATTTTATCATATAATCTCAGGTTTGTAAAGCCGCAGAAGCCGTGGCAAAGGCAATATTTGTCGCGTGATCCGCTACTCTCTCCAAGCCCGAGATAATATCAGAGTAAAGCATGCCGGCCTCCGGCGTGCACTCATTCCGGGTCATCCGGTCGATGTGATTCTGCTGAAGCTCCCGTTCCTTTTCATCGATGGCGTTTTCAAGCGCCACCGCATCCTTCATATGTTCCTCCGCGCTGTTGGCGAACATATCGATGGAATACTGCACTAACTTATTCACCATGTCTAACATAACGCCCATCTCCCGCTGGGCCTCACGGCTGAAGTCGATCCCTTTCTCCCGCCTTTGTACGGCGGCATCTGCCACATTTTCGGCATGATCCCCGATCCGTTCGATATCGTTCACGACATGGAACAGCGCACCGATGGAATTGGCATCATCCACGGGAAGATTCACCTGGGATATCTTCACCAGATAATCCGTAATGGAGTGGTTCAGGAAATTGATATTCTGCTCAGTCTCATATACCGTTTCGATATCCTCTTCGTCAAGGGTGATCAGGGCGTTCATGGCCCGGTTCAGATTCTCACTGGCCAAAAGAGCCATCCGCTCAAGCTCCTTCGTGGCCTCGACAACAGCGGTAGCCGGCGAAAAGATATTGGTGGAACCGATATATTTGAGCTTCATATTCTCACGGTAGCCTACCTTCTTGTCCTCTCCCTTGACGATCACATAGGTAAGCTTTACCAGCTGATTCGCAAACGGGAACAGGATCAGTACCTGGAACAGCTTGAAAACCGTATGGGCGTTAGCGACCTGTCTGCCGATATTGTCGCCGGAAATGACCTGCAGCATATGGATGATCGGATCCATGGCGACCTTTAAGATAATATACATGACAAGCGTTCCGATCACGTTAAACAAAAGATGGATCAGGGCCGCTCTCTTTGCGTCCTTCTTTCCGGAGAGGGACGCGAGCATCGCCGTGCAGCAGGCACCGATATTGCAGCCGAGGATAATATAGAGACTGATGGGAAGGGCTAAAAGGCCCTGATTGGCCATTAACAGAATAATACTGACCGTTACGGAGGAGGATTGAATGACCGCTGTTACCACCGTACCGATCAGGATCGCGAGGAAGGGGCTCGTAAGCTCCGAAAGAAAAGCGGGAATCGCCGGGATCTCCTTCACATTGTTCATGGCCTGCGACATGATCGAAAGCCCCATAAACAGAATACCGAAGCCGGTCAGGATCTCACCGGCCTTCTGGATCATATCCTTTTTGATAAAACAAAGCATGACTACGCCGAAAAATACAAATGCCGGCGCGTATTCGGAAAGGTTAAAGGAAACTAACTGCGAGGTGACCGTTGTACCGATATTGGCGCCAAAGATCACGCCCACCGCCTGATACAGCGTCATGATGCCGGAATTAACAAAGGTCACCACCATCACCGTACAGGCGCTCGAGGACTGGATGATACCGGTAAAGACGATACCGACTAAAAGTCCCGTAAACTTATTGGTGGTAAATATTTCCAGAATTTTTCGTAACTTCGCACCGGCCGCCTTTTCAATGCCCGAGCTCATCAGATTCATGCCGAACAGAAATAGGCCAAGTCCGCCGCAAAGTGTCAGCAGTATGGACGCTGCCATCCGATCCTCCTCACCCGCGCTGATCTGCCGCGGGAAAATGTTCACTGTGCCACTTTTGTCCCGCCGCGATATCCGCCTGCAGCTGCTCCCGCAGCGCTTCCACGGAACCAAAGTCCATTTCGGGCCTCACAAAATGGTACAGGAATACCATACAATCATCCCCATATATCTCACTGTTAAAATCGTACAGATAAGTTTCCACGGAAACGGGCGGTTTTTCTCCCGATGTATTCCTCTCAACGGTAGGCCGAACGCCGATATTGGTCACCCCGCAGTACTCTCTGTCATGATGCCTGACACGGGAAAAATAAACGCCGCTCCCCGGCAGAAGCTTATCCGGCCTGGGAAGCAGGTTGATCGTCGGCATTCCCATCGTTCTGCCAAGCTTCCTGCCGTGCATCACTTCCCCGAAAAACATGTAGGGCTTGCTGAGCATCCGGTTGGCCTCCTCCATATGCCCCGAAAGGATCTCCGTACGGATCCGCGAGGAGCTGATGGGTTCTCCCGCATAGTATTCCTTCTCGACGACCTGGATCTCAAAGGCCCCCTCCGACGCGTACTGCATAAGCAAAGAGATATCGCCGGCGCCCTTGCTCCCGAAGCGCACATCGGGCCCGCATACGATGACCTTCGCCTTCATCCTGTGCAGCAGAATATCCTCGACAAAATCCCGCGGCAATATCGCAGCTGTTTTCTCATAGAAGGGAAACTCCACCAGATAGTCAATGGAGAGATCCTCAAAAATCCTTCTTTTTTCGAGAACCGTGGTCAGGACCCGGTGGTCGCCGGGATACCCCTTGTGAAGAACCGTGGCCGGCGGAATATTGAAGGTGAAAACCGCCAGCTTTAATCCTCTTTTTCCGACCTCCTGCATTTTGGCAAGGATCCTCTCGTGCCCCTTATGGAACCCGTCAAACTTTCCGATCGCAACCACTGTTTCCCCGGAAAGATAAAAATCAGTCGTATCCTTTATAATACGCATTTTCAAAGCCTCAGCGGAATAATTTATAAGGCCTTAACAGAGCGTCCGCCTCGTCAAAACAATAGATCCCCGCAAAGCAGCCGTCCGGATCATAAACGCGGAGCCGCTCCCCTTTCTCCGGATGAAGGGCGCCCTCTTTAAACAATGAAAGCGGAAGTACATTGCCGTTTCGTACAAGCTTCTCATACTGCGCCCCGTTTTTGACGGCATCGCCGGAAGCGATCCGGCGAAGAGACGAAAAGAAGGATTCCGTCGGGATCAGAAACCGGTCAGGCTCTCCCTCAGTCTGGCAAAGCTCTATCTCGGATATCCTTTTTGCGCTCTGCAGCTCAAACTGATCCACGCGGGTACGAAGCAGGGATGTCATTGTCGCGCTGACGCCGAGCTGGTCTCCGATATCCTGACACAGCGTACGGATATAGGTCCCTTTGGAGCAAGAAACACGCAGTTTCATTCTCGGAAGCGCGGCAGAAAGGATCTCGATGCTTTCAATATAGACCCTCCGTCTTTCCCGGTTGACTGTCTTGCCCTCTCTGGCTAACTCATGCAGCCGCTTTCCGTTCTTTTTGATTGCCGAATACATGGGCGGTAGCTGGTCATACGCACCGACAAAGCTTTTTACCGCTGTTTGTACCGCTTCCTCTGACAGGCTGTTTACCAGAGCCTCTGAAGCTCTCCCCGTCACAGTCCCCGTAATATCCTGGGTATCGGTGGTCAGCCCGAAAAGCAGCTCCGTTTCATACTCCTTCCCGGTATCGGTCAACAGCTCGCAGAGCTTTGTCGCGTTTCCGACGCAGACCGGCAGAACGCCCTCCGCCATCGGATCCAGCGTACCGGTATGCCCGATCTTTCTGGTTTTCAGGATCCCTCTGAGCTTTGCCACAACATCATGGGAGGTAAAGCCCTGTTCCTTATATATGTTCAGAATACCGTTCAAAGGGATCCCGGGCTCCGTCCTACTCATAAACGGCTAAGAGCTGCTTCTCGATCTCCCGGGAAAGATTATTGAGAACATCATAAACTGTCCCGTTCATCGTACATCCGGCAGCGCGGACATGTCCTCCGCCGCCGAACAGATCAGCGATCTTCGCCACATCCACCCGGCCGTTGCTGCGCATACTGACCTTATACTCCAGAGAATGCATCTCGTACAGGAAGATCGCGACCTCAACGCCCTTTGTGACCCGCAGCTGATTGACGATCCCCTCCAGATCACTGGGCTTTACATGGTAAAAATCCATGACCTTCCGGTTGACGGAGCCGGCGATGCATTTGCCGTCCATAAAAAGGATGCTCTCCATCAGCGTCCGTCCGAGGATCTGGTTCTGTACATAAGTCTTTTCATAGAAAGACTCGTCGATGATCTTTGTTCTGTCAAAATCGTAATCGCAGAGCCTGCCCACGATCTCAAAGCTACGCCGGCTCATGCAGTTATACTGAAAAACGCCGCTGTCATGCACGATTCCCGTAAACAGGGCCTTCGCGATCTCCGTATCCATATACCGGTCTTCAAACAGTGTCGCTATAACCTCCGCTGTGGAGCTGGCATCGGATTCGACATAATTCAGGTCGCCAAACCCGGCGTTAGAGATATGATGATCAATGCAGATCGTTTTGGCGGCATTTTCAAAAAGCTTAAGCCCCTCTCCCAGGCGGTCCGGCGTGCTGACGTCAAGCGACAGGCATACATCCAGTTTCCGCTCCGTATAGCCGGAATCGATCTCGTCGATCCACTTCAGATAGGAAAAGATCTCTGCCGGCGGCTCTAAATAAACTGTGATCCGTTTTTCCTGTCCGGGAAAAGCGTTTTCCAGATACCCCTTCATGGCCATGCAGGAACCGATGCAATCGCCGTCCGGTCTGATATGGCCGATAATGCCGATTTCCTTCGCGTCGGCCGTTTCCCTGATAATATCAATCATGATGATTTACCTCATCGATCAGCTTCGACATCTTCATGCCGTATTCCGAGGATGTATCCAGCATAAAGCGAAGCTCCGGTGTATTGCGCAGATTCAGCGTGGACGCCAGTTCGTGGCGGATATAGCCCTCCGCGCTTTTTAAGCCTTCCATCGTCTCCTGCTTCTTATCGTCATCCCCGAGCACCGAGATCCAGACTCTGGCCGTCTTCAGATCAGGCGCCACCTCCACGTCCGTTACACAGGTCATGGGAGCGATCCGGGGATCCTTGATACCTGCCCGGATAATATTGGAAAGCTCCCGTTGCACTTCCGTATTGATGCGGGAGTTTTTCCTGCTGTTCTTTCTCATTGTCTCGGAACCTCTACCATCTTATATGCTTCCACGATATCAAGCTCCGCGATATCGTTGAAATTCTCAAACACCAGACCGCATTCATAGCCGGCCTTTACTTCCTTGACATCATCCTTAAACCGCTTGAGAGAAGCCAGATTTCCTTCGAAGATCTGGTCTCCGCCCCGGGAGATCCGTACCATGCAGTTCCTTTCGAATACACCGTCCAGTACATAGGAACCGGCGATGTTTCCGATGCCCGATGCCTTAAAGATCTGGCGGATCTCGGCATGTCCGATCACCTTCTCTTCAAATACAGGTGCCAACATTCCCTTCATGGCAGCTTCCACGTCCTCGATCGCCTTATAGATCACGGAATAGAGCCGCATATCTACGCCCTCTGTCTCCGCGATCCCCTTGGCGGTCGCATCCGGCCGCACGTTAAAGCCGATGATGATCGCGTTGGAGGCGCTGGCCAGGTTGACGTCGGATTCGTTGATGGCACCGACGCCGCCATGGATCACCTTTACGACTACTTCTTCGTTGGAAAGCTTCGTAAGGCTCTCCTTCACCGCTTCCACAGAACCCTGAACGTCTGCCTTGACGATCAGGTTGAGCTCCTTCAGATTGCCCTCCTTGATCTGTGAGAACAGGTCATCGAGAGACATCTTGGACTTGGTGTCGTCAAGCAGCTTCATCTTGTTCTGGGCGATAAAGGTTTCGGCAAAGTTCTTTGCCTCCTTGTCATTATCCGGCGAGATAAAGATCTCTCCAGCGCCGGGCACATCATTCAGTCCGAGGATCTCAACCGGCGTGGACGGGCCTGCTTCCTTGACACGCCTTCCCTTATCGTCGATCATCGCCCTGACCTTCCCGTGGCAGGGACCGCAGGCAATAAAATCGCCGACCTTTAACGTACCCTTCTGTACCAGGACCGTTGCCACCGGACCTCTTCCCTTATCAAGCTCCGCTTCAATCACAAGGCCTCTGGCCTTGCGCTTGGGATTCGCCTTTAATTCAAGGATATCCGCCGTGAGCAGGATCATCTCAAGCAACTGGTCGATCCCCTGGCCGGTTTTCGCGGATACGGGAACAAATACCGTGGAACCGCCCCAGTCCTCGGAGATCAGCTCATACTCCGACAGCTCCTGCTTGACGCGGTCCACATTGGCGCTTGGTTTATCAACCTTGTTGACCGCTACAATGATCTCGATGCCGGCAGCCTTGGCGTGATTGATCGCCTCGATCGTCTGCGGCATGACACCGTCATCGGCGGCTACGACAAGGATCGCGATATCCGTGGAATTCGCGCCGCGCATACGCATAGCCGTAAAAGCTTCATGTCCGGGCGTATCTAAGAATGTGATCCGGCGTCCGTCAATGTTCACGACATAGGCGCCGATATGCTGGGTGATGCCACCCGCTTCGTTTTCCGTTACCTTGGTCTTTCTGATGGCGTCAAGCAGAGAGGTTTTACCATGATCAACGTGTCCCATGACGCAGATGACCGGAGGACGCTTCACCATAACATTCTCGTCCTCTTCCTCTTCCTTTAAGAGCTCCTCTATGACATCGACGACCTCTTCCTTCTCGCAGAGAATATCGAACTCTACGGCGATTTCCTCCGCCTGTTCGTAGGAGATCTCCTGGTTCACGGTAACGATCTTTCCCTGCATGAAGAGCTTCTTGATGATCGCGGCCGGCTGCATCTTCATCTTGTCCGCCAGCTCCTTGATCGTCAAAACCTCCGGAAGCGTAACGACCTTGATCTTCTCTTCTTCTTTCTGTACCGTCTGCTTCTTATCCTGCGGCTTCTCTAGCTTTGATCTCGTGCCCTTTACCTGCTTGCCGCCGCGGAATCCGTCCTCATTAAAGTTCTGATCCTTCTTGCGCTTATCCTGGCCCTGCCTGCGCTTATCCTGATCAGGACGCTTTGCGGTATCGGCCGCGGGAGCTGCCGCAGGTCTTCCATCCCGTTTGATGCCCTGTGCGTCACCGGGTCTTGGCGTGCCGGCTCTTACGCCTCTTTCCGGCCTGCCGCCTGCTCTATTCTCTGCTGTTCTGTTATGATCGCGATTAACACTGCCACCGTCCCGAGCAGGAACGTTAGTCCTCTGTAAATTCCTCTTATCTTCTTTAACAGCTTCCGGTAATTCCTGTTTTTGATTTTTCTCGCCTCCGTTTCTCACCGCCGCAGTATCCGGCTTCACTCCCTTGTTTGAACAATCCGGGCGGATCGGCGGACGCGGCTCCTGATATACTAACTGCGTCTGCGAACGGGGCA
>JAILQQ010000259.1 GCA_024698885.1 Lachnospiraceae bacterium | reverse complement strand
TATACGATCGCATCGCCCGAGATCACGGACAGGATCAAGAAGGTGCATGATTTTCTTACGGTTGGCGCTGCTGCTCCGCTGCAGGAAGCCATTATACCAGGATTGAATTTCGAACGTGAATACTATGATGAACTTAAAAATACTTATACCCGGAAACGGAATCTGTTTTTAAAAGGGCTTGATGAAATCGGGATCGTCCATACTGAACCACAGGGAGCGTATTATGTGATGCTGGATATTTCGGAATTCGGATATGACAGCGATCTGAATTTCTGTGAGGAGCTGGCCCGGAAAGTCGGAGTAGGAGCAGTTCCAGGATCGAGCTTTTTCAGGGAGGATGTCAATCATCTTATAAGACTCCATTTTGCCAAAAAGGATGAAACGCTCAGGGTGGCGCTTGACAGACTTTCAGTTGTAAAGAGCAAAATGAGACGATGATGTAGCTTTGTTTAGGACTTAATCTCAACATAAATGGGCTTTTTACCCCAACAACATCATTATCTCGGCAGGAAGGAGTGAAAGGGCATGAAATTGTTTTTCTATGCGTTAAGGGAATACGACGAAAAAGGATTTCTGGAAGAATGTGCTGCAAAATATGGTTTCGAGTATGGCTATACATCAGAATATCCAAACATGGATAACCTGGAGCTGGCGAGAGGAGCTGAAGGGATCTCCATAATAACAAATCCGATCGATTCTAAGATGCTTGATAAAATGCAGGAACTGGGCATCAGATACCTTACGACACGAAGCATCGGATACGAACATATAGATACTGTATATGCAAAAAAGATCGGCATCAGGGTTGCGCACGTGACCTATGCACCGGAATCGGTTGCGGATTATACGATCATGATGATGCTCATTGCATGCAGGAAGATGCCGTTCATAATGCAGCAATCTGACGCTCAGGATTTTTCTCTTAAGGGCAAGATTGGAAGAGAGCTTTCGTCCTCTGCGATCGGTGTTCTGGGCACCGGCAATATCGGAGCAACGGTTGTGAGACACCTTTCCGGATTTGGATCACGTATCCTTATGAATGATGTATACGAAAAGGCAGACCTGAAAGCCTATGGGAAATACACGGACAAGGAGACCATATACCGGGAATCGGATATCATCACCCTTCATATTCCTGCTTTGGAGGAAAACTATCATGTGATCGACGAGAAGGCCATAAATCAGATGAAGGACGGCGTGATCATTGTTAACTGTGCAAGGGGATCGCTTATAGATACCGAGGCGATGATATCAGGTCTTGAATCCGGAAAGATTGGATTTGCGGCGTTAGATACGATAGAGAATGAGGCCGGTCTTTATTATCTGGACAGATCAGGGGACAGGATCAATAATAGGGAAAGAGCCGTGCTCATGGCTTTCCCAAACGTATTCCTTACGCCACACATGGCATTTTATACAGAGCAGACGGTATATGATATGATAAACAATGCCTGTCTGGGATTACTCAATTTTGAAAAGGAAGCAGATAATCCGTTCGAAGTTCCTGCGTAAAGAACACGTAAGCCAAGCCTGTAAAGGTGCAGGTAGAAGATTGTCATGGTGATAGAGGTCACTAATTTCCCCAAACCAAGATAACGGGAAAGGTCTGCATCTGTAAAGTACCTGATCACACGAGGGATCAAATGAAAAGTATTTCTCCGCATCCGGGCACGAGAGAACGGAAGAAACAGAGAACCGTCCCCTGTCTCATTTCGGCCGCTACGCGGAACCGCAAGGACAGTGGATCGCTAAAGACGGCTGAATTCGCTAGAAAACAGGGGGTAAAGGTGCTCAGGTATCAGGGGGAGAAAAAGAATGAAGGGGATCTGTTGACCTATGCGAAAACCCTTGCTGATCCAGAGGCCTTCAGGTCTTTCCTAAAACGTTCCCTGTCTCTACGCAATTTTCACAGCACTAGGAAGTACTCCCGAGAGTAGCATTAATCTTCTAGAGGATTCCTCTCACTTTTCGCCTCTGCTCTTCGAATCGCTCTGATAATTTTCTTAATCTCTGGATCTTGATATTCAACGCCAAAATCGCATCTGACCTGAATATACATATCTAACGCTTCTTCCAGCCGTCCCATTTTCTTTAGTAATAATGCTGTGTTTATGTATGCATCAGGGACTCTTGGATACTTTTCGGTTAATTTCATGCATTTCTCATAGGCTTTTTCAAGATCATCGCAGGCATTTATCTTTTCTAACTTCTTTGCTATCTCCTGATGTAAATCAGCATTGTTATGGTAAAGCCAATCGTGATCCGAATAAGGAGAAGGGGTCTTTTGCGCTATTAAGTCCTGTATCAAGGCTGAAAGCTCAGCGTCTTTTTCCTCTTTCTCCTTTTGTTTCCTCTGCTGTTCTGCCAGTCCCTTGGTAAAAGACTGGATAACTTTTTCCATACTAAGAGATAAGGAATCATCAGGAAGATTCATAGCCAGGTCAACTGCTTTCTGTTTCTGTTCTACGCCTAATTCATCACCCATGTGATCTGTGACCGTGTTTATGATATCTTTTATGCTATAATCAGGAAGAACCTCTATCAGCTTGACACCGTGTTTTTCAGACAATTTTCGCTTCTTCTCATCCCGTTTTTGATTTTGCAGAAAGGCTTTCTCGCCTCCGAAGAAGTCTATCGGTCTGAAATGTTGATCACCCTGATATTCAAGGGCAATCATATATTTCGGAATGTATATATCGTAGTGCTGTCTTCCAAGAAACGAAGGGGAATAATGCTGTAAAACCTCAAGATCAGGGAAAGCCGCTTCGATCTGCTTAAAAAGGAGTGTTTCTGATACCCAGCCGTCTCCCACTTCATATAATCCAACGCTCTTCCTATACATATTCTCAGCTTCCCGCATCAAGGCACCAAAGAACATGGTAGGACGTTTGTTATTATATACTGGAACGAGAATGTCTTTTATTGCTACATGCCTGTTATACCATTCAGAATAAGAACGATCTCCTACCGTACTGTCGAACTCTTTTGCTTCTGTATACCAATAACCACCTGAACTACTATCCCCAAATATGAACCCAGGAACAAGCTCATACATACGAAACAGATAGTTTATGTGATTATGCGAATAATCGTATTCCAAGATATCCTCGGCATACTTGATTAT
>JAILQQ010000244.1 GCA_024698885.1 Lachnospiraceae bacterium | reverse complement strand
CTTCGAAAGGAAAATACGATGATTTATACGCTGACCTTCAGTCCTTCGATCGATTACCTGGTTTATCTGCGGGATGAATTCAAACCCGGCCGGATGAACAGGATGAAAAAGGATGCGATCTATTATGGCGGAAAGGGAGTGAATGTTTCCCAGGTATTAAACGGACTCGAGGTTGAGAGCACGGCTCTCGGCTTTGTGGCAGGCTTTACGGGACGGGAGATCGAGGAAGGATTACAGAGGCTCGGCTGCCGTACGGATTTTGTCCACCTGAAAAACGGTCATTCCCGTATCAATATCAAGCTGAAAGCGGATGAAGAGAGTGAGATCAACGCGATCGGGCCGATGGTGGACGCAGAGGCGATCGATGCGCTCTATGAGAAGATCGGGAAGATCCGGTCTGAGGATATGCTGGTCATTGCCGGCGCGGTCCCGGAAAATATGTCGGAGAACATGCCGGCTTATATCATTGAGCATTTACAGTCGCAGAATACGCGTTTTATCGTAGATACCAGCGGGGATGCCCTCATGAACATCCTGCCGTATCACCCTTTTCTGATCAAGCCGAACCATGTAGAGCTGTCCGAGCTTTTTAACGAGGAATTCAATCCCTCGGACAGAGACGCCATCGTGAACGCGGCAAAGCATCTGCAGCAGAAGGGCGCCAGAAACGTTTTGGTTTCTCTTGCGGGAGAGGGCGCGGTCCTGCTAACCGAGGACGGACATGTTTACGCGAAACAGGCACCCCACGGCATCGTCAGGAATTCGGTGGGATCCGGAGACAGTATGGTAGCCGGATTCATAGCCGGATATATGGAGAAAAGAGACTTTGAGGATGCCTTTGTCATGGGACTGGCGGCGGGCTCGGCCAGTGCCTTTGTCGAGGGTCTTGCCTGCGGGGATGAGATCAGACAGCTTTACCGTCTGATCCGATAGGAGACAATTATTATGGCAATGGATTTATTTACAATAGGAAGATTTACGGTTCACGGCTACGGTCTGATGATCGGGCTGGGATTTCTGGTCGCGGTCCTGATCGGATCCTACCGCTGCGAGCACGGTCTGAAGCTCTCGGCGGATCATTACAGCAGCATTGCGATCTATACGCTGATCATAGGGTGGCTTGGCGGAAAGCTTCTTTATCTGATCGTGGAATTTAAAAGCTTTTTGGAGGCGCCGCTTCAGGCGCTCGGTTCGTCCGGCTTTGTCGTCTACGGCGGGATCATTACCGGCGTTCTGACGATCTTTGGCTACTGCAAAATAAAGAAGCTGTCGTTTTTAAGCTATCTGGACGCTTTGGTGCCCTGCGTTTCCATCTGCCAGGGCTTCGGGCGTCTCGGCTGCTTTCTGGCAGGCTGCTGCTACGGCAAGGAAACAGCTTGTGCCTTACACGTTGTTTTCCCTGAGAATTCACTGGCGCCGGCCGGCGTACCCCTGATCCCGACGCAGCTTTACTCGGCTCTCGGAAATTTCCTGCTGGCTGCGATCATGATCCTTATGACCTATCATATGAAACGGCGGGGAGATATCGCGGTCATCTATTTCGGCGGATATGCCATCGGCCGTTTCGTGATCGAATTTTTCCGGGATGATCCCCGGGGAGCGGTAGGGGCCCTGACGACCTCCCAGTTCATTTCGATCCTGATGACAGCCTTTGCGATCATTCTTTTCCTTATTAATAAGAAGCTGAATCTGCCGCCTTCCTGGAAGGAGGAGACGGAAGAAAAGGACGGGAAAGAAGAGAAAGAGGAAAAAGCATAATTGATCGTTTGACAGCTTTATCGCGCAAAAAAAGAACAGGAGTCCGAAGATTCCTGTTCTTTCTTATTTTTATAAGAGCCTGCACCCGCTTGCTCTGCAGATTATTCCTCTGTTTTTTGCACCGCCTGCATGAAAGATGAAAGCAGATCAGGCGCCGTTACCGGATAGCTCTCAGTCGATCTCGAGGCTGCTCCAGATATCGTCCGGAACCAGTGCGATATAGGTCATACCGGTATTTAACGTGATCAGATCGCCGTTCATATCGTAATATCTGGTGATATCCAGCTCATCCTGCTTCGTCCAGGTAACCGGGATCGCCTTGCCGTTGGTGATATAATAGCCGTCCTGATTGGTACCCTTGTCACCGTAAGCGTAGAACGCCATATAGCCGTGATCGTCGTAGACCATGTACTGGGCCTTCTGCAACAGCAGGTTCTTGAAGCTCAGCTGCTTGTTATCGTTGCCGGGATCCGTATGCTTTGCGCCGTACTCGGAATAGTAGTAAAGGCCGTCATCCGGATTATAATCCAGTCTGGACTTATTATGCTTGAAGGGCAGCTGGATGCTGGACGCATTCATTGACTTCGCATCCGAGGACAGATCCACCTGATTATTCTCGCTGGCGAAGATATAATGCGCGCCCGGATAATAATCGTTGTAGGTCCGGCTCACCTTGCTGGAGTCAAAGTTCTTATCGAGATCACCGGGCAGGATGTATTCCGTGAACTCACGGGCCTTTCCGTTATTTACGCGCGAGAAGGTTCCCGAAAAATGATCCACATAATCCTTTGCCAGATAGGCATCTATATAATAAGGACCTCCGTCATGGCAGACAACCGCGTTCCATTCGGGCGCTATCATCAGGTTTGTCGGCCTGACGCTTCGGATCGAACCAAGCTGCGTAATGCTTTCCCAATCCTTCACTAATACCATCAGACGCGTAACGCCGTCATTGGCAACCGAGTTCGTCATCTCATAGACGATATCCGCCTCCGACACGCCGTAATGCGGTAAAGCCGTCTTCTCATTATCCACCATAACGGCGATGGGACGCTGATCCCTTAAGGATTCATCGATCCACTCGTTGGTCAGCTCTGACCGGTACATACCCTCTCTGGTTTCTTCCTCAACTACGACCTCTTGTACGACTTCTTCCGGTTCGGACTTTTCATCGGTTACCACCTGGATGACCGGATCCGCAAAGGCCGGAGAAATCTCTTCCTCTTTTTCGTCCTTGTCTTTGCCGCAGCCTCCTAAGATCAGGGAAGATGCCAGAACAAGGAGCAGCAGGTAAGTTTTTTTCTTCATGTTTTTGTCCCTCCCATAGACATTTCATGTGAGATTATATCATATTTAAAAACGTAAGTCATTGGAAAAAAAACGAATTTTTATCAAAATTTTACTTTTTTTTGGTGATTACATGCAGTTCATGGTATACTGTTGCATGTTGGTTCCAAACACTTCGTAAAACAGGTCCGAACATCGGGAGAGAGCATGAACAGGGAACAATCGTTTTTAAGCGGGATATATGCAAAATGGGATAAGGCGGTCGCGGTGATCGGCATCTCGGGACTGGGACTGAAGATCATCGCCTGCGTGATCATGCTGATCGATCATGCAGCCATGGCGGTCGTACAGTATTATCTGAATTTTCACGTAGGGGATCTGGAGTTTGATGCCTTCCGCCGCCTGGGAAATCTTTATGCCGGCATGCGGCTGGTCGGCCGCGTGGCATTTCCTATCTTCTGCTTCCTTTTGGTCGAGGGGTTCCTTCATACGAAGAATTTCAGAAAATACGCGCTGCGGCTTTTTCTGTTCGGACTTATTTCCGAACCGGTCTTTGATCTGGCGCTTTTTGGACAGCCCGTCTATATGCGCTATCAGAATGTTTATTTTACCCTGCTCTTTGGCCTCTTATGCATCCGCCTGCTGCAGCAGATCCAGGAGAGAAAGCTTCCTTATCTGGAAAAGGCCCCTGCTTTTGTACTGGTTGTTCTTTCGCTTATCGCGCTGGGAGGCAGCATGGCAGCCGCCTGGTACTGCAGGACCGATTACAGCTTTAAGGGCGTGCTGGCGATCGCGCTCATGTATCAGTTCCGGCGCAGCAGAATCCTGCGTATTGTCCTGGGAGAGGCTCCTTTCTATTATGAGCCGGCAGCTTTCTTTTCCGCCATACCCATTTCTCTCTATAACGGAAAGCGCGGCAGCATAAAGAGCGAACCGGTCAGATATTTCTTTTACGTCTTTTACCCGCTTCATCTTTTGGTGCTTTATCTGATCTCGGTGGGGCTTGGCTGCCGTTAACCGCACCGGGGTATTCCTATCGGAAATGCTCGAGACTGCTTTTTACGTTATCAATGCTTTTATCAAACCGCATTTTGAACAGCTGCCGCATAAAGGTATAGACCATATCCCGCTTTTCTGTGCTCATATCATCAACGGCCGATGAAAGCCGCTGTAAGCAGCGGGAGGGTTCGCTGTTTATTTCATTCAGATTTGTGATGCCCGCCCGGTCAAAGGCTTCAAATACGGCTTCCACAAAATCCCTTCTATCCGAAAGGCTCATCTGCCTCACCCATTCATTGATGGATTCACTCTGCAGGGTACTGTGCTTATGAAGATCATGGTATCGTTTAAACCGGCTGCCGTTTACCCGCCAGTTAAAGGGATCATGCTGCTTTAACCCGTAGCTTTTGCAGTCCACCACTTCATAACCCGGTTCTGTCTGCATCAGCATTCCGACAATGGATGCTTTCGGCACGGTTTTTCGCAGCTTTTTATCGACGGCCGCTTTTTCCGCGTCGGTCAGTACGCCTTCGATAAAACCGGGGCCGTCATGGGAATAGATCCTTTTGATACGGTCCTTATAGCTGTCGTCACACTTTGCGAAAGCGTATACGGCCAGATTACCGCCTTTTGAATGACCGCCGACGATCATTTTGCCTTCATATTTTGAAGCAAAGTTGTTGAGATAGGATACGGCATGGATCTGGGATGGAACGGGACTGTTATAGATCATGTTGAAGTCCTCGTGCCACCCGGTGATGGTATCATCGGTGCCGCGGAAAGCGATATAGGCGAGGTCATCGTGAAAAACGAAGGACATGGCTGAGAACTGCAGGTTGGTAACAGGGTCGGAAATATCAAAAAAATCCCGGATCAGGACATTTTTATAACGTATGCTATTTATTAATGATGAAAATAACTCCCGATTTGGCTTCTCGTAGCGCTTGTCGGAGAAGATCTCTTCAACATACTTGCTTTGCTGGATTTTTGATAAAATAACATCTGTATCATATGGAATGACATGGTTGAATTTCAGATAGGACAGCTGCGAGAGGACCAGAGAATCCACCTCGTTAAACGGAAGCTCTTCGAGGCTTTTCTGACCGTATTTGACAGTGTAATCGATAATCCCTTTCACGGCCTTTTCCCTTTTTATTTGATCAGACCCGGCTTGCGGTAATAACGGAAGAAAGCCTTGCCAAGTATTTTTTCACTGTATACAAAGGGCTGGTTCCAGTAACGCGAATCCGCCGAGTTATTACGGTTATCCCCCATCATAAAGTACGCGCCCTCCGGTACCGTGATCGGTCCGAAATCACCGACGGGTCTCCCGTTCACATAGGGCTCCTCCAAAGGCGTTTCACTGCCGTTGATATATACGCGGCCGTCTTCGATATACAGGGTTTCGCCGGGCATGCCGATGACCCGCTTGATAAAAAGCTGTTTTTCATCATCCGGGAACCGGAAGATGACGATATCACCCCGCTCGGGCTCGCTTCTTAAATAGGCCAGCCTGTTGCCGAAGATCCGGTCTCCCGTCATGATGGTGGTCTCCATGGATGCCGACGGAATGACCGCGTTTACGACGATGAACATATTTAGGGTTACCGCCAGGATAATGGCAATTTCAATAACGATGATCCACTCCCGGATCTCGCTCTTTATATCTTCCTTATTTGTATTATGCTCAGGATTCATAGACATCACAATTTCCTTTGTAGGCTTTGACACGCTTTTTCTATTATAGTACAATCGATATAACTATTCAAGTAAACGAAACGGAGAAGGCACAAAGACAGTCATGCTTTTTAACTCGATACCATTCCTGATCTTCTTTCCGCTGGCCGTGCTGCTGTATTTTCTGATCCCGCAGCGCTTCCGCGCTGTCTTTCTGCTTGCCGTGAACCTGCTGTTCTATGCAAGCCAGGACGGGAGCGTCATGCTCTGCCTCTGCTTTTCCATACTCTGCACATGGACAACGGGCGCTATCATATATCGGAGCTCTCCGGAGAAGAGTAAATTTCTCCTGTTCTTTTTTGTTTTCCTGAATCTTCTTCCGCTGATCGTTTTGAAATACGCCAATTTCACCCTGCAGCTGTTCCACAGCGAAAAAACCCTGCAGCTCCTGCTTCCGGCAGGTATTTCCTTTTATACGCTGCAGGCGTTAACGTATGTGGCGGGGTGCTATCGGAAGGAGATCGTGCCCGAAAAGAATCTGCTCCGCTATGCGGTCTTCGTTTCCTTCTTCCCCTGCATCCTTTCGGGTCCCATTGAGCGGGCGGAGAGGATCCTGCCGCAGGTGGAAGGGAGTTCCCACGGCTTTGACGCGATCCGGGTAAAGGAAGGGCTGCTCATGATGCTCTGGGGCTATTTCATAAAGCTTGTTATTGTATCCAGACTTTCTATACTGACCGATCTGGTCTACGAGAAATACGAAGAACTGCCGGCCGGGGCCATCGCGATCGGCGTCTTCTTCTATGCTTTCCAGATCTATGGGGACTTTGCCGGTTATTCCTCCATCGCGATCGGCGCAGCGCGGATCCTCGGCTATGAGGTAAAGGCAAATTTCAGGCAGCCTTATCTCTCCCGGTCAGTGGCGGAATTCTGGCGCAGATGGCACATTTCCCTGTCTTCATGGTTCCGGGATTATATGTATATTCCCCTGGGAGGCAGCAGATGCGGCAGGGGCAGGCATTTCCTTAATCTGATGATTATCTTTACGGTCAGCGGCCTCTGGCACGGGGCGGATCTCACCTTTCTGCTGTGGGGATTTTTGTATGGCTGCTATCAGATCATAGGTATTCTGCTCAGACCGGCCAGAGAAAGGCTGGAGAGGATATTTGCGGCAGGGGATCCGGGAAAGGCCGGTAAACACTGGATTTATAATGGGTCCCGCGTTTTGATAACTTTCGTTATTGTTTCGCTTACCTGGATACCGTTCCGGTCAACGAGCCTGTCGCAGGCCTATGGCGTATTTACCGGTCTGTTCAGGGGAAATCCGTTGTCGGCCCTTGCCGACGGAACGGTCTTTTCCCTGGGACTCGGTTCACGCAATCTGCTGTTTGCTGTTCTGGCGATGCTCCTTCTGATCTTTGTGGATCTGCTTTGTGAAAAGAAAAAATGTGATATCACGGGACTGCTTGTCAGGACAAACGGATTTCTTCGGTGGTCCTTCTATTATATATTACTGATCGCCATTATTTTTTCCGCGAATCTTTCGACGCAGGAATTTTTATATCAGAGCTTTTAAAAAAGAGGAGCTGTGATGAGATCTGTCGGATGCTTTTTACTGAAATGCATAGCCGCGGCGCTGCCGGCACTGTTTGTGATCGGCTTTACGTTAGCATGCCCTTTCGGTTATATGGATGAAGAATATCCCTCGTGGCGGTATACAAAGCTTATGGAGAACGGAAAAGAGCCTTTAGGACATCCTGCCTCTGCAGATGACGTTACGCTGATCCTGGGGGACTCCCGGGCCATGGCAGATCTGATACCCGCCGAGATGGGCGATAATGTCTATAACCTGGCTGTCGGCGGTGCTACCGGCATTGAAATGTACTACACATTGTGTCATTATATAAAGAAGGAGACGGTACCGAAACGGGTTGTGATCATGTTCGCTCCCTTTCATTATTCCTATATGGATAACTTCTGGACCAGGAGCATTTATTTCCGTCATCTAACGCCCCGGGAAGCGCTGCGGGTTTACCGTGAGGGGACGGGTTTAAACGTTTCGACGATGGAGGACGGCGAGCATGGTTATTCAACTATTATAAGCGCTGCGCTCGGACTTCCGAACCTGTATATGCCGGCTCTGTTAAACAGCCGTTTTACGGGCCGCCTTTCCCTTAACCGGGAAAAATATGATTCAATGTGCAGACAGAGGGGACATGGGCTTTTCGGTACGGCAGACGGAAGCAAGGATCTGAATTATGAATCAAACTATACGGCATTTGACCGGACGAAGGATTATTCGCTGCTTGACCTGTATATGCGACGGCTTTTGGCGCTGTGCCGGGAGAACGGGATCGAGACAGTGCTGATGCAGCCGCCGATGAACCGGGCTTCCTATGAGGAGCTGGATGCTGACTATGTGAGTCAATATACGGATTATATCGATTCACTCCGGTCGGACGCGATACCGGGTGCTGTGATCGATCCGGAGATCCTCTGTTATGATAATGACCTGTTTGGTGATTCCTCTCATCTGAATGAAAAAGGGGCGCGCCTGTATACGGCGTACTTTATGGAGAAGCTGCAATGGACAAAATGAAGATCAGGACAGACGGCATAATTTTTGATGTGGACGGAACGATCTGGGATTCCACGCCTGTGGTAGAGAAGGCATGGAACCGGGCTTTTTCTGACGAGGGCTATTCTTCGGTACGCGTCACGGCGGACCGGTTGAAGGGACTGTTCGGTCTGCCGATGTTGGATATCATTCTGGATATCCTGCCGGAATCGACGCTGCCTGAGCGGGAGATCTTTTTGAAACGCTGCTCACGCTATGAATTTGAATTTTTAGAGCGGGAATCCGGAAGGGTTTACGAGGGGTTCGAGGAAATGCTGAAACGCCTGCGTAAAGACCCGTTTCGCCTGCCTCTTTTTATCGTCAGTAACTGTCAGAGCGGCTATATTGAGCTGCTGTTTCGCAAAACCGGGTTTGCCCCGTATTTTCAGGCGCATATCTGTCCCGGGGATACCGGTCTGCTGAAGGCGGAAAACATACTGTGGATCGCTGAGAAATATGGATTGAAGGTGCCGGTATATGTGGGCGATACGCAGATGGATGCCGATGCCTGCCGGAAGGCAGGCGTACCGATCATCTTTGCAGCATACGGATTCGGATCGGTTTCGGAGCCGGACGGGGTGATCGATACACCGCTTGCGCTAACGGAGAGGATAGAACGCTATGAGGCCTGAGAAAAGGAGAATGACCACGCAATATCGACTGGCCCGGTCAATAATCATCTCCTGCCTGATGCTCTTTGCATTGACGCTTGCGGGGTGTACGGCGCCGGAGGAAAATGAAAGAAAGCTTTTGCGGGAGCAGGGGATCGGCTATATGGGGGCCGGCGATTACAACAGCGCGGCAAAGGCTTTTGAAATGGCGCTTATCCGCTCTAACGGTATTGTAAAGAAGATGGACATCGACATGTCCTACTACCTGGGGGTCAGCCAATATAAGCTTGCACGGTACGAAGACGCAAAGGACACCTTTTCGGCCATTATCGGGATCGATGAAGAGCAGGAGAATGCCTGGTATATGCGCGGCAAGGTGGAACTGACGGACGGTGACAAGACGGCAGCGCTTTCCGACTACGATCAGGCAGTTGCTCTTGCGCCTTCCAAATATTCCCTGTATCAGAAGATCTACATGGATCTGTGCGACGCGGGCTACGAAGCGGATGCCGGGGCCTATATCGAGCGGGCTGTATCCGCCAATGAAAAAATGAGCGATTATCAGAGGGGGATCTTTGCCTATTATACCGGAAACTACGACGAGGCCCGCAATGATCTGGAAAGAGCCAGAAACGAGAAAAAGGGCGATGAGAATACAAGGCTTCTGATCTATCTGGGGAGAAGCTACGACGCGCTGGGAGATACCGATTACGCCGGTTCCCTGTTTCAGACCTGGCTCCAGGGTCATGAGCCGGATGCTACGGTATATAACGAGCTCGGCCTGATCCGACTGAAAATGAAGGATTATACCGGGGCTCTCGATGCCTTTGAAAAGGGGATCGAGCTGGAGGAGCCGGGCTGTCTGCAGAGCCTGCGCTTTAACGAGATCGTAGCCTGCGAGCGCATG
>JAILQQ010000095.1 GCA_024698885.1 Lachnospiraceae bacterium | reverse complement strand
CCTGAGAAGGTTAGAGATCAAGCTCGAAGAATCCCCGATGAACGAGACCGCGAAGAAAGAGGGAAAGAAGATCTTAAACCGCTTGAAATCAGAGGGCCACAACAGCGCGGAATCAGGCATGCTCCTTGATTATCTGGATTTTTTGACCTCACTCCCCTGGAACCGGGAGGAAGCAAAGACCATCAAGCTTGACGATGCGAGGAAGGTACTGGAAGAAGACCACTACGGCCTGAAAAAGGTCAAAAAGCGTATCATCGAGCAGATCGCTGTGATGAATCTGAAGGGCGAGCAGTCCGGGTCCATCATCCTCTTCGTCGGTGCGCCCGGTACGGGGAAGACCAGTATCGGCCAGAGTATCGCAAAGGCGCTTGACCGGAAATATGTCCGGGTAAGCCTTGGCGGCGTGCGGGACGAAGCGGATATCCGGGGCCACAGACGAACCTATATCGGCGCGATGCCGGGCCGCATCATTGACGGGATCGAAAAAAGCGGTGTTTCAAACCCTGTCATGGTGCTTGACGAGGTGGACAAGCTGTCCCAGAGCTACAACGGAGATCCGGCCAGCGCTTTACTTGAGGTGCTCGATCCGGAGCAGAACAGTACCTTCACCGATCATTACCTGAACGTTCCCTTTGATCTGTCGGATGTGCTGTTTATCTGCACGGCCAATTCCCTGGATACGATCCCCGAGCCGCTATTAAACCGTATGGAGGTTATCGATTTTCAGGGCTATACGCCGATCGAAAAACTGTCGATCGCCAAGCAGCATCTGGTGCCGAAGGCTTTAAAGGCGGTGGGTATCCCGGCGGGGATGCTGGCGCTTTCCGATGAGGCGCTTGATAAGATCATTTCGGATTATACCAGGGAAGCAGGCGTCAGAGGTCTGAAAAAAAGGATCGATACGATCTGCCGGAGCGCCGCGGTAAAGCTCGTGGAAAATTATAAGGAAGAAGAACCGGAGAAAGCGCCGGAGGATACACCGGATAACAGTGCGGAGCCGGAGAAAATGACAGAGAGTAATGCTGAACCCGGGGATGCGCCGGAGAAGAATGCTGCGCCGGATCCGGATCAGGAACCGGCGGATACGGCAGCACAGAATGATGCAAAAGAGGTTCCGGTGGAGAAAAATGAAGATTCCGCGCAGTCTGATCCTGAGGAGTCCGAGACGAAGGAGCAGCAGGAGGAACCCGCGCTTCCTGCCCTGATCGGCGCAGGACAGGAACCGATCCGGGTTACCGTAGATAACCTGAAGGACTTTCTGGATATGAGCCCGGTGCATCATAAATTTGTAAAGAAAAAGGCAAAGCCCGGGATTGTTACGGGACTCGCCTGGACCAGTGTCGGCGGCGATATCCTTTATATCGAAACGATGTTTACGAAGGGAAACGGCAAGCTGATCATTACCGGCCAGCTCGGAGACGTGATGAAGGAGTCGGCGCAGATCGCCGTAAGCCTTGTCAAAGCGGCTTTCCCGGAGGAGGCTGCCGCATTTAACAAGAATGATCTGCATATCCATGTACCGGACGGCGCCACGCCAAAGGACGGGCCTTCCGCCGGCATCACGCTGACGACGGCCATCGCCTCGCTGATCACGGGCGTTCCGGTGACGCCGAAGCTTGCGATGACCGGAGAGGTATCGTTGCAGGGGAATGTGAATCCCATCGGCGGGCTGCCGGAGAAACTGATGGCCGCGCACCGGGCAGGCGTGAAAAAGGTATTCATTCCGAAGGACAATGCCTTTGATCTGAAGGATGTGGCGCAGGAGGTGAAGGACGCCCTTTCGATCGTTACGGTGGAAACGGTGGAGGATGTCCTGACAGAAACCGGTATCCTGAAGAAAAGAAAAGCGAAATTAAAGGTCGGATAAAATGAGGAATTGATCCGGCGCAGAAGAATAAAAAGGTTTATTTTTTTCGTATTTCAGCCGATAATAATATAGAAAAGGTTTTTTTTATTGTTTTGCCGGGGGGCGTTATGACTGTTCAGGAAAAGCTGCGGCTGATGAAGGACGGCTTTACGAAAGAGCAGGTCAATGAAATTCAGCTGGGAGAAGAAGCATATCTGGATACTTCCTATTATGCAAGGAAGGAATTTCTGCCGCTGCAGATGAAGGAGATCCGCCTGGGCATGGAGATGGGTCTTGAGATCGAGATCTATGCCAGGCCTGATTTTGACTGGCTGCAGATGGAGGAGATCCGGCTGGGTCTTGAGAACGAGATCAATGTAAAAAAGTATGCTTTTCCGAAGGTCCCCCACGATATTATGCGCGAACTGCGGGTTGGCTTCGAAGAGGGGGTCGATCTGTCGCCCTATATCAGCTTCGGCGCGGATGTTTTGCGGGAGCTGCGTTATGCGAACCGCTCGGGGGCGGCGATCATTCCCTATGCGCAGAAGGGCTTTGACGCGGAACAGCTGATGCAGATCCGCCTTGCGATCGAGCATAGCGTTCCGATCGAGCTTTTTATCAATGAAGCCTACCGGGGCATCGCCCTGCAGGAGATCCGGGTGGGCCTCGAGCATCGGGTCGACGTCAGCACATATGCCAATGTGATGTACGACTGGCGGCAGATGCGGGAAATGCGGCTGGGTCTTGAGCATCAGGTCAACGTGGAGGAATACCACAGCCCCATGTATGACTGGAAGCAGATGCGGGAGATCCGGACAGGTCTTGAGGAAGGTCTGAATGTCGACTATTATAAGAATCTCATGTATACCGGCCGGGAGATGAAAAGACGGCGGGAATACATGCTGACCCACCTTTCCGGTGAATTTATAGGGAAGGACGGACCGACGGTGGTTACTGCGGAGCACTATTCGATCACGATCTCGCCGGATAAGCTGCAGGCGAAGATCTGTATGGTGGAACAGGACAAATCCGCGAACTTTAAGGGGATCATCAACCTGTTAAAGGATAAGGGCGTTATTTACGGCGTAAAGGAGGACGTGATCAGGGAGCTGATCACCGGGAATCTGACGGGACAGAATGTCGTGGTCGCAGAGGGAAGAAAGCCTGAGAAGGGGCGCGACGGATACTATGAGTTCTTCTTTAGGACCGATTTTTCCAGAAAACCCAAGGAGCGTGAGGACGGCTCTCTGGATTATACCGATATCGAGTGGTTTGAGCAGGTCGTAGCGGGTCAGAAGCTTGCGCTCTATCACGAACCGGAGGACGGGACCGAGGGAATGACGGTGACCGGTACGGAGATCCAGACGACGAAGGGTAAGCCTCTGTCGGTACTGCACGGCAAGGGGATCCGTCTCGATGAGGACTGCGTGACCTATGTCGCGGACGCGAGCGGCTATGTGGAATATAAACAGCGGGATAATACGCTCGAGGTACATAACCTCCTGCAGATGGAGGAGGTGAATTACTCCACGGGCAAGGTGATCTTTGATGGTGATCTGCTCGTAAAGGGCAATGTGACGGAGGGCTCCGTCATTGATGTCAGCGGGGATATCATCATCGACGGGATGGTGGAAGGCGCCGAGATCAAGGCCGGCGGGGATATCGTGATCCGAAAGGGCGTTAACGCCAGCGGTAAGGGCTCTATCATTTCCAAAAAGAACATTTCAACGAATTTCCTGGAATACGGCAGAGCCGTCGCGAACGAGAATATCACCGGGAATTATTTCTTAAACAGCAATGTGCATGCCGGTAAGAACGTGACCATTTCCGGCAAGAAGGGAACTATTGTAGGCGGCGTGACCTACGCCATGAACGAGATCAAGGTCAACAGCGTGGGAAATGACGCTTCGGTCCGGACGGAGCTCAAGTTGGGATTTGATGACCAGATGCTTGACCGCAGCGCGAATATCGACAGACAGCTTGTGAATATCAGCGCGGAGATCAGCTCCTTAATGGATGTTGAACAGCAGCTCACGGAAACGCTTGGCAAGGATAAACGCCGGGAAAACGATATGTATCTCAAGGTGGAGAGCGCTCTTTCGGGCAAGGTGGATGCTCAGAAGAGGTTAGTGGACCAGAGAAAGGAAATGGACGAACTATTTGAGAAAACGGAGCACGCGAAGGCTGTCATTCAGGGGAAGGTAAATGACAACGTGCGGGTGGTCATTAACGGACGGGAATGGATCTCCCGCGGAACCTCCGGCGGCGTGACGATCCAGCTTGTGAATAATGAGGTTTTGGCACGATAGGGGGACTCATGAGCGAAAAAATTCTGGTATACGATGAAAAAATAGAGGTCCGGAAGGAAATCGCGGATCTGCTTTCCGATGAATATGAGATCGTGGAGACCGCGGACTATGATGATCTGATCAAAAAAATGACGGATCCCGCCATTAATCCGGCGGTGCTGGTCGTTTCCATTACCTATCCGGACGCGAAGGGCGCGACGATCATCGAAAAGGTGGCGGGAACGGGCCTTGCGGATGTCGTGCCGATCATCGCGATTTCGGAGCGGGATAATAAGATCGTGGAACGAAAGGTTTATCTGTTAGGGGTCTATGATTATATGTTCAAGCCCCTGGACGCGGTGCTTGTTCACGCGAGACTCCGAAACGCCGTTCACCTGCACGAGAAAAGCGCGGGACTCCAGTCTAAGGTCAAAACCCAGGACGCCACGTTAAACAAGCAGCTGATGCTTTTACAGATGCAGGCGGCGGAGCTTCAGAAAAGCAACAATGCCATCATTGAGATCCTCGGAACCGTGGTGGAATGCCGGAACCTTGAAAACGGAGACCACGTCCGGAGAGTCAAGGCCTTTACCCACGGGCTGGCGAAAACGATGATGGACAATTACCCTGATTACAAGCTGACCGCCAAGAAGGTCGAAACCATCGCTTCGGCCAGCGCCCTGCATGATGTGGGAAAGATCGCGATCCCGGACAGCATCCTGTTAAAGCCGGGAAAGCTTACCGACGCGGAATTTGATCTGATGAAGAGCCATACGATCCGCGGAGAGGAGGTCCTTGATACCATCAAGGATTCCTGGGACAAGGACTATGCGGAAACCTGCGCGGATATCTGCCGCCATCATCATGAACGCTATGACGGAAGGGGGTATCCGGATAAGCTGGTGGGGGACAATATTTCGGTGGGAGCCCAGTGCGTGGCGCTTGCGGATGTTTACGACGTGTTAGTGAGCGAGCGGGTTTACAAGGCGGCTTATACGCCTAAAGAGGCCTTCGATATGATCGTGCGGGGGGAAACGGGGACCTTTTCCCCGAAGCTGATCGAATGTTTAAAAAAACGCAGGGATGATTTTGAGGAGATCGTTAGAAAGAGCAAGGAAGCCGACGTATAAGACGCTCGGCTTTTTTTTCGGAAATGTCTGCGCCGATCCGCTTACGGATCGTGCGCTCAGGCATGAACCTGTTCATGCCGATCCGGCCGGTTTTCCGACCGGATCATTTCCTTAAAACAGCCCGGATCGGCGGGGATTAGGTATATGCAGACAGGATATGTGATTCTGAAAAAAATCATAAGGAAGCGGGGGACCGATATCCTGCACGATAAGAAGGTGCTTGCAAGCCTCCTTGAGGATCTGATCCCGGGACAGAACAAGGAGAAGACGACGCTGCAGCTTGCGATCAGCGCCGGTATTGCCGAGCTTTTTTATGCGGCGCAGGCGGGAGAGGTCTCTGCCAGAAGCGGCCGCGTTTCCCATATCAAAAACTATATGACCGAGGAACTGGGGCTTACGGAGCAGCGGGCGGCCTACGTGGTCAATGCCTTTTCCTACGCCCTGGATTTTGATTATGTGGAGATCGACCCGAATGAGACCGTGGATCTGAAGGCGCTTGCGGAGCGGTATGAAAAGGAGGGACATAAGGAGATCGCGAAGCATCTCTACGAGGCGGTGAGCCATGTCGGCAATGACGAGGTAAAGCTCCATACCGGTACCGCCCTGTTAAAGAGCGACGTGAAGGAAGCCAGAGAAAAGGGCTTTGAGATCCTGAAGAGGACGGACCGGAAGGAGGCCCGCTGCCTTGTCGGGATCGAATATATCGAAGGAAAGAACGTGCCAAGGGATTTTGCGAAGGCGTTTGCGTACCTTTCAAAGGCCATGCCCTATCCGAAGGCGATGCTGGAGCTTGGCAAGATGTATTTTTACGGCTGGGGCACGAAGGCGGACATGCACAAGGCGATCCGGCTTTTTGAGCAGTATCTGAAGGCTATGGCCGGCAATGAGGAAACAGATATCTCGGCGATGTTAAACGCGACGCCGTTTCTGATCCAGTGCTATTATGAGGATATCCTCTGTACGAAGTCCTTCCGCAGCATGGAGAAGCTGACAAATCTCGCGGATTACCACGGCTGGCGGATGGCGCAGAAATATCTGCACGCCTATTTTGCCGATGAAGAGAGCGATCATTACAATGCCTTTCAGAAGGAAAAATACGAGAAGAAGTTAGCCAGAAACAAGGAGAATCCCTATGTGAAGACCAACTCCCTGCGGGGCGGCATGGGGAGCCTCTTAATGAACGTGAAGATCACGGGAGCGCTTTATATGCACGCCGACGGGCAGTATAACGACTGCGCCGTCAATCTGCGGGACCATCTGATCCTCGGCGAGGAAACGGACCAGGGAGGCGTTGAGGACAACGGCGCGCTGTCCTATCTTTTGATGGGCGAGCTCTTTTTCCGCTCCACGGCGGTGGAACGAAATCTTCTCAGGGCTGAGATCTATATCAAAAATTATCTGGATACGGTCTCCCGGATCCGGGAACCGAAGAACTATACCAACGCGCTTGTGCTCTACAGCAAGCTCCTGTTAGAGCATAAGCTCGGGACGCCGAAATGGAACAGCGCCGATGAATGCTTACGCCTCGCGGAGGAGATCTCCGGCGAACCGGTCAAGGAGGAGCTGATCGCGGATCTGATCAAGATGGTGCGCTTTTACGGAAACCGCGGCGAACAGGCCAAGGCGGTGCTTTGTCTGGAAAAGGCCGTGGATTTTGGGTACCGGGATGACTACAGCATTATCGGTATGGTATACTTAAACGGTGACGACGGGATCGAGAAGGATGAGAAGAAGGGCTTCTACTGGCTGAAGAAGTTTTACGATGATTATATGATGGAACGCCTGACGCTTTCGGAAGAGCTGGACCCGGGCCCCATTGAATACCAGCTGGCGGAGTGCTACTACCACGGCATCGGCGTGAAGGACAGCAGGGAGGATGCCTCCGTTTATTACGAGCGGGCCCTGGAGCACGGCGAGAAAAGGGCGCAGGAAAAGATCAATCTGATGGCGTGAACGGATAAGCTCCGGTCTGAAGAACCGATCAAATCGGCACAGATCGGCGCAGTGAGGGAGAACGCATGGAGGGAATGCTCAGGACTGGGACCGAATTGGTTTCCGAAGGGAAAAACAGATATACGGTGCGAAAAATGTTGGGAGCCGGCGGCCAGGGCGAGGTCTATGAGGTGGTCTGTGAGGGGGATAAGAAGCATTACGCCCTGAAATGGTACTATAAGCATACGGCGACGAACCGGCAGAAGAAGATCCTCGACAAGCTGATCGAGCGGGGAAAGCCGGATGATTCCTTTCTGTGGCCGCAGGATCTGATCCGGCGCAGGAAGAACGAGCCCTTCGGCTATATCATGCCGCTAAGGCCAAAGCACTATAAGAGCATTGTGGACCTGATGAAGCGTAAGGCCGAGCCCTCCTTTTACTATCTGTGCAAGGCCGCGTATAATCTGACCCAGGGGTACCGGATGCTGCATAAGGCAGGGTATCAGTACCGGGATATTTCCTTCGGCAATGTGTTTTTTGACCCAAAGACCGGGGATGTGATGATCTGTGACAATGACAACGTGGTGCCAAACGGGACTTTGGACGGCGGCGTTTACGGGACGCCGCGGTTTATGGCGCCGGAGATCGTGCGCGGGGAAAAGAAATCCTCGCGGAACACGGACCTGTATTCCCTCGCGGTGCTGTTATTTTATATGTTCATGCTGAACCATCCGCTTGAGGGAAAGCAGGAAGCGAAGATCCGCTGCATGGATATCCATGCCATGAACCGGCTTTACGGCACGAATCCTGTTTTTATCTGGGATCCGAAGGATCTGAGCAATCGTCCGCTTGCCGGCTATCAGGATAACGCGATCATCTACTGGGAGCTTTATCCAAAGGCCCTGAAGGAGCTCTTTATCCGCTCCTTTACCGAAGGCCTGACAGAGCCCGCCAGGCGGGTTACGGAAAACATGTGGCTTTCCGCTTTTTCGAACCTGATGTCCGGGATCATGATCTGCGGTGACTGCGGCGCGGAGATCTTTTTTGACAAATATAAAGAGGAGAACGATATCGCACATACCTGCTGGAACTGCCACAAGGAGATCAAGGTGCCCTCAAAGCTCGTGATCGGCAAGAACAATATCATCCTCACGTCAAAGACGAAGCTTTACACGCACCATATCCTGGGCAATTATGATATGAACACCGTCGTCGGGGAGGTCGCGGTCAATCCGAACAATCCCGCCAAGTGGGGGCTTAAGAATCTGTCGGAAAGCAGCTGGCGGTATGAAAAGTCTGACGGGACACAGGTGCCGGTAAAACAGGGACAGACCGCCGCGATCGCAAAGGATGTTTCCATTGATTTCGGGGAAATGTCCGGGCATTTTGAATAGAGTAAAATTCATAGAAGGGAGATTCTGAAATGGATGTGAATGAAGAGATCAGGCAGGAACTTAAGAGACCGGGCGCGGAGCTTGCCAGCCGGCCGTTACATTTTTTCTGGGTTGTGGATTGCTCGGGTTCCATGTTCGGTGAGAAGATGGGGACTGTAAACAACGCGATCCAGGAAACGGTGCCGGAGATGCAGGAGGCGGCAGAGGGAAATCCCAACGCACAGCTCCTTGTACGGACCTTAAAATTCTCCTCGGGGGCATCCTGGGTAAATCCGGATCCGGTAAAGGTAGAAGATTTTGTATGGGAGGATCTGATCGCGATCGGCGTGACCGATATGGGGAAGGCCTTTGATCTGCTGGCGGAGGAGCTGACGATCCCGCCGATGTCGGACCGGGCGCTCCCACCGGTGATCGTGCTCCTTTCCGACGGCCGGCCCACGGATCATTACAAGCCGGCGTTAAAGAAACTTCTGTCGCTGCCCTGGGGGAAAAAGGCCGTCCGGATCGCGATCTCCATCGGACAGGACGCGGACAATGATGTTCTGATGGAATTTACGGGCAGCAAGGATCTGGTGCTGCAGGCCAATAACGCGACGACCCTGACGAAGATGATCAAATGGGCGTCAACGGTGGCTTCGGTGGTTTCGGCACCGGCCAGCCGCCCGGATCTCGGGGATGCGAGCCTTGAGGGCGATAACAACGGACTCTTAATGTTAGACATGGATAACATTCCGGATCCGGGTGACATTGATACGAGTGACGTCTGGTGAGAAGACTGGTATGAGCATAACCATTTTCGGCGATTGGGCGCAGGGCGCCTCCCATAACCGCGCCGGTATTGAATGGCAGGATTACTGGCGCAAGATCGACTATATCAAGGGCCTGCATATCCTTTCGGTGGCGGACGGCCATGGCTCCGAGAAGTGCCCGTACAGTGCGGAGGGAGCGAGGCTTGCGACAAAGGTCTTCTGCAATATCATGACCGAATATTATAACAGCTATGATGATCTGAACGCGCTCGAGACCTTCTTAAACAGAGAGGGCGATACGAAGCTGGCGCGCACGATCGACTTAAGCTGGAAGGAGGAGGTCTTAAGCGCGCAGGAGCGGGCCGGGAGGGATGTCGGCCTTTCAGAGCAGGAAATCTATACCAAGTACGGCACTACGCTCCTTGGGATGATGATCGTAGACTCCTTTGTCTTTACGCTGCAGATCGGCGACGGGGATATCGTATACGTGGACAGACGCACCGTGACGAATATGGTAAACGCCGATAAGCTCCTTGGCGTGGAGACCCATTCCCTGTCCTCGGAGAATGCCTGGAAGCATGCGGTATGCGGCGTGATGAACAAAAGCCTTGACGAGGAGCTCCCCTATATGTACATGCTCTCCACAGACGGCTTTTCCAACAGCTTCGCAAATAAGAGCGCCTATTACAATACCTGCAGGGAATATTATGAAATGATCTTAAAGCATGGCGTCAAGACCGTGAAGGAGCATCTGAAGGGATGGCTTTCGGAAACCAGCGCCGAGGGCTGCGGCGACGATATCACAACGGTTTTTGCATGGGTGAACTGACAGCTTCAACAGGGCAGATCAGTCTTCTATGTATGGTAAACGCGAAAGGAGCTGCGAACTGGCAGTTCTGATGCACTCCGGCAGGACTTTGCTGAGCTTCTCCATATTTCCTGCCGTCTTGTAATAATCGTTGAGTTTTCCCTTTGAATACTGGCTTATCTGATTTTTTGTTTTTTCCGAAAGATAAGCTGTAAAGAATTCTTCCCAACTGAAAAACCTGACGCTATCTGAATAATTCCAGGTTTCCTCAGTAATGGACTTGGGAACTTCTAATACTCCGGATCGCAGGATCAGATATTCAAATGATTCCGGTGCGAAGATGGATACCTGGTTATGGGAACTGACTACAAGCTCCATGCAGCCCTGTATCTCAGCTCCGAAAGCTGCTCCGTCGACGACGGCCAGTATGGTATGATCCGGATTGTGCGCGATGATTTTGTTTATGTTGCTTTTTCCGTTTGAACTGGTACATCTGTCAGGAAACAGCATACGGAAGAATTCGTTTCCAGAATTGGAATCTTCCGTTATGACTAATTCCGGGCAGATATCACTCGATGGCAGATCTCCGTATATTTTGAACATTTCATTGTAGATCCGCTTGGGGAGACGGTATTTTCCGGTGTTGTTCTCTTCTTTCAGGCCGTATATCTCGTCTATGCCGTACGGAAGCTGGGGAAGGCTTTCTCTGCTGACAATAACGAAATAGTTGTCAGAGCCTTTTACTGTGTCCGCAAATTCTTTTCTCCTGAGAAAACTATTTCCCTCGTCCACAAAGAAAATCCGGTCTGAGTAGGAGTTGGTATACAAAATCCAGTTTTCCTCATTCAGTACGGTGCAGGCTTTTTCACAGATCAATGTTATACCGGATGAAGACGGATTGCTGTTATATAATCCCAACATTCGGATCATCTCTGATTTTCCAGATGCGCTGTCCCCTCTAAGAACAGTAATGTTTCTTTCTATCACCAATTGGTAGTGAACTTTGTTATTGTATAAGACTACGCTGTATTTACCAATCATTGATCTGCATTCAACTCCCGAATACTCGTCCAGGGATTATCCTACGGCGGGGAATGCTCATTCATCCAGCAACCCGCCCAGAATCACCGCTCTTGCCAGTTCGTACTGGGACTCAACATATTCATCCGTATTGGCTATCCGAATCCGGAACGGTTCATTGCTGAAATGCATAATATGACCAAGACGAACCAGTATGTCCTTTTCATTTCCGATTTTCAAAAGCCATGGTGCGCAGTTATCACCGCATGCCGATGCGTTATACACATGATCCGGATCATGTGCGATCTGAATCAGCGTTTTAACGCCACCGGATAATCGATTGATCGAAATGGAGCCCAGTACCGGACTGATCACCAGATTGGGACCCACAAGCTCCGAACGGTCGATATCCTTCACCATTTCTTTACTCTGCTTGTCATCCAGCCATTCGTCCTCATAAGTATTGTCAAAAAATAAGTCAGGGTTGTTTACATAGTTTGCACCCTTATAATCTCCAAAAAAAATACTGAGCATGGCTGTACTCTCTTTCACAAAGGCTGATGAATGATAGCGGTAACAATTGTGGCGTTAAACGTGTGCCACTGGCACACAACTCCCGCCGGAGGCTTTATCGCAAAACGAATTTATTTAATTCGTTTGCGATAAGTCAATTGTACATCATAACAACTTAAAATGAAACGGTTTATTGCTGTATTTTGGACAAAGAAAAGAAACTGCCCGGGAAACCGGCCAGTTTCAAAGTTGAATTGTTTAGCAGTGCCCGATATCATAGTGCTCGCTTACGATTGTTCAGGTCTGTTTTAATTGCTTTTCATATTCTTTAATGGCTTGGCGGATCAGATACAGGACTTCTCCGTTGATGGACCGGCCATCATAATCCGCCATATCTTTTAGCTTCCTATGCGTTTCTGAGTCAATTCTTAACCCCAGATGTTTTTCCTTATCCACTCTGACTCTCCATAGAATAAACTTATTTTGAGTTTATTTTAAGTACAACAGATGCTATAATGGTCAAAACGAACTTGATTTAAGTACATATTATTATCCTTTGGAAAGGAAGGGACGAAATTGTGTCTGCTTTATACTGTTTCCAGAAACATATAAAGGAGGCATCTTTATGAGGTACGGCTATATCAGAGTTTCATCCAGGGACCAGAACCCGGACAGGCAAATTGATGCAATACTGGAAGCAGGGGTAGATGCGAAATGCATTTTCATTGACAGACAGTCAGGAAAGGATTTTGACAGGAAACAATATAAAGAACTCTTATCTCTGTTGAAAGCAAAGGATGTTTTGGTTATCAAAAGTATTGACCGACTTGGTCGAAACTACGGTGATGTTTTGGAGCAATGGCGGATCATCACAAAAGAGAGGGGTATAGATATTGAGGTCATTGATATGCCGCTCCTTAGCACTGGAAGCGACAGGGATTTGACCGGCACACTGATCGCTGATATCGTTCTTCAGTTGCTAAGCTATGTCGCTCAAACAGAACGGGAATTTATAAGACAGAGACAGGCGGAAGGAATCGAGGCGGCGAAGAAACGAGGCGTTCGATTTGGACGCAAACCGATGGTAAAGCCGGAAAACTTTGAGCAAGTAAAGGAACTCTGGTATAAGGGTGAGTTGTCAGCGAGGGGCGCCGCCAGAATCCTGCAGGTCTCACATTCTACCTTTTTGCGCTGGGTAACCCCAAAAGAAGTATAGTCTTTGGTCGGAAAAGTACACTTTGCAGACCACCCATAAAGAACCTTCATCGTATAAATATAAACATTGTTATTTTAATTTGTTTGCGTTGATTTGTCAATGCAAACCGCTAATTGCAACGCTGAACCGCTAATTGCAACGCTGAACAGAATTGAATTTTTATTATTATCTCATTCACTTCCCATGGTCTGCAAAGTGTACCTATCGTACCATTGGCAGATAGTATCTTTAGCATATTGAAAAAATGAATACTTGTGAATGAAATCCGATAGTCATATCATTGGTGCAGGGTTGTTATGCCGGATGGAACGTATGGGATCGTAGATGCATACCGATTGTATGTCAGATCTGAGCCTGCACCATATCAGCATCCTTGGCATTAAAAGAAAAGTAGTCAGGAACACAGAATATTTCAAAGAGGTTTGTAAGAATATGAATCATCTCACGATACCGCAGAATAACATCTGGGCTCTGCAGGAATACTATAAAGATACAGCTATTGCTAACCTATGCGGCTCTATGACTTTTTCACGTCATATTGATCGGGATGTTCTTTCCGATGCGATCAATCAGGAGTTTAAAACACAGACAGGTCTTCGGCTTCACTTTGTACGGCGGGATGGAGAAATTCAGCAATATGTTGCTGAATATGAAAGACAGTTTTTCCCGTTTGAAGCTTTTTCAGATGAGGATGCTTTACAGAAATACGCAGAAGAACTGGCCGGGCAACCTTTTCAGCTTATAGATTCCGGCCTTGCCCGGTTCGCTCTTTATGAAATCAACGGAGTTACGGGGTTTATTGCCTGTTTGCATCATCTGATAGCGGATGCATGGTCATTTTCTGAACTTGGAAAGCATATTCTTGCGTGCTGCGATCAGATTGAAAATCATGATATTGTTTCGGATCAGGTCTTCGATTACAGAGCTTTAATTCAGAATGAGGATCAGTATTTTGATTCTGAAAGATATCGGAGGGATGAGAGTTACTGGAGGGGAATATATGATCAGGCTCCGGCTTCATCCAGTATTAAACCCGCTTTTCCGGTTTCCAGAGCACCAGAATCCTCAAGGTATATTTCTGTGATTGAAAGGGATCAGAGAGGGCAGATTTTACGGTTTTGCGAAGAATACGACATATCTCCTGCGATTCTATTTCAAACGGCAGTTTTGATCTATCTTAAAAGGATCAATCCGGACGGAACGTCTGTTACGATTGGGATTCCGGTATTAAACCGTTCCGGTTTCAGAGACAAAGAAACCGTCGGGATGTTTGTTTCTACCCTTCCGTTTACCATATCTTTTGATGATGCTTTTTCAGTTAAGGAATTGTGCAATCTTGCGTCAGAAAAACAATATGAGCTGCTGCGCCATCAGAGGTATCCCCATAGTTATATCATGAAGTTTTTACGGGATAATTATCATCTGACAGAATTACCCTATGATACTGTGGTGAGCTATCAAAACGCGGATATTGGTATTAGCGGATCCCGGACAGATTGGTACAGTAACGGATACAGCAATACGGCGTTCGAACTCCATATTGATGACAGAGATAAGTCGGATTGCTTTACTCTGACACTGGACTATCGGACAGATTTATTCTGTGAGGATGAGGAAATCTCCCTTTTGATAGACAGACTGGTGTATATCATAGAGCAGATGATCAAGGAACCGGATTCGACGGTATCAAAGATTAGTATACTCCCTCAATCGGAATATGAGAGAGTTATTTTTGAATGCAATCAAACTGATGAAGATTATCCCAGTGAGTTGTGCATTCATCAGATTTTTGAAGAAGAAGTAAAAAAGCATCCGGATAAAACGGCAATCATATTTCGGAATGAAAACATCACCTATTGCCAACTTAACAATGCGGCAAATCATTTCGCGAAATTGCTGAAAGAGAAGGGAGTTTGCACAGGAGATATCGTTGCTATAATATCGCATCGCGACTGGAGGTACATAGCCGCTATGCTCGGAATACTGAAAACGGGCGCTGCGTATATGCCGATTGACCCGGAAAGCCCTAAAGAGCGTACAAAATATATGATATCCCAGTCATCAGCCAGTGCGGCGATAGTGGATGATATGTATTATGGAGAATTTAACATTCCTCTGATTATCATGCGTGATGTTGACAATGAGATTATCGTGAATAATCCGGAGAACCAGGTTTCTTCGGATGATCTGTGTTATGTGATCTTCACATCAGGATCTACCGGAAAGCCCAAAGGAGCTAAGATCTGTCATCGGGGTGTCGTAAATTTTGCGTATGATGCAGGTTTCAACCATAAAAAGCATTGTTCATTCTGCGATTCTGATCCGGTTGTGCTGGCATTTATTACTCTTACCTTTGATGGGGCGGCGCATGAATGGTTTATCTCACTGCTGAATGGATTGACGGTGGTCATGGCTGATGACCGGGAGTGCCTTTCTGCTGCAAGAATCGCGGATTTGATTCACAAGTATCATATTGAAGTAATAGCAAGTACCCCAACTCGATTTATGGCGATGATGAGGGACGATGGAATACAACATGCA
>JAILQQ010000232.1 GCA_024698885.1 Lachnospiraceae bacterium | reverse complement strand
TTTATCTTTGAGCTGGCGGGATCTGGTTTTTGCGGTAGGTCACAGCAAGAAATCGGTGGTGGCTTTTAGTTCTTTCTCTTTTCGTCTGGGCTCTAACACCGATAAGCAGACCTTGACAATTCTCTCCTAAAGGCACATAATACACGAATGATTCACTAAACAAGAGGAGAGAAACTATTATGAAAAGGGAAAATGCAGTTGTTTTATCGAAGATTTACAATCTTCAGAAAGAAAGAAATCGGGGTATTTACCCGGAAGAGCTTGCTTCCTTCCGTATCACTTCAAGAGGAAGCTGCCGTTTGACCGTGAACGAGCTTTTACAGGATGGGATGCTTGAGGAATCCGTAGCAAATGGAGCCAGTGTTTTCACGGTCAGTAATAAAGGCTTTTATGAGATGCAGGCGTATCTGGATATAAGACGTGAGCTGGCGGTGTAAACTGATTCTCTAAAAAGATTTAAGCCCACCTGGTCGATAAGACCAAGTGGGCTTTTCTAATTTGTTGGCTTGAGATACAGGCGGGGGGATCGGTTTTTGCGGTAGGTCATAGTAAGAAAAAGGTGGCGGCTGGTGTTAGGCTATGCAGGCTTCTCTCCTACCATGTGATCACAGGGTAAAGGCAAGTAAACCACAATATATCCGGAAGCTATATTTTGCTAACCACAATATATCCGGAACAGAAAAAATAACCCCAGGTAGTGTTTTAAGCTATCCGGGGTTTTGCATTGCAGTTAGATTTACGAAGGTTTACTTTCTTCTTCGCGGGGCTTAGCGTTTACGATCCGTCTTATAAGCTCCAGGATCTCGTGTTCGCTATGACCTTTTTCGTCGCACCACTTAATCACTTCTCTAATTTCGGATTTGCTACAGTCTTCCCAACCGTTAGGATCGTACCAGTCTTTGTTGTTTTCATCACTCATTTCTAATCCTTTCTTTCCATTGCAAGGGTTTATTTTTACCATGCTTAGAACCGAGGCGCGATTAGCGCCTATGGGTACACGCAGGGAACGGATGCTGAGATCGTAAAGATGATACAGGCTGCAGATAATGGTACTCTGCCAAATGGAAAGAAGCTGACTGACTATTGGGATATCGGAGAAACGAGAAGTGTATCCCTTGCAGCCATGGCAGCCACCGGCGTAGGCGAGAGCCACGTTGCTCAGACCGTTGAGCTCGTTCTCGTAGCTAAGGATACCGGAGTAGCTGATTCTTCTAACCCATGCTGGAACTATCAGTACGTAACTGCTAAGACAGGAAGAAGCTATCCTTCCTTTATCGTTCAGCAGAAAAACGGTTTAGCTAATGGTACTTCCGGAGAATATGGTAACATGAATTCTTTGAATACTAACTCCGGATCCTGGAACGGTTCAGCAAGGAGAACGTGGTGTAATAATATCTACTATAATGCGGTTCCTTCAAGCTTGCGAGGAGCCTTTAAGCAGGTCAAGGTTAAGACCATTGCTGCTTACAATGGTTCTTCCATGCAGGAATCAAATGATTACTTTTTCCTGCCTGCTGAGAAGGAGATCTTTAATTCGAGAACTTATAGTAACCAAACAGAAGCTAACAGTCTTTCCCAGTGGCAATATTACGCTACTTCGTCCAATAGAATCAAGAAGCAAGGTTCTTCTGGTTCTGCGAACTACTGGTGGGAGCGATCTCCTAGCTACGACTACAGCAGCCATTTCTGCATAGTGAGCTCGAGCGGGAGCGCGGACAATGGCGTTGCGTACGGCGCGTTTCTGATTGCCCCGGCTGGCTGCATATAATCCAATCAACGCTTTTGCAATCCGATATCAATTAATCTCCCGCGAAGCGTGTAATCTGATATCTCCAATCTGCGAGGAGCGTAGCGACGAGTGGTAATCCGATCTAGCATCGAAAGATCCGAGATCAAAGCAGCGAAGTCAAGCGACAGTACGCTGACGAGCAAGCTCGTCGGGCAGCGCTTGACAGAGCGGACAGTTGCGAAACGATAATAAGAAAAGAGGGATATAAGCCCGCATTTTGGCTTATATCCCTCTTGGTTATATCGCTTTTTCTTCATTTTTGAGTCCCCAATCCGGAACGGATCTGCTCATTTATCTATCGCATTCTCTATCACGATTACTACTCCACATATTATGATTTCCCTATCACATTTGCTACTCCACATACTACTCCATTCCTTACTCCAGATCAGGTTATTTTCTATCACATTACTTATTCCACTTAAGGTTCCAAAAGAATCATAGAATCTATCCCATAGCCCGCTACACTTTGTATTCCGGAATCTATTCCAGATACATAGTGTATGAGAGAGTGTGGCAGCGGGTAAAAGCCACTGCCACACTCTCTCATAGCGGGCGTTTCCGGGATTTCATCTATTCCATAGCGGAACAGCAAGTGTAATAGTAAAAAGCCAGTAAAATCAAGGGTTCTTCCGGATTTTTTTCCGGTCTATCACAATAAGAAGCTGTTTGAGATTTTTGACGGAAGCGTACGGTTGCGAAATCATAATGGCCCTCTTTCACCAGAGCATAGCGACGGTAACAGGGGCATAATTGTGTTTTTGGGGGGAGCGATTATTATGTTCCGGACAAATTCGGATCAGATTTTGAAATTTTTTTATTGAGCGTGGCATTCTGTGTTGCAGTATATTTTGCTGATACTTCATCTTTGGTTTTGAAGTCGTTATAGTTTTCCTTGATACCATTTTCTTCAATTTCTTTGACTCTTTCCTGCCAGGATACGTGTCTCTTTTTTGCGTCATTTTGAAGACTGAGATACCCTTTGAGAGAAGCGGTTTCTTTTTTTATATCTTGAATGGTCTTTTCGCAGAATGTCTTAGGTAGACCTGTATTAGTTCCGACTGATATCATATCACTGTCGGTAATGTTTTTTCCTTTGCCGTTGACAGATGTGGTTTGTTCTCCATAATATGTAGTGCTGTATGTCAGGTCATATCCCGGGGCAAGTCTCCATCCTTTTTTTTCGGTATATATGAAAGAAAAGTTTTTAGTATGATCGTCGAGGTTATGTGTCATCACGTTAAAACACATGATTTTAAACATCTGTTCTTTGTCTTCTTTATTCCCCTTTGTTATGATATCAATAGCTTTCATATATGTACTATAATCGCATGTTGGGTGCCTAAAATCGGTTTCCAGAAGCCCTGCCATTGTAAGGGAATGGATTTTACTGCCTTTCTGTCTGTCAAAGCGCTCCGTTTTGAAATAACCTTTACAGATTTTAGATGGTATAAGACTTGTTTTGGTCATGTTGATGCCACATTTTTTGGCACATATCGAATAGTCATATTCTCTTTTTCCGCTGATGCTTGGGTCGGTATTTGCAGGGAATTTGACAATATAATCGGTTCCGTTTTCATTTAATAAGAGTTTAGGTCTGGCTCCGCCACTGGGTCCTGCAAGTTCATATAAAAGATGGAGCTGATCAGAGTCTTTTGACGAGAGTATGGCACTGCATTCCATTGATAATGCATCAAAGTCAAGATTATTTTTGTTTGGATCAAAATCGGATTTCTCTGCCGGGCGGTATTCTAATGCTCCCATACCGGAAGCACCGACATATGCCAGTCTGTCAAGGATAGATAGAGTGCTCACGTCAATTCCCTTGGATGCCAGATATCTGTTAAGCAGCAGTTCTCCCCAAGAATCCGGCAGGCTGTCGGAGAAGACGCCGTATAGTCCGTGGAAAATATCAAGAGATTTTTGAGGTGGTACGAATACTTCATCCCGAAGCGGCAGGGATAACGGGCTTATTGAGAAACCATTTGAGAGCCAATCTTTACTGTATTGGAAAGCTATCCTTTTATCTGGCATTTCTGCAAGAGTTCCGACATGCTTATCATGAAAAAATACATTAAGTGACTTTCCCATCTCGTATTACCTCCTCAATACTTAAGTAAACAGGTCGCGTGAATAATTCATTTATTTCGTTTATAAGTCCTAGTTCCGCGGCTATTTTGGTTAAAGAACGCAAGGAGATTTCGCCGGTTTTTTCAAATTTTCGCAAGGTTGCATAGCTGACGTTGCTTCTTTCTGCAAGTTGCTTTTGTGTTATTTTTCTTCTTTTACGTATGTTCTGAAGTCGTTTGGCTAACGCTTTATTGATATCATCTGTGGTTTCTAAAAGTAAGTTGTACATATATGACCTCTTTGATTGTATTTGACATTATTATAGCAATATATGCGTATAAAGGCAATATATTGATATTATAATAGCAATATATTGCCTTCTTTTGTATCAGACTGAATGTATTTTCTTCATTTTTGAGTCCCTAATCCGGAACGAAATTGCTCATTTATCTTCTCTCCTACCTGTGATAACAGAACCATAAAAAGCTACCCATACTGAACGAGAAGCTACCCTTACCCAAGGTGTTACCTGAGGTGTTACCAAAGATCGTCGATGCCGCTAATCCCTTTCTGCAAGCGTGTTTCAGAGGGATTCCCTCAGTTCAAGTCCCATCCTCCGCAGAAAAATCCAACCGTAAGGTTGGATTTTTTTTGTGGAGGATGGGGCTTGAACGCCGAGGGAGTCAAAAAGGACGGTTCGAGATCATTGACTCCCATTTATATTTGGGAAGTGTTTTTCTTGTCTATTCGGTGTTTTATCTATATTGATTTTGTGTGATGATATTAATGACTACTTTTGGTATAATATGGTTGCATGATGTAGATGAACATAAATTCATAATAGTATCTCGGAGGGATCAGATATGATGTATCCATACATTACATTAAACGATGATACCGAAATAACGCATTCAGAGATGATGCCTGATGGAAGGGTTAAGGTTTATATTGAAACACCGGACGAAAAGGATGGCTTTCATAATGCTGTATGCTGGCTTCCGGAGTATAAATGGGAAAATATCTCAGGCTACAGTGACGAAGAAATGCAGTTTTTCAAACAGCTTATTCGCAATAATGCGCATGCAATAATAGATTTTTCACAGGACGGGGGGGTATTATATGCCGCAACTTCTTAGAATAGGCCCATACATAATATACTTTTGGTCAAATGAGAATATGTCTCTTGAATCCATCCATGTTCATATTGCAGAAGGACGTGCAACCGCTGACGGAACAAAGCTTTGGATTACAAGTACCGGAAAAGCCATTGTGAGCAATAATAATACTCAAATACCCGACAGGGTCTTACATAAGATCATCAGAATCATTGAAGGAAACAGTGAATATATTAAAGATAAATGGATTGAGCATTTCTGAGAGATAAAATACTTTTGCTGAAACAGTGAGACCCAGGATGGGGCTTGAACGCCGAGGGAGGAGCTTAGGCTCAGTCATCACCGCCACTACCATTATTGTCATTATCGTATTCCATGGTGCCGTAAAATTTCGGGGAACGCTTTTTACCGCCCGAAACCATCTCCAGTTCATCTTCAGTCAGCAGCATTCCTGCCTTTTCAATAAGGCTCTTCTTTTCATCTCTTGATTCTGCCTTTTCTACCTGTTTCTTAAGATTGCCTGTAAGCTTCATATTATTTTCCCTCCATCAAGTGATATTGACATCTGTATTGTATTTTGCTGCCTACACTTATTTTATACGAAGTTTTTCTGTATATGGCAATGTTTTTTTCATTTTTCAGTCTTTTTCAGTCTTTCATCCGGAACGGATCTGCTCATTTATCCTATTTCGCGTCAATAGGGGACGATTCCGATCGACTCAGGAAGCGTCCCTATTAACCTCTGATCGCTTGCGTGGGCGGCTGCTTTGTTTGCATTATCGGAGATTGCCTGGATAGTGGGAAAGAACAAACTTGTCGTTCAGGGAGGTTGACTGATGTATCTGCTGAAAATGTACAGACACTTTGTGATCATATATATGAAAGGGAAGCTGGCTTATCATTTTTCTCTTGTTTTCGAACTCATCGCCAATACGATCCAGATCGGGGTATACTTCGCCGGATTTATGGTCATATTCCATAATTTCGATAACATTGCGGGATGGAAACAGAATGAAGTTCTCTTCATGTTTACCACCAGCTGGCTGACCTACAGCCTGAGCTGTTTCTTTTTCTGGAGTCCTATGAAGGATATGGGGCAACTCATCCGCAGCGGTAAGTTTGACCTGTATCTCACCAGGCCCATCGGTCCCATGCTGTATATGGTTCTGCAGCAGTTCCAGTATACCTTTATCCCGCGCCTTGTCTTATCCGTTTTTTTCTGGATCTACAGCATGTCGAAGCTTTCTGTTGAATGGGAGACAGGGACGTTTGTGTTTTACGCGGTAAATATGTTTTCCGCGTTTGTGATATTTTCTGCGATCACTGTATTTACGGGAACCATCAGTTTCTGGACGGTAAAAAGCGAGGAAATAGTCTCGCTTCTTACCAATAACAATTATGGATTAAAAAATTATACGGATTATCCGATCATCATTTACGGCAAGGGAATCGGATTCCTGCTTACCTTTGTCATCCCTTATGCCTTCACAGGCTATTACCCTGTGGGGAAGCTTCTCGGAAAAAACCTGGCCCACCCGGAATTCGCTTATCTGTCTCCTCTTGTGGCACTGGTTGCAGGTGTCGCAGCTTATCTGTTCTGGCGTACGGGGCTTAGGCACTATAACAGTGCAGGGGCGTAAGACTCACCGCTTGACTCATTTTACGGTAACCCGGAAGGTCGTTTTCTTGCCGCTGCCGTCGTTTGCCCGGGCTGTAATAACGGTTGTTCCTTTTTTATTGGGAATGATAGCGATCTGATAATAAAGCATGCCGGCTGACTTGCTATGCAGAACGCTATAAATGAAACCGGAAGCCACCTTCGGGTTACTGCTTTTAACGATCAGAAACGGAGCCCGATCAGTTCCCATCGTGGTGCAGAAGGCATTATCGGTTTCTACGGCTACCAGGACGCCAGAATTATCTTCTTTTAAACTGAGCGAAACCCTGCCGTTTGTTTTATTGAACTTACGATCTTCGCCAATATATCCCGTCTGCATCCGGGTCGCCGGAGCCTCAACATGGATCGTATACGCACCGGTCAGCGCCGTCCCGTCCTTCGTCGTCGCGGAAACCGTCACATCATAATAATCATGGCCGAGATCGCGAAGCGCCTTTTTCGCTGTGAGTTTTCCGTTCTGATCAAGCGTCACATAATCCAAAACAGCGCTCTTTGAAATGGGAACCTCCGTCTTTTCAACGGGGGCGACGATCTTTCCGTCGCTTTTCTTTAGATCATAACCGGTCAGCGACGCAACCTCCCAGGTCACCTTTTTCACAGAAGGCTTGCCGTAGGCCTGGCCGAGCGCCGCCTTCAGCTGGGTATTCTTTCCCCAGGCGATCGTCTCCTGGTTTTTTAAATTAACGATCGTGACGCTGGAGGCCGGCACGATCACCTGTACGGTCACCACGGCCTTTTTCCCTGAGCCGTCACCGGCCTTGCAGGTGATCTTTGCTTTGCCGGCTTTATGTCCCGTGATCTCTGCCACTGTTATTCCGTCAGCCGCAGAGATCTCCGAAACGGAAGCGATCCCTTCGTTGGAGCTTGAAAAGACGGGACAGCTTGTATTACCGTCTGTCTTTCCCTGTAACCTTATCGTATTCTCGTTAAAAGGCGTATTCGAAGGATCCACATTATATAATCTGATCCCGGTTAAGCTCCCGTTCTTTTCCGTCGGCTGGTTGATCGTTTGATCAGGATCAAGTGCCGTGACGGTAACGGCGGAAGCAGGCGCCACTACCTCGACCACAATGGAGGTAAAAACGGACGGATCGGATTTTGATACCGCCATCAGCGTGAAGGACGAAGCTTCCGTATTCCTGCTTACCGTCACCTTCCCGTTTTTCCGGTTGACACTTACCCCCGGCACGCTCTCCGTTAACGACCAGGTCGTTCCGGCTTTCTTTAACGCCGCTGTCTCATAAAGCGCCTTATAGGAAGCAGATTTTCCCCGCGCGATAAAACCGGGGCCTTTGATCGCTATCGCCTTGGAATCTCCTGTGATAAGAAGCTCTGTCTTTCGTATTTTCCCAAGCTTCCCCTTCGCGGTGACTGCTGCCGCCTTAAAGCAGATCGTCTCCCCGGCCGCCACCGTCTTATTGTCAAGCAGCATGGAAACAGGGATAACCCCGTCCTCACTGAAGTAACCTCTTGTTACCGCGCCATCCTTTAAAGCCGGATCCTTTCCGTCCGTCGTATAAACGTACCCGAAGCTGTGGTCCGCGTAGGCTTTGGCGGAAAGCTGTATCTGTGAGGCCCTGGTGAGCTTTTCCAGCTCTCCGCTGTCGGCTGTAATGACCGGCGCGTCCGTATTGCAGGGGATCATGGCGGCTACGTTGACGATCCCCGCGCCCAGGGAGGGATCCGAGATCTTCGTCGCCTTCTCCTTTAAGACCTTTTCCATGGTATCCGGATCCACATGGTGCCCTGCCGCGCTCATATATAAGGCGCAGGCCCCCGCTACAACGGGCGTCGCCATGGAAGTACCGTCCATCACTTCGTACCGGCTGCTTGAGCCTGTATCCACATCTTGTGTACTATCGTTATGACCGTTCCAGGAGGAGAAAATATGACAGCCCGGCGCAGCGATATCCGCCCAGGATCCGTAGGTGGAAAACCAGCTGCGGGTACCGTTCTGATTGACAGCGGATACCGCGATCACTTCCGGATAGGCGCTGGGATAGTTCGGGTCATTGCTGTTCTCATTTCCCATGGCCGCAACGATCGTAACGCCGGCTTTCCTGGCCTTTTTTACAACATCATGATAAACCGACTCATAGGAATAGCCTCCAAGACTCATATTGATGATATCAGCACCGGCTGTAACGGCAGCATTGATCGCCCTTACCTCATCGGAAGACTCACAATAAGGTCCCTTAAAGACCGGCAGCGAAAGGATCCTTACGCCCGGTGCGATCCCAATGCCGCCGGCTCCGTTTCCGCCCGCCGCCGCGATGATCCCGGCTACATGGGTTCCATGTCCACTATTGTCTATCGGATTCTCCATCACATCGATCCTGTCAACCCGTCCCTTCAATTCCTCATGATCTTTATAAACACCGGTGTCGATAACGGCCACCGTGATCTCTGAACTTCCCGTGGTCGTTCCCCAGGCTTCGTAGGTACCGATCATGTCATGCATCCACTGGTAACTGTTTGACCCCTCCTTCGTATAATAGGGGTCAAGCGCCGGGTCGTCAAATACCTGACTCCAGTAGGTATGATCGCTCTTTGGCACCACCGCTGCAAAGGAGGCATCTACCGCGCCTTCCTGCACGCTGTCGTCGGCGGGAACCGGTTCAACTGCTTTGGTGATATAGTTCGGGCTCACCGCCGGAAGGTTATTGCCCGGATCCGAACCAAGCGCCACTGCCTGGGAGACGGTGATCACTTCCGGATCGAGCAGGATCTCCGCAATGCCGTAGGAAAAGGACAGGAGCGTTGCGTTATACGCTTCTGCCACGGCTTTTGCGTATTCCTCATTCTCCGCGGGGAAAAAGACCGTGTTTTTCTCGTAATCCTCTCCGGCTTTCAGATCCGAAAGCGCCCCGGCCTCATCATGGGCCCTGCTGTCTTCCTTCATGGAAAGCGCGTCTTCGCTTAACGTAAAGCCGTCCGGCATCCCTTTCAGACCATAGGGGAGGCTCTCCGGCTCTGTGACCTCCGGCAGGCTCTCCGTCTGCTGCAGCTCACCCGCTTCGTCAACATCCGCTCCGTCAAGAACGATGGCTATCTCCTCCGTCTCATCGGCGGCAAAGATCTCCGCCGGGAAGGCAAAGCTTCCCGCTAATACGCTTACCGACAATAAAGCAGGCAGCACTGTGTTTCTGAACATCATTCGCTTTTTCCTTTTCATAGTTCTCTCCTTTTCAGAGGTATTATTGTCAGGAATCATGACTCACCCGTTTCCGTTTGATCCGGTGTCTCTCAGGCCATCGTTGCCGCACTTCACGCGCTTTCCCCCCGCCACCTGATCAAGTTCCTCGTCGGTCAGCAGCATCCCGGCTTTTTTGATGATCTCCCGTATGCCTTCCCTGGTGCTTTCGCTTTCAACCTGTTTCTTAAGATCTCCTGTAAGCTTCATAATGATATCTCCTGTATTTGCCCCTTTTTATATTTTTACGATAGAACTCCGGTTATGGCGACAGTTTTTAAAAAATCGACAACAAACCTGCCAATTTACAGAATAACAGATTTTTTACAGCTTGACAATTTCAATTATACATGTTAATCTTTGCTAAACCGTTGAGGAAGAGTGAGTAGTTCAAAACCTCCTTTTGACAGAGAGCCGCAGGCGGTGGAATTGCGGTAAAAGTGCTTTGAATGAATGGACTTCTGAGGGCGATCGGAAACGGATGAAAAATCCGGAGTATGTGAGACGGAGCGGAATCTCCGTAAAAAAAGTTCGGCATATGATCGTATGCGCTAAGTGGGTGCGTTGACCGCACCAAGCCGGGTGGCACCGCAGGAGATTATTCTACCTGTCCCAGCAGTAACCGATACTGAGGGACAGGTTTTTTTTGTCCCGAGAGGATCCGGTCCCGTGAATAACGGGACCCGCGCAGAAAGGAGAACGAACAATGTCAGAAACAAAAATTCCCTACAAGATCTATTTAACGGAAGAGGAAATGCCGAAGGCATGGTACAGCATGCGGGCGGATATGAAAAACAAGCCCGCGCCCCTCTTAAATCCCGGTACCGGTGAGCCTCTGAAGGCCGAAGAGCTTGCCCCGATCTTCTGCGAAGAGCTCGTGAAGCAGGAGCTGGATGATAATACGGCTTTCTTTGAGATCCCGGCGGAGATCCGTGATTTCTATAAGATGTACCGTCCTTCACCCTTAGTCAGAGCCTACTGTCTCGAAGAAAAGCTGCAGACGCCGGCGAAGATCTATTACAAGTTTGAGGGAAACAATACCAGCGGCAGCCATAAGCTGAATTCCGCCATCGCCCAGGCCTACTACGCGAAAAAGCAGGGCTTAAAGGGCGTCACCACGGAAACGGGTGCCGGACAGTGGGGAACCGCCTTATCCATGGCCTGCTCCTATTTTGATCTTGACTGTAAGGTATATATGGTGAAGGTCTCCTATGAGCAGAAGCCCTTCCGCCGCGAGGTCATGCGTACCTACGGCGCGTCCGTAGTCCCCTCTCCCTCCGATACCACGGAGGTCGGAAAGAAGATCCTTGCCGAGCATCCCGGCACCACCGGGAGCCTGGGCTGCGCGATCTCGGAAGCAGTCGAAGTCGCCACAAAGAACGAAGGCTACCGCTATGTCCTTGGCAGCGTCTTAAATCAGGTATTGCTGCACCAGTCCGTGATCGGTCTTGAAACAAAGGCGGCTCTCGATAAATACGGCATCAAGCCGGATATCATCATCGGCTGTGCCGGCGGCGGCTCCAACCTGGGCGGCCTGATCGCGCCGTTTATGGGAGAAAAGCTCCGGGGTGAAGCGGATTACCGGATCATCGCGGTGGAACCCGCTTCCTGTCCCAGCTTCACGCGCGGCGTATTTGCCTATGACTTCTGCGATACCGGCATGATCTGTCCTCTGGCGAAGATGTATACGCTGGGAAGCGGCTTCATCCCGTCTCCCAACCATGCCGGCGGCCTTCGCTTCCACGGTATGAGCACGATCCTTTCCCAGCTCTATCATGACGGCCTGATGGAAGCCCGCAGCGTAGACCAGCTGTCCGTTTTCCAGGCGGCAGAGCAGTTCGCGCGGGTAGAGGGCATCCTTCCCGCACCGGAGAGCTCCCACGCGATCCGCGCCGCTATCGACGAAGCGATCAAATGCAAGGAAACCGGCGAAGAAAAGACCATCGTGTTCGGTCTGACCGGGACGGGCTACTTCGATCTGGTGGCATATGAGAAGTTCCATAACGGCGAAATGACTGACGAGATCCCGACAGACGAGCAGCTTGCCGCATCCATCGCTAAGCTCCCGAAGATCGGATAAAAGATTCAGGCCGCTTGCGCAGGCCGCAAAGAAGGATCAGAAAGCAGGAAATGATTCAGGCGCCATGCAGCGATGCTGCATGGCGCCTTCCTGACTCCAATAATATATAAAGGAAAGCCTTACCCTTCCAGGATCTTAAAGCCCATGTACCGGGAAAGCTCTTTAAGCTCTCCGGAATAATCGCCGAAGATCAGTACCTGATGATGCCCGAAGCCGGCCAGGTTATGCATGAAGGTACGGGCGTCATCCATCCCGATATAGTAATAGGGGCTGCAGTACACCTCGTCATATTCGGTCTTTAACACCTCGCCTGTTTTTACGATCATCGTATCGCCTGCGGGATTGAAGCGGCCCAGTGTCACCTTATCCTGACTGTTCTCCGTAAAATCGATCTGGAGCTTTCCGCCGAAGCCCTGCCCGGTAAAGGCCCAGAGCTTGTAGGTTAACGGCTTGGTCCCATATCCGTTCATAAAGAGAGCCGGTACCGCGTGATGGATCCGAAGCAGCTCATCCGTCTCATGATTCGGGTTTCCCATAAAGCAGGGACGGTTCGCCGTATACTGCATCACGCACATCGCCATAAAGGCGTTCAGATCTTCCTCACAGCCGCTGGGGATCCCCTCGTCCTTCAGTAACGAATGGCACATGCAGGGCGTGAATTTCCTGTTCTGCGGGATCTCAGAGGTACACAGCTCATGGCAGGCCGTCGTAAAGGCGTTGCACTGATATACGTCCATCATCTTCTTGGCCGCCAGGTAATATTTGATGTCATTGATAAACCATTCCGTATTGACCTTGGTATCGGCAGAGCCCGCAAGCATCCTGTCCGCGATGGGCTTTGCCTCTTCATCCGTGATCTGATCCATATATTTCACGATCTCATAAAACGGCAGCTTGACCACCTCGAGGCCGTATTTTTGCCGCAGTATTTCCGGATCCCTGATCAGACTCTGGATCCCGAAGGTCGGCTGCGCAGCCGCCGAAAGGCAGAGTACCCTCGTGCAGGCAACCGCCTTTCTGACCCAGAGATAATGCAGTATCTCATTCAGATCCTGCATATCCATGGCCACATAGGCTTCTACGCCGATATCCCGGCAATAGGCGGCAAAGTCGATCCCCTCGTTGCCGTTCTGCATGATCACCACAGGCTTCTTATAGCGCTCAAGCTTGGGGATCCGCCAGCCCATGCAGAGGAAGATATCCGCCTGCTCCATCTTGTCCTCGATCTGCGCGTATACTTCCTCCGGTACAACGAATTTTTCATCATACCGCGCATCCACAAGCGGCAGCAGCTCTGCCTCGGGGATAACGTTCTTCAGCTCCTCCTGCATCTGTGCATAATAGCGGTCCGCCGCAGCGCTCTCCGCCTCCTTTGTCATATCCTCCTTATGGCCGGCCCGGCACGGTCCCTCCCAGAAATGAGAGTGCGTGAGACAGCCGACAATAGGCCTGACGATCAGTTTTTCATCCATTGCTTTCTTTTTCATGAAAATCCTCCTTTAAAACATTGCTCCTAACCGCCGATCATGCAAAGTATCCCTGCCGCTTCCACGGCTTTTTTAAGCTCCTGCATCTTTTCTCCGGACGGCGGCAGCACATCTCCCATCGGATACTCCCGTCCGAGTCCCGTATATTTATCATAGCCCAGTCTGTGATAGGGCAGGATATGCATCTGTCTGACCCCCGGAAGGCTCGCCGCGTATCCCGCGATCGCGCGGATCTCCGGGACAGTATCGTTAAAGCCCGGGATGACCGGCGTGCGGATCACTAACTCCGTCAGGCCGCTTTTTGCCGTTTTCAAGGCGTTTTCTAACATCAGGGCATTATCTTTGCCGCAGAACTGCTTATGCTTTTCTCCGTTCATATGCTTGATGTCCATCAGATAGGTATCCAGATAGGGCAGAAGCATTTCGATCTTATCATAGGAACAGCAGGCCATACTTTCGATCGCCGTGGAAAAACCGGCATCCTTTGCCGCGTGCAGCAGATCCCTCGAAAATTCAGCCTGTACCGTGCATTCCCCGCCTGAAAGCGTCAGTCCGCCGCCGGAGCGCCGGTAGAAGATCCTGTCCTGCTCAACGGTCTGCATAACCTCCCGTACGGTCGTATCCTCCCCCACCGTTTTAAGTTTTCCGGAAGCTTCCTTCATCTGCTGTATCGCAAAGTCCTGTGACTCCGGATTACAGCACCAGCGGCAGCGCAGCACGCAGCCCTTTAAGAAAACGATGGTGCGGATACCCACGCCGTCATGCACAGAATACCGCTGTATATCAAAAATCCTTCCCTTTGTATCCAGATAGCTCAATGTCTCAAACCTCCACTGCGCTCAGCCATAAGCTTTATACTTCCGCTGCCTGCTCGGTCCGTCTGATGATATCGTCCTGCAGGGACCGCGAAAGGGTTGTGAACAGGGCCGAGTATCCGGCGACGCGTACCACAAGATGCCTGTATTGATCCGGGTTCTTCTGGGCATCGAGCAGTGTCTGTCTGTCCACCACGTTAAACTGCATATGCATTCCCTTTTCATCAAAGAAGGTACGGATTAACGCCACGAAATCATTTAAGCCGCTCTCCCCCGCAAGCGCGGAAGGGTGGAATTTCTGGTTGAAAAGCGTACCGTTGCTGGCTATGCCATGGTCGAGACGCGCCACGGAATTCGCGGTGGCGGTAGGTCCCTTGGTATCTCTGCCCTGTCCGGGCCCCACACCGTCGGCAATGGGCGTATGCGCAAGCCTCCCGTCCGGTGTCGCGCCGGTCTGGGCACCAAGCGGAACATTGGCGGAAACCGGATACAGCCCGGCCTGGAACTGCCCGCCTCTGGGATTCCGGTATTTTTCCAACGGCCTTGTATACAGGTACGCCACCTCTCTGGCGAAATCATCTACCTCCGGAATATCGTTCCCGTATTTCGGAACCTCGTCGATCCATTCCCGCACCCGGGAAAGCCATTCCTTCTCTTCCTCCGAAACCTGAGCGCTTGCCCGCACATCCCGGATGATCTGCTCGATATCCGCTTCCGAAAGCTTCCGTCCCGTCTTCTGGATCCCGGCGGCGATCTGCATCGTCATTTCCTGTACCGTAGCGTCGTCAAACCCCTGCCCGAAATTCAGGGTCATAGCTCTTTTATATTCCTCCAGGGTCAGCTTGTGCTGCTCATATACGAGTGTTTTGACCGCATAGAGGGAATCGGCGACATTGGCGATCCCAAAGCCCTGGGGCCCGGTAAAGTTATAAACCGCGCCGCCCTGCTCCGTTGTCAGCCCCCGGTCCATACAGTCATCCACCATGGATGAAAGCCACGGCAGCGGCACGCGGACGGCATGCGCCTGATCAATAGCGTTATCCGCGTTCACGAGAAGCGAGATCTGGTACTCCATCTGCTTCTGATAAGCCTCCCAGAAGTCCTCGAAGGTCTTAAGCTCCTTCAGCTCTCCTGTCCGGATGGAAACCTGCTCACCCTTATCCGTTCCGTTTGAGAAAACAAATTCAAGCGGCCGGCACATATTAAAGAACGCCGCATCATGCCAGCCCATCATCTTTCCCATGACGGAGGGCTCCACGCAGCCGATGATATTATATTCCCTTGCATCCTGCAGACTGACTCCCCGGTTCATCATAGCCGGGATGATCACCTCGTCATTGTAATAAGCCGGCAGCCCGATGCCGGTCCTCGTCAGTCTGGCCGCCTCGATCAGAAGCTCCTGCGGGGAAAGGTTCCAGACGCGGATCGATAAGGAAGGCATCGGCAGAAAGACGTGCTGAGACGCCCAGATGCACATAAAGGAAAGATCATTGGTAACATCTTTTCCGTCCTTATCCTGGCCGCCCACGATCAGGTTCTGGAACAGGCTGTATCCCGCAAAGCCCTTGGCGCTTTCCGCGTCACGGCATTTGTTCAGGTCATTGAGCTTGACCCAGATACAGTCGATATATTCCTGTGCCTGGTCCCTGGTCAGTCTTCCGGCTTCTCTGTCGGCGCTGTAATACGGGTACATATACTGGTCAAAGCGCCCGGGGGAAATGGAATGCCCGCTGGATTCAAGCTGTATGAGCTGCTGAACGAACCAGAAGCTCTGGCAGGCCTCGTAAAAGCTCTGTGCCCCGAACTCCGGTACCCGGTTACAGTTCTCCGCGATCTTTAGCAGCTCCTGTCTGCGCTTCCCGTTTCCTTCCTTTTGTGCCATCTGCTTTGCCAGATCACGGTAGCGGTGGGCATAGCGGATGACCGCCTCACAGCTTAACCGCATACCGCAAAGGAGCGTATGCTTTCTCGCGTAATGGGGATCTCCCACTGTCAGGGCCGACAATTTCTCATCGATCTCTTCGATGATCCCGCGGAAGCCCCCGGCTAAGACCTTATCGTAGTGCACGGTCAGATGCCCTACCCCGTTATAGAAATAGTTTCCCGGCGTAAATACATTATGCTCGATCGCAAGGACCGCCTCCGGCGCCATATAGCTTAGCGCCAGGTCGGAACTTGTTTTGTTTTTCCAGTAGGGATGGACGGCTAAGAGTTTTTTCTTCGTCTCTTCGGAAATATAGAAAGGATCTGCCTCTCTCTCAGCCACCGTATCAAACTCAGCCTCCAGCCATTCCCAGGAAAACTCGGGATAAGTCTGGCAGCCTCTGGGCGCTAAGGTCTGGCTCCCCACGATCAGCTCGTTATCGCGGATGACAATGGGAATATGATCCAGGATATGCGCAAAGGCATGCGCCCGTCTCAGCTCGATCGGTTCGTTTTCCGTCGCCCGGTAGGATTCCGTCAGCAGAACCGCGCGGGACGCCTCGATCTCAGGCATCTTTTTAAACAGTTCTTCTACCAGCCCCTTGATACGTTCCGATTTCATGGTCGGTGTAGCATTAAATTTTGGATTCATACTGCGTTTCTCCTTTTGTTTTATAGTAAACGAGTTTTCTGTAATTCGTTTACGATAGAAGCTGCGGATTCAGTGTATCATATCGGGATACCGGTGACAAGCTTTTCGATCCGCTCAAGCTCCGATGCCGCCTCCCTGTGAAAGGCAAACCGGAAAAAGCTGTCGCCCCTGACGCCCTTCATGACATAAGTATGATCTTCTATCTTGAAAAACGGCTTTTTCAACTGCTTCAGGTATAAAAAGGACCCGCCCGCCTGTCTGAGGCATTCGATATCCTCGTCCGTAAGCGGCGCGTCAAGCAGAAAGTCAACGGCATCCCAGCCGCTCTCCGTGCAGGTCTCAAGAGATCTTCTTCTGCCGATAATGTTCATGATAGCTTCCGATCCGCGCTGCTTTTCCCGTCTGCGCAGGTCAATTCCTTCAATCCGGCCTGCAGCGCTTCTATTTCCTCTTTGGTATTGAAGGGCGAAAAGCTGATCCTAAGTGTCCCCTGCTTCCCGCTTCCGATACAGTCATGGATCAGGGGCGCGCACTGAAGACCCGCCCTGGTTACGATACCAAGGCTGTTCTGCAGGATATAGGCAAGGTCTGCCGGCGAAAAGGAGACGCTTTGAAAGCTTATGAGCGGTCCCCTTTCCGAAAGTCTCGCGCCGAAGATCCGGATATCCGCAAGCTCCGATAGCAGCGTCAGCGCGTATTCGCTGAGAACCTTTTCCTGCCTCTGTATCTTGGAAACGCCCCGGTCAAGCACCCAGGAAACGCCTGCAAGCAGCGCCGCGATGCCGGGCGTGTTGCCAGTTCCCATCTCGTATTCATAGTCGGTTTCGTAGACCAGCCTTTCGGAATCCCGTCCCGTTCCCCCGTAGAGGAGAGGTTTAAAGGGTATGCCCTTCTTTACATAATAGCCGCCGGTTCCCTGAATACCCATCAGACTCTTATGACCCGTAAAGGCCAGGGCGTCCGCGCCGAAACGCTCCGCACAGACCGGTATGCAGCCGGCGCTCTGGGATACATCCAGGATAAACAGAAGGCCGTATTGCTTCGCGATCCTGCCGATGGCTTCCGCATCCTGCACCGCGCCGGTCACATTGGAGCAATGATTTAATACGATCGCCCTGGCCCTTCCCTTTTTCGCCTCGGCTTCAAAAAGCTCCGGCGCCACGACCCCGTCCGGATCGCAGGGCAGAAGGACCGGTTTTCCCGCGATGGAAGGCAGGTTAAAGAGCGGTCTGAGAACGCTGTTATGCTCCGTCACTGTCGTTATGATCTGCTCTGACGGAACGGCAAGGCCGTATAGAAGCGCATTCAGGCTCTCTGTCGCCCCCGAAGAAAAGAAAATGCGTTCCGTATCCCGGATGCCGAGAAGCTCTCCGAGTAGCTTGCGGCAGTCGTCAAAAAGATCCCGGCGAAGCGACGTGCTTCTGTACTGCCCGGGCGGCAGGGACGATACAGCTTCTATGACGGCCTGTCTGACAGACGAAGGCTTTGGAAAAGAGGTCGCCGCGTTATTCAGGTAGATCATGATAGCCCTGTCCTCTTTTTCCGTCTTTGTCAGCCCGCGGCAATCTGTCCCGTAAACAGGTCATTTAAATCTTCTCCGTCAGCATACCAGGAATCATCCTTCTTCGTAAGGCCGAAGACCCAGATCGTCCCGTCCTCTGTTTTCACCATCAGCTCGCCGTCCTTTTCATCGATCATATAGGGCTGAACGGGCGTTCCCTTCTGAATGGTCCCGCTTTCGGTCTCGCCGGTCTCCTCGTCCGCGATATAATCCGCCTTGATATCCTGCGCGGCCTTCAGATACCAGTCGTCCATCGGCATATAGTACTTTGCGCCGTGGAGTTCTTCCGGCATGCCGTCCCCGGAAACCGTATAATCCGTCGTCACGTAGTTCACGCCGAAGGCAAGATCCTCCGTACAGATCGTAAAGCTTTCCGGATCCGCCGGCACAAAACCGGTATCCTCCGAAAGCATGAACTTGAGATTGCCGTCCATGCTTCCGATATAGTACAATGCTTCAGTATTGATCCCGTATACGTAGATCGTAGAGTCACCGGCTTCTCCTGTCGCCGCCAGATAGAGATAGTCGTTTTCCGCATCCATCCCGTGCGCCAGGAAAGCATCCACGGCGTAACAATCCCCGATCTCCGGGAGCGGGACCTTGGTATCGTTCCAGCATACGGAAACCGGACGCACACCGTTCTCGTTATCCTCCGCGTTCCAGAACAGGGAGAACCGTTCCGCTTTTTTATCCCCGTCAAAGTCAAACCAGTAGATATTCTCAAGCTCACCAAGCGCAAGCTCCGTGAAATATACAGGCGGTGCGAGCATTACGCGTCTTTCGAAGATTTCCGGATACTCCTCAAAGGCCATGAAAACCGTGCAGGGGCCGTCATCATAACCCGTAACGGATCCGTTAAAGATCAGCGTCAGTCCATGATAATCGATCGTAAAGGAAAGCCCCGCCGGGTCGCTGATGATCATCGACTGAGAAAGCGCATCCTCTACGATCCTTTTTGCTTCCTCCTTCCAATCATCCACGTAGATCGGCGCATCGTCGATCGCCTGCCTGGCTGCCGCCGCAAAGTCCTCCCTTGATACGATGATGTCAAGCAGGTCCACGTATTTTCCGGTCTGTACATGAAAGTTGACGCCAAGCGCCTCGCTCGAAGGACCGTCGTTCACGCCCGTCGAGACCGTGTACTCCGTGAAGGAAAGGAAGGTATCATCCGCCCGGTTCAGCTTAAGCTCCGTTCCGGTCCTGAAGGTAGACCAGTTCTCCCCGTCCGGGGTATAGGAGCTGTCGATCTGCTGCTTCAACGCCTTCAGGCAGTTCTGCATGGATTTCTTATTCTGCTCGTTATAGGAATCAAGCGCCTCGGAAAGAGCGGGATAGTCGTCCTTCGGTACCGTGTACTTTTCCGCGTAGGTATAATAGTTACAGTCCTCCACATCCTGTTCCTCCGGGAAAAACAGCTCTCCCGTCCAGGAAAGAGGAAGGATGCCAGAAGATCTCACGGCAGTTTCATCGTTTTCCGCTATAAGCGCCGCATAGTCCAGGATGACCGGTTCGGCATCGCTGCCAAAGCCCATGTTGTCATCTCCCAGAGGGATCTCCCCTTCGTAGATATAGCGCTCGTTAAACAGGTCAGGATAATCGGCAAATCCGATAAATGCCATGGGCGCCTCAAACTCCTCGGGCGCTATGACACCGGTATTAAAGTACAGATAAACGCCTTCGTAATCAAGCGCCCAGATCAGGCCCTCCCCGTTGTTCTCAAGCATACCCGCAAAAGCCCGGTCAAAGATGTCCCAGCTGTCCAGATTCTCCTCAACATATTCCGCAAAATCTTCATTTTTCAGAAGCTCCGCGAACACGATCTCCGGAAGCTCCTCTGGATCCGTAAACACATCATCAAACAGGATGCTCCGGCCGCTTTCGGGGTCGAAGTTAAAGCAGCGGTGGCTGACGTACGTCCCGGCGTTACCAAACTGCAGCATCTCCGGAAGGCTGTAGCAGAAGGCCACGCTGTCCGCTCTCTGCGGCGTAAAATGAACCTCATCATTAAATTCAAGCCTCTCGCCGGCCTCCTCGTTCATCTTTTGCGCGCTCTCCGCGTTCAGTTTAACAAAGCCCTCAAGATCGTCCTGCGCGCTCCCGTTCAGATACTGAATGGTATCCGCAAGCTCCGGCCATTTTTCCTGATCCTCTTCATCTAAAAGAATTTCGTAGTAATTTCCCCCGATCAGCGTTTTTCCGCCGTCCTGCACCTCGATCCGGTGGCTTACGACGGAGTAACGGAGCAGCTCGCTCTCTTCCTCCGATCCTGTTTTTTCCGGTTCTGTTTTTTCAGGTTCCTTTTCCGGCTCCGTTTCGGGTTCCGTTTTCTCAGGCTCCTTTTCCGGCTCCATTTTTTCAGGTTCTTTTTCGGGTTCCTTTTCCGGCTCCGTTAGTTCCGGATCCCCGGCAGCATCATCCTTATAGTCGTCAAAACAGTTCTCCACCTCCGTTTTGATCACCGAAGGGGCGTCGGAATCCGTATAGTAGCCGTTCAGGTTCCGCAGGCTGCAGTCGATAAAGGTCACCGGATAGCTGAAGGTCTCAAACATCATGAATTCCCGGCTGTCGTGGAAATCCGTACGAAGAAATGAGAGATTTTCCGTACTCTGCGCCGTGACGCAGCCATAGGTACAGTCATGCACATCGCAGGAAAGTAACGTCACATTCTCGCAAAAATCCGCGGCCAGGGCGTAATGACTGTTACGAAGCTCTGTATTCGAGATCATGATATAGTCGCAGTACAGGAAGGATACGGCATCTCCTTCGTAATCCGTGTCGTACGCGACATGTCCGATCGAAAGGCCGTCGAGAATAACATTATCACAGCTTTGAAAATGCAGGACATCCGTCTCTGCCGCCTCACCAAAAAGCATAGCCGGCGCATACCGGTCGGCCGATGCGATAGTCAGATTATCATAGCCAAAGATAACGAGTCCCGGCGCGTCATCGGTACCGGCCGCATAAATACCGGGTTCTTCCTGTTCCTCGTCCCATTTCGGAAGCTCCGCCTCATCTAACCACGCGGTGATATTATATTCACCGGGTTTAAGAACGATCAACGCGTTATCCCCGATCGCTTCCATAAGCTCCGAAACGGTTTCGGCTTCCACAGCAAGCTTCGGCGCGGGATCACCGTCGGCTCTGACCGGACCTGCCATAAAAAGGCTTATGACAAGCGCCGACAGCATACACGCCATCATCATGACTCCTCGCGGTTTCGCGTCAGCGGCCGCGTGGAATTTTCCTGAAAATTCCACATAAAGGAATCGCTCTGCGATTCTTCCTCTTCTTACCTTCACTTTTCCTTCCTCCTTTCCTGCGCCAATCCGCTTGCGGATTGTGTGCTTAGGCATGAACCTGTTCATGCCGATTCGGTCGTTCTTACGACCGAATCATTTCCTCTTCTGCGCCGATCTGTTTGCGAATCGTGCGCTTGACGATATAAATACATATTGTTA
>JAILQQ010000094.1 GCA_024698885.1 Lachnospiraceae bacterium | reverse complement strand
ATCACTACCTAATTATTGTACCAGATGCCATACTATAATACAAGCGAAAAATGGCTAAAAATCAAGGAAAATCAGCAGTTTGTTTTGCTTTCAATCTACATGGTTTTATAGCTTAACTACCTAATCGGACTGATAGTGGTGTTTTCCCGATGATTCAAATACTTCGGAATTGTATCATGTTACGTGGCATTTTTCAAGACGGCCAAAGCGCTGTGACCGGTTGTCTGTTAAAACAATCGCCCCGAAGAGGCTTCCTGCCTCGTCGGGGCGTGCGATAAAGATCAATGGATCCAGATTTTTGTCAGTCCTTCTTGATATGCTTGCTGATACTGATGGAATAGCCGCTCGGCGCAACCATCATCGTCGATCTTGAGGAGCCGGTCTCCGTGATCTTATCTCCCTGCGCATTCTTGAAGCCTTTGCCTTCAAGCATATTATAGGCCTCGTCAAAGTCATCAATGTTCATGCGGATCGTTGTAATATCCTTCGGAACAGGAGCCTGTGTGATATCAACATGAAATACCTTTCTGTCCTCATTTTCATATCTCATCCGCACATCCGTGATATCCGAATCATTAATGCCTGTCTTGGTATGTCTGCGCTCAAAGCCGAGATCTTCAAATAACTTGATGGCCGCATCCGCGTCATTGGTTACGATCAATGGGTTAAACGATGTGATCTTCATTAGATTTCCTCCTTTAAACTTTAAATCAATCGCGGTTTTTGATGTGCTGGGAGATTTCCAGCAGATATCCCGAAGGTCCTACGAGGATCGTGAATTTGGAGGATCCGGTATCAACCGTCTTGCTGGCGCTTTCATGCCTTGGTTTCCTGCATCCGTGCGCAAGCAGGAACTCAACGGCCTCGTCAAAGTCATCCACATTTATACGGATCATCGTATACTCACCATCGCCTCGTGCCACATCCACATAAAATCCGTTGGCATCCTTCATCCTGACGTCCGTGGTATTATTGTCGCCGATCCCCTCCTTGGTATGATGGCGTTCAAAACCCATCTCCTCAAAAAGGCTGATGGCGGACTCGGGGTCCTGCGTGATAATGAGCGGATTAAATGTTGTGATCTACATCTTCTTTTTCTCCTTCGTGATTTTTTATATGTCGTATCTGTTCAGAACCCTGTGGCTTCTGAACAGTTACTGCCTGTCTTCCTTCCGGATATGCTGGGTAAGCTGGATCGAGAATCCTGACGGTGAGATCAAAAGGCAGGACCTGGCGGACTTTGACTCTACCGTATGGTCATCACCTCTTGCGTTCTTGAAACCGTGCGCTTTGAAAAACTCATAGGCCTCATCAAAGTCACGTACGTTCATGCGTATGGTCGTCATATCGTTTTCCATAGAGTCGACATGGGCCACGTCCAGATGGAAGCCGTTCGCGTCTGTCATGCGGACGCTGGAAATATCCTTGTTGTCAATGTTTTCGACCTGATGCTTCTTCTCAAAGCCGATCTCTTCAAAAAGCTTGGTGATATTGTCAGCATCTTTTGAAAGGATCATCGGGTTGAAAGTGGTAATAGTCATTTTCTCCTCCTTTTTTACGATTATTTTTTCATAATACTGCGCCGATTTGCTTTGCAAATCGTGCGCTTAGGCATGAACCTGTTCATGCCGATCCGGTCTGCTTTTCTGACCGGATCATTTCCGACTCTAACTACGTGATATCTTTATCGATCCACGTGGTGCCATTTTAACATAACCCCCCGTCAAGTCAATACGAAGATAACAGTTTCTTTTTCTTTTCCTCCGCAACGACGTCGTCTACATTCCTGAAACCGCAGACAAACCGCGTAACGCCCATTTCATCGGTAACTCTGGAGTACACGAGCTGCATGCAGTTTCGCTCCCCCTCCTCATTGATCCGGGAGTAATTCACGTGGTAAAGCTCATCATCCCTGGCATTGCGCAGAAGGGAGCTGATGGATGTCTCGGCATACATTCTCTCCCTGTCCCCGGGCACAACATACTGTTCAATATAGTTTTCGAGCAGTATCTCATAGTTTCCCTCGCTTAACATATGCATCATGGCGGAAGAGCGCGAATCTCCCATATTATTGCGTATCAGCTTTCCGTAATGGATCCCGGCGTCAACCAGCCAGACGGATTCATATTCGCAGGAAAGGCCGGCCAAAAGCGTCATCTGGGTTTCGCGCTCCGCCTCCCTTTCAAGCTTTTCGCGCATCTGATAATCAAAATGCTCAAACCCGTACACCAGCTTTTTTCCGTCCTCAAGCGGGATGATCTTGAGCCTGTAGTAAACGATCTTCCCGTCGCGGATCGTCCTGTAGGTGTGAAACAGCGGATTGGTCTCCTTCAGTCTTTCCATGACATAGTCATAGTCGCCAAAGCGCAGAACGCCCGGCGCGTCATCCTGGTACACAAGAGCACTGACATAAGCATCCATGACAGTGCGAAGCGTCCTGACTTCTCCCATATCCGCCTCTACCCGGCGTCCGAATTTGTTCAGACGGACCACATAGGTAGCGAGGTCTGACGTGTCAATATAAATCACCGAGGTATAGCTTCTTGCTATGGCATCGTCGATCTCGGCGCGGAGCCTGTCCCGTTCGGCGATCTTCTCCTCTTCATCCCGGAAGAGATTCCGCCTTACCGTGTCGGAGATTTCATCATAAAGCAGTATGCTGTATCTTCTGCCATCCTGCGTATATTCATGGAAGCCTTTGCAGTGAACGGTGATCAGCCTCCTGTCCGCTCCGACATATTCGTGAAATACCACATCATACGGCGCGTCCTCTTCGGAAAACGCCCTGACAGCCCGTAACATTTCCTCCTTTTCCACGATATTGACAAAAGGATCCGGACCGTTCAGCCTTGCGAGCATTTCCTCTCTTGTTGACCTGTACATCCGGCAGACTCCGTCAGACACGATATGAACGCGAAACCTTCCGTCCTCGACATAGCATATGCCCATCGGGATCGGGGTATGCTCATAAAGGTCATGTGTCTCTTTTGTAAACAGTTTTTTCTGATCTTTCATGTTTTTTCTGATTTTGTTTAAAACGCCAACGTATCAAGCCTGCCTGTCAGTTCGGAGATCTTTCCGGCGTAGCGCTCAATGATCTCCTGTTCCCGCGCTGTCGCCATGCCTTTTTTCCCGAGCTTTCGGATCATGCGGGAATACCCGAGGAGAGACGCTTTTTCCGTAACCTCCTTCAGGCGGTCCTTATCTTCCGTGTTCAGATAACGCTTTAAGAAGAAGGAAAAGAAGCATTTCGCCGTAGAATAGGAAAATCCCATGAACTTCTCCACACAGGACGGATCATCCTCTCCCAGTATCACATAAAAATAATACAGATCACTGAGCTCTGCGATGGGATGGCCAACGGAGACCCTGTCCATATCGATCAGTAAAGGTTCGCCGTTTTGTAAAAAAACATTTCCCGTGTGAAAATCCCCATGTAATAGGGTATCAGACGGCGGAAGGCCGTGAAGGAGCTGTAAGCATTTTTCGCCAAGCGCCTCATCAACGGCCCCGACGCCGTCTGTAATATATTCAGTTAATCTTTCTGAAGCATCCGGAAATTCACTGTCCCCGGAAACCGAGATCCCGTGGATCGTATGCGCTAAATCCGCCATGAGCTCCGCATAGGAGCGTACCTGTCCGGACGCCCTGGCAATGCATCTTGAGACCGTTTCGGCCTCGACCATCTCAAACATGGCCCCGTACCGGTCGCCCACGGATACGATCCCGAAGGAGATCGCCGTGGGAATCCCGAGAATAAACGCCTTGCGGGCCTGCGCGATCTCCGTCTCCACATCGCGGTAGGTATTGTTCTCATTGAATACCTTGATCACGAGCTCCTCGTCATACCGGTACACATCGCCCTTGGCGCCGCGGCCGAGAAGCTCGCAGCCGTCCACGGAAACCTCGCGGTACTTTTTAAATCTGGCCTTGTCCGAATCAAAGGTCCCGGGCCAGATGAAATTGATATGCTTGATCAGCTCCTTGAACGCGCCGGTCTTATTTAACGAAAGCTCGATCGCCTCGGCGACGCTCCGGTAATACCAGTTCTGCTCATCCGGGTCGCTCTGGTGGAATTTCTGCCACATCTCTTCTCCGAGCTCGGAGTACATCCCTGATAACGACCTTATATTCGCAAGCTTATCCGCAAGCCAGAGCATCTTCACCCCGATATCGGTACTGTTCTTCAGGCTGAGAAGGGATTCCGCCTTACGCTGCTTCCAGGTGGCGCTGCGCTCCTTCCCCGGATACTTGTTCTCCGACTCCGAGTCAACAAGCGCCGCCACCCTTTTGCCGAACCTCTTCTCAATTTCCGCAAGAGTGCCGTCGGTATCCTCTACAACGTCATGCAGGATCCCCGCGGTAATGACCTCCTGGTCATTGGTCAGGGTGGACAGGATCTGCGCAACCTCCAAAGGATGCAGGATAAACGGGATATCGCCGAATTTCCGGACCTTGCCCTGGTGCATGACGGTGGCGTAGATAATGGCTTCCTCCAGCATGTTCATCATGATAAGCTTATCTCCTTCTTTCCTTCCCGGTCTGCGTCGATTTGCCTGCAAATCGTGCGCTTAGGCATGATCTTCAGATCATGCCGATCCGGTCTGCTTTGCTGACCGGATCATTT
>JAILQQ010000187.1 GCA_024698885.1 Lachnospiraceae bacterium | reverse complement strand
CAGAAATAATACCCTTCCTTTACCCGGTCTGTCTTCTTCGCCCCGTAATTAAAGGCGCATACCGGCTGGTAACCCTGTCCGAAGCCTATCATGGCACTCGCGGTAAACATCATGACCCTCGTGGTAACACTCATCCCCGCGACCGCCGCATACCCATACACTCCGGCAGCCCGGTTAAGAAGAGCCGTCGCCACAGCCGCGAGCCCCTGCCTGAAAAGCGAAGCCGCTCCTCCGTTTATTATCTCTGAAATATAATAGGGATTAAGCCGGATATTGGCAAGTCTTAATCTTACATTTGCTCCCCTGCTGCATCCGTACAGGAGGATAAAAAAGCTGATCATCTGTCCGCTTATGGTGGCGATGGCAGCGCCGCTCACCCCCATTTTGAAGCCGAAGATCAGAAGCGGGTCAAGGCCTATATTTAAGACTGCTCCGGCAAGAAGCCCGTACATTGCGTAGATCGCGCTCCCCTGGAAGCGGAGCTGGTTATTAAGCGCGAACTGCCCCATCATAAAGGGTGCACCGAGAACTATTATCCTTATATAGGACATGGTGTCGCTTAAGGTATTCTCAGTAGCTCCGAGAAAGAGCGAAAGCTCTCTTATATTAAGGATCGAAAGAACCGCGGTAGCGACTCCTATTATCATCGCGAGTGCAAGCCCCGTCGCCGCCATTTCTCCGGCTTCCCTGTCTCTGCCTGCGCCAAGCATCCTTGACATATAAGTTCCGGAGCCCTGACCGCAGAAAAAGCCGAAGGCCTGTATCACTGCCATTACGGAAAAAGAAAGACCCACCGCCGCGATAGCCTCCGTGGAGATCCTTCCCACAAAAAATGTGTCCGCCGCGTTATACAGCGCCGTTACAAGCATACTGATAACTGTCGGTACCGCAAGCCTCGTTATAAGCTTCGGTACCGGCGTCTCCGTAAGATCCTTATATCGTTTTTCCGCCGCAGCGTTCGTCTTTCCTGAAACAGTCATTTTATAAAGAGATCATCCGCCGTTACTACAGCCTGAATACGGTCCGAGTAAGAATTATCAACCAGTCCGTGATTTGTTACAAGTGTCGGAAAAATGGCATTTTTAGTTCCCGTCCCGACGACAAGATCATTTATCCTTTTCTTAAGCTTATCATCATCCTGTTTTGACATCATGTATTCCGTATCCGAATACTTCATTTCACATAAGTTTATTATTCTGTCAGCCCTCACTATTATAAGGTCTATCTGTGATCCGAAAAGCCCTTTGTCAGGATCGGGCCTGCAATACCAGGAATTAGCTTCTGTCTGGACTCCGGATATCCCGAGCTTCATTTTGATCTGGTTAAGATGCTCCATGCATACTCTCTCAAAAGCAAGCCCCTTCCATGTATTGATCGCGGGAGTATTTATCTGATTGGTAAAATAGTGATCGTCTGAAGGCTCATTATCCAGGAATTCATAATAAAAAAGTGTAAAGAAATCAACAAGCTGATACAACGCGCCCTTTTTTTTCATCCCGAAAGCATTGTATTTACGGACAAATCCGCAGCTCTGAAGCTCGTCAAGCTTCATAGTAAGGTCGCCGGAGTTTGAGATTCCCTTTATTCCGGCAATTTCCTCACGGGTCATACCTGCCTTTTTCTTAGCAAGCGCATTTATGATCTTAAGATAAACATCCGGATTCTTAAAAACCGATGAATACAGATATTTGTATTCATCCCTCAGAGGAGCATCTTCCTCAAAAAACATTCTGTCAATAATCTGAGGTACACTAAAGCCCTTTTCAACAAATTCCCAGTAATAGGGAACTCCCCCGAATACCATATAATATTGCAAGATCTGATCCCTGTTCAAAGCAATTTTTTTACTCCTGACAAACTCCTCGCATTCTGCAAGCTTAAACTGCCGGAGATGTATCTCATCAGTAAGACGGTTGTACAATCCTCCCTTATTATGTATCACCTTTGACAGCATCCAGGATGTCGCAGATGCGCAGACTATAAGCACGATATCATTTCTGGCGGATGCCCATCCGTTCCAGAAATGCTCAAGTGCTGTGAGGAGATCTCCGTTTCTGGTGTCCATCCAGGAAAGCTCATCAATAAAGATCACTTTTTTCTTCTCGCCCGATGATCTTACCAGCTCTTTCAGATCCTCAAAAGCCTGCAGAAAATTTGCTGTTTTTTCATTTGCCTTTCCTCCCGAATCGGCAATTGACGTCTCAAAAGCAAAGACTTGTTCCTTAAGGTCTCCCTCTGATAATCCCGCATGCTGGAACGTAAACCTGTGCCCAAAGGCTTCCCTTATTAAAAAGGTCTTGCCGACACGTCTCCTCCCATACACCGCAATAAAGTGGGATTTATTATCCTTTACGGCATTTTCAAAAACCTTAAGTTCCTTATTTCTTCCGATGATCATAGTCGCAACCCGTTTCAATTCCGCTAAATCTCAAAATTTAGTCCACTTTTAGTGATATTGTACACAATAATGCAAAATCTTTCAAGCATGTATCATCGACAGAAAACACAGCAGCCACCTGCATTTCTTCTGCAGATGGCTGGATGTATAGTTTTTATTACGCTGTTTCAATTCCGCTAAATCCTGTTTCAAAACAGACTTTTAGCGGGATCGGAATAAAGGTCCGTTACTTGCTGAGCGCCGGTCCCTTGGTGACCTGCCCCGGATCCTGCACGAGAACCGAGCAGGAATTCGTAACACCTCCGGCCCTGGTCCGGAGCGTCACCCGTCCGCTCTTTAATGCGTAAACCCTTCCGTTTCCGGGATCAACATAGGCGATCTGGTCATTGGAGCTCTCCCACTCCACGTACTTAAGCTTAGTCCGCTTCAGTTTAAGCTTCTTCGTCTTATTTATCTTTAATGTCATCGACTTCGTACGAAGTA
>JAILQQ010000176.1 GCA_024698885.1 Lachnospiraceae bacterium | reverse complement strand
TCTGAACCGCTTTCCGTACTTAATACGATTTCTCTCATAATACAATACCCTTACTTAGGAACTGTCAAAAAATAACTTGTGCACCTTTGCTTGTCTGCTTCTTCGATAACTGCGTCAGAAAGCCTCGTTCAGTGACGATTTTGTGCACAAAATCGCCACAACCCCGCATCGACTGCGTTTTCTTCCTTGTTCTCGAAAGAAGCATCCTTCGCAAATGTTCACGTTATTTTGTGACAGTTCCTTAACCATTTTATTTCAAAAATTTCATATGACGATCATTTCTTTAATGCCTCCTTCATGCCGTCATAATCCAGGTTATCCGCTTTTTCACAGACAAGCCGGAATTTCTCGCTTTCCGAATCCGGTATGGTATAGCCTTCGATCTCCTTTAAGATCTCCTCCACCATATCGCAGTCCATCGCTTCCGCTGCCTCAAGAAGGCCCTCATAGATCCCCTCCATCAGAAATTCATCCGCGACGGGTTTATCCGATCCTGTTTGCGTATAAAGGGGAGCCAATATCTCTTCGTAGTGCAGGAATTCCTCCATAACAGGAGCGTGCTGCTCCCTGATATAGGAAATATCCCTTTCCTTTCCTGCCTTTTCCAGGCGCTCCGCCTTCTCTCCGAGCTCCAGGGCGCCGACAAGCCTTGCGGAGCTCTTCAGGGCATGGATCTTGATCGTATAGGTCTCCCAGTCTTCGGAATCGTAAGCGCTTTCTAACAGCTCATGCTTCTCCTGTATGGAATCATAGAAGATCTTCAGTACGGATCGGAAGGCGTCCTCGGAGCCGCTGTTCTGAATGGCAGCTTCTGCTTCGATGCCATCAAGATCATCATACCATTTCGGTTCAGGCGGTGCAACCGGGGCTGCGGCAGGAGCGGCTTCCGCCGAAAAGTCTTCCGGTTCTGTTTCGAATTCCACTGATCCTTCGGCTGTTTCCTCCATATCCTCCGGCTCTTCCTTCAGATCCTTTTTCAATGTTTCCTCCTTTTTTGTTACCTCATCCAGATAGGACGCGATATTATAGGATTTATTGGATTTGAGGAAATATAATATACCGAAGGTTCCCGGACCGCAGTTTGAGGAAATGGCTGCCGAAGCCTGCTGGAAAACCACATGTTCAAAGAACGCCGCTTTTTTGACCTCCTCCTCGATCCAGGAAAGGGTATCCCTCGGCATTCCGACATAGGTAATAAAGACCACATCCGAATCCGGGATCACATCCGCGGGAATGGCTGCCCCGATATATTTCCGGTAAGCTCTTTTTGTTCTGCCGACCCACAGGCCGCCGATCGTTGCCTTGTCGTTTTTGATCCGGAGGGCCGGATGAAGGTTGGCCGCCTTCGCGATCCTGTGAAACCTTTTGCTGATCAGTCCCTTCTTTTCCATATACTCCGTCGTGTCGATCACAAAGCTGCTCCTTAAGCGGTGCTTTACGAACTCCAGCTCCGAAAGGATATCCTTCACCTGCAGTCCCTGCTGCATAAGCTTATAGGCGATCAGGACAAGGATCCCCGCTGCGCTTGAGATGCATTCCGAATTGACCACTGATACATTTTCAAAAGATCTCGCTGCTTCCGAAGCCGCCTCATAATCCCGGCTCAGACCGGTGGTGATTGAAATATGGATCACATGATGCGCCTTCTTCAGCGCATCCGCAAAGAATTCCGTATAATCCGACTCATCCGGAGGGGAAGAAACGGCCTCGCCGCCGCTGCTCACGTGCCGGATCAGCTCATTGGCGTCGATCTGGATTCCGTCTAAGAATGCGCTTTCTTCTGTTTTTATCACGAAAGGAATAATGGGAATATTGAGCTTGCGGATCACGGAAACCGGAAGATCACACATGCTGGAGGAGGTAATGATCACCGGTGCCTTCTCCGCGTATTTGTCAGAGGCCTTGATATCCTCGTCATCCCCCATCATAACGTTGTGGAGAATGATCTTATCGCTGGATATATGCCGGATCAGCGTTTCTTCCATGGCATCCCCCGAAACGGGTTTCACCAGATATCCGTCAAATCCGGCTCTGTTATAAAGCTCTCTGTTCTCGCTTCCGGCGTTGGCTGTCAGCACGATCACAGGCGTATTCCGGTTTAAACCTCCCGCCTGCTCCCGGATGATCTCCAGACACTTGATCCCGTCCATCTCCGGCATCAGATGATCCATGAAGATGGCATCATAATGGTAATTCAGGCACATTTCCAGAGCCTGTCTTCCGCTTAAGGCCTTATCGATCGCCATATCCGTATCTTCTAAAAGCCTGCTTTCCACCTCCAGGTTCATTTCATTATCATCAACGATCAGGATCCTTGCCTCCGGCGCTAAGAAGCTGCTCTCATGGGTACTCCTTCTTACTATCTGCTGATTATGGATATTCAGCTCACCGACGCTGTTTCGGTCGGTAATCTTCTGTTTGATCCGGACCGTAAAGGTAGTTCCCTCTCCGTAGACGCTGTTTACGGAGACATGCCCGTCCATCAGCTCAACGAGCTGCTTCACGATGGAAAGGCCCAGTCCGGTTCCTTCGATATGCCGGTTCTTTCCTTCATCCACCCGTTTGAAAGCATCGAACAGATACGGGATATCCTCCTTTTTGATCCCCATTCCCGAATCCGCAATGGATATCCATAACTCCACCGTATCCTCATCGGCTTCCCTGCTTTCCAGGCGAAGCTCGACCCAGCCCTCCTTCGTATACTTTACGGCGTTGTTTAAGAGGTTGATGATCACCTGCTTGATACGGACCTCGTCGCCGTACAATACCTGAGGCACCTCCGGATCCACGCTCACCTCGAACCGCAGACCCTTTTCCTGTGCCTTCAGCCACATCATGCCGACGATCTCCGAAAGCATATCCCCGATCCGGTAATCCACGGGAACGATATCCATGCTCCCGGCTTCGATCTTGGAAAAGTCCAGGATATCATTGATCAGCGCGAGGAGCATCTTGCCGGAGCCCTGGATGCCCATGGAATCCTTTACCACTTCCTCGGAGGTTTCCTGGTCCCGGAGGATCAGTTCGTTTAGACCGAGAATGGAATTGATCGGCGTACGGATCTCGTGACTCATACTGGAAAAGAAGCGGTTCTGGGATCTGGTGAGCTCCTCTGCCCTTTCCGCTTCCTTTTTGACGCGTTCGTTTTCCTCTTTAAAGAGACGGCCCTGAAACCAGTTCGTGATGAAGCAGACAACTCCCACCATGACCAGCGAGATAAAAAAATCGATATAGCGCATGCTCTGCGTATGGACATACACGGTCTGCGGAAAATACCAGGATATGATAAAGCATCCCATCGCCACAACTGTTATCAGTAAAAACATGACATTCCGCCATTTTCCGTGCAGCACCAGGCCTACATACACGAAGCCGAAGATCATCCAGATCACGCCGCCGCCGTCTAAACCGCCGCCGAAAAAGAACAGCATCGGGAGGATGCCGAACACCAGGGTCACGACGATGATATTGATCGCGACCCGAAGCCTGTTCAGATAGAGACAGGGCAGAATAATAGCCGGGATCATGATCAATACTGCGATAAGCAAAATGATCTCACGAGGATTTTCGTGGATGAACAGATCCCCGATGAGGGCGATAGTCACCGTCACCTCAGACACGATCGCAAGGATCAGAAAAAGTCTTTCGGTGAATGGTCTGTCGGGATCCTTTATGGCAGAATAAACTCTTTTTATTATTCCGTTCGGGTTCATTTCCATAGCCTCCTTCTGCGCCGGTCAGTCATATGACCGTACGCATCGATCCGGTCCATGTCCGGATCATTTTCGAATTATCTCCTGGATCCGGGCAGTACCCGCTGCATCACCCGTTCAAAATCTGTTGTATTGATGGGTTTCGCGATAAATCCGTCAAAGCCCTCTCGGATGAACATCTCCTTCGCTCCCGATACCACATTTGCGGTAAGGGCGATGACGATAGTGCTCCGGTCAAGGTTGGCCGCTGCGGTCTTGATCAGCTTCATGGCTTCCACGCCGTCCATTTCCGGCATCATATGATCCATGAAGATCACATCATAATCATTTTCACGGTATTTCCGGATTGCTTCCTTCCCGCTTTCCGCCGTTTCGATGATCATCTCATATTCCTTGAACAGAGAGCTCGCCACGATGAGGTTCATCGGCTCATCATCTACGATCAGCGCATGAACGCCCTTAAATACGGGCTTTTCTCCTCTGTCATGATCGTCGATATTCTTCGCATCCCGTCCTTCGTTCAGGATCTTTATCACAGGATAGGCATATAAAGGCTTCGGCATCAGGATGATCCGGCTGTTTTCACTGATCGAAAATCCGGGTTCCGCCGATACCGCGACCACGATATCCTCCTTGGCCAGCTCCTCAAAATACCCGCGGTTCTCTTCGTATTCTTCCTGACCCATAAACACATGGGTGACGTTTAGCTTTTCCTTCAGACGCTCGACCTCATAGACCGTTTCCGCCGAATACAGAGGGACGCGGATCCCCGCTGCCAGATTAGCGGCCATATTGCGGTAGAAGTCCCGAAGCCTCGGTACTTTGTATTTACTGGGCTTCACATGGAACAGCACAGCCCCGTCAAAGGTTTTCTCCAGTGCCAGGCAGGGCTTGTCATTCACGACCTTCTGCGGGATGGTGACACGGACCGTCGTTCCGTTTTTTTTCATGCTCTCGATCCGGACAAACCCGCCCATCCAGTGGGCAAATCCATATACGATAAAAAGCCCCAGCCCAATGCCGCCGGAGCTTCGGTTCCTCTTCTTATTTGCCTGGTACATCCCCTCGGTGATCGACTGTACCGCCATCTCATCCATACCGATGCCGGTATCCGTCACCTCGATACAGAGGTTTATCCCGCTTTCCGTATTGACGGAATACAGCCTGACATAAATGCCGCCCGTTCTCGTAAACTTCTCCGCGTTTTCCAGAAGATGCCGGAACATTTTATGGAGCTTTTTCACATCCCCCCGCAGCATGGTCGGAACCTTTGCGTCCATATCCACGACTAACTCCAGATCTCTGGTCCGTTCACTTTCCCGGAAGCTGGTTACGACATCATTAATGAGCGACGTGCTCATATAATTATCTTCTTCTATGAACAGCGTCTCTCTTTTGCATTCCGTATAATCCTGGATATCCTCGATCTGATTGGCCAGCCGGATCCCCGCGGTCTTGATGGACTCCGCTTCCTTCCCCATGCCCTTTTTCATCAGAAGATCAGACATACCGTTCACAACGTTTACCGGCGTCCTCAGCTCATGGGAGATATTGGCCAGAAAATCCTCCATGCTGCTGTCGTTCATCTCGATACGTTCTTCTTTTCTTTTCATTTCGTCTTCTGTTTCCAATCGGTCGCCGATACTTTTTATGCTGATAAAGTACACCAGAAGAACGATCACGATATGTAAAAAGACACGGGTAATATTCAACTCGCTGAATTCGATCTTTCCGCCCGGAAGGTCAATGATATGTACGAACAAAAGGACAAAGTATTCTAACAGGGCAAGATTCATCATATAGATCGTGTTAAGAAGGGAATAGGTCACAAGAACCAGACATGCCGTGCCCATAATATCAAAAAAGCTGGTCTTCTGAACACCGTGATAGAGCACCAGAAGAGCAGCGTAGCCGAAATAGAACATCTTCCGGATATCATAATCGATCCGTTCCGAAAGATGAATGGCCCACAGGGAAACAATTCCGACCAGGACGACAAGGGGAACCCAGAAATCCCAGCCCATCAGGATATTTTGTACGATCAGTCCCGCAGATGCCAGCGTGGCAACCAGTATGACCAGTTTTTCATTTGTCTTCTGACTCATGGTGATCCTTTCTCTGATCCGGATCTTCATGTCACTTAGGAACTGTCACAAAATAACGTGAACATTTGCGCAGGATGCTTCTTTCGAGAACAAGGAAGAAAACGCAGTCGATGCGGGTTTGTGGCGATTTTGTACTCAAAATCGTCACTGAACGAGGCTTTCTGACGCAGTTATCGAAGAAGCAGACAAGCAAAGGTGCACAAGTTATTTTTTGACAGTTCCTTAACATATCCGGATCGATAATCCGTTCTCTGATGAGGTCTTACGAAGGACGTGCCAGATAAAAACCCTGAAAAAGATCAATGCCGAGTCCTGCAAGACAGTCAAATTCCTCTTTCTCTTCTATTCCTTCCGCTACGACTAACATTCCCATGGAATGGAACTCCTGCAGAAGGTTTTTCACATTTTCCTGTTTTTCCTCTATATGATCTATCCCGGAGATCAGCTCTCTGTCAAGCTTTACGATATCGGGCATCATGAACCTGATCAGTTCCAGGTTATTGATCCCGCTCCCGAAATCATCCGCTGACAGAAGATTATCCATAGCTTTTACCGACCTGCATTTTTCTTTCCAGTGCTCCGGCGAAAAATACGGATACTCAAGACTCTCAATGATCATCCTTCCGCGGATCTCCTCACCGAAATACTCCCAGAAGGCGTCCGCCTCTTCGGGTTCCATGCAATCGGAAGGGAAAGAATTGATGGACACTCTCTGCGCGAATCCTCTCAGGAAATATTCCTGCATGGCGCCGAAAAACGTCGCTACTTCCAGAATATGCAGTTTATCGTCCTTCGCATATTTCCAGATCAGCTCCGTGACCGTCATATCCGTCGGACGCATCAGTGCCTCCCATGCGTAAACGGTCTCGCCGTCCACCTGAAAAATAGGCTGAAACGCATAGTTTATGGATAATTGCCCGAGAGCCTCCAATATTTCCTTGTCAAGCGGTAAGTGATCAAAATAAATCATATCAGTATAATATCATATCGCAGGTCGTTAATAAAGAAACAAAATGGCTTCAGCGGTGCTTATCAAGATACAGTTTTTCATCCGCGCGTTTCAGGCAGTCATGCGCGCTGTCGTTTTTGTCTCTCAATTCGTCATAACCGACGCTGAACATGAGGTCATACGGCAACCGGTTTTCCTGCTGCTTTTCCAGCAGCAGCTGTCGGATGATCCGGACAGCCTGCTTCGGACCTTCTTCTTCCTCCGCAGTCTGGAAAATGAGTATAAACTCGTCTCCGCCATATCTGCCAAGAAATGTCGAGGATCTTATCTGTTCACAGGTCTGCCGCAGAACATCTGAAACAATGATCAAAGCGCGGTCCCCTTCCGCGTGGCCGTACGTGTCATTGATCCCCTTAAACCTGTCAATGTCTATCATCATGACATAAACACGGGTATCTTCACTGTAGTGCAGCTGCTCCATGTAGCGATTGATCTGTCCGCGGTTATTTAAGTGCGTCAGATCATCCACAGATATCAGAGACTGCATGTTCTGGATATAAAACCATAACCACATGAGCGTACATCCAAAGCAGAATGTCGGGGCATTAAGGGCAAAAACCTGGATCATGCCGAATGCGCCTACGCTTAAGGGAACGATCCCTATGAACAGAAACTGCCGCCTTTCCGCCTTTAGTTCTGATTTTAAGGCATATTTCACGGAAAGGAAAAAGCCGGCCAGAAGATAACATGACGGCACCGAGATCAGTAACGGAAAATACAGATCATTCAGTTCGTTGTTCTCACTGATCCAGAAATAAGGGTTTGTTATGTAAGCGATCGTTATGAACAGAACGGAAATAACGATCGGAAGAAATACCAGATGTCTTTTCAATAAGATATTCCGGAACGGCATTTTTTCCGTAGTCGCTATAAACATGAACGTGCCGTAGCCCATCAGACCCAGAAAAACGTAGTTCGTAAAATTAAAAAGCACGGCAAAAAACCGTATTTTCGGAAATTGATCGCTGAGCATAGCCGCCCAGCAGGCGTCCGAAATAAAATATAGAATGAACGCTATAATGGCTCTGCCAAACCAGATCTGTTTTTCCTGCTTTGTATTATATATTCTGTCGGTAATAAGGATCATCAACAGAATCACGATGCATATCACGCTTGCTTCCGTATAGAAAACAAAATAATCGAATCCCATTATTTCTCCATTTTTAACGATGATCGGTCTCTCTTCTCTTCTGCCCAAACAAGAGAACGGAGTTTTTGTATACAATACATTTTATGTAGCTGTTCAGAACCCTTTGGCTTCTGAACAGCTACCATTTTATACCAAAATAGGGAGATTCTCAACTGAATAATACGGGCAGACAATGCAAATAATGTGCAAACAGGGCGGTTTACGGCAGTGTTTCATTCATGCTGCCCGTCCGGTATCCGCGCATATCAAGCGTCACATACATAAATCCGATCTCTTTAAAGCGTTTATATACTTCTTCGCGGAGCTCCTCCCCGGCCAGAAGCGGAATATCCTTTGCGGGCACCTCTATCCTTGCGATATTCCCGTGCAAACGTACGCGCTCCTGCAGAAAACCTCGCTCTATCAGAAACTGCTCGGCCTGGTCTATCATCTTAAGCTTTTCCGCCGTGATCTCTTCCCCGTAAACGAATCTGGAGGCAAGACACGCATAGGCCGGTTTGCTCCATGTCGGAAGCCCCATTGCCCGGGAGATCTCACGGATATCCGCCTTGTAGAGGGAAGCCTCCCGTAGCGGGCTTTTGACAGCAAGCTCTTCTACTGCTCTGAGCCCTGGCCGATAGTCGCCGAGATCATCCATGTTGGAGCCTTCCGCAAGGTACTCAATCCCATTTTCATCCGCTGCTCTTTTGATCTCCGAGAATACGCCGTGCTTGCAGAAATAGCATCTGTCCGGGCCGTTTTTCCGGTAGCCTTCTATCTGAAGGGGATCCACTTCGCGTATGATATGGCAGATGCCATGCTCTGCGCAGAACGCTTTGGCTTCATTGAGTTCACGCTCGGGGATCGCCGCATCAACGGTTGTAACGGCTATTGCCCTGTCTCCCAGGACTTCATGCGCGACGGCCAGCAAAAAAGTCGAATCCACGCCGCCGGAATACCCGACAGCCAGCGAACCCAGATTTTTGATATACTCTTTCAGTACATCCAGTTTTTCCCGCAGCTCTTTCGATAAATGATCCATAAAATCTCCTTTCCTTAACGGATGCCCGTTAAATCCCTGATCACTTCCCCCGCAACGATCAGGCCCGCAACAGAGGGCACAAAAGCGATACTGCCGGGGATGCTTCTGCGGTCAGTGGAAGAATGCTCTGTCCCGGGGGAGCAGATATCGCTTTCCTCTGAAATGGCTTTCGGATCCTCTACCGGCCGGATCGGTACTTCCTCTGAATAGACGACTTTCAGCTTTTTTACGCCTCTCTTTTTCAGTTCCCGCCGCATCACCTTTGCCAGGGGATCCATGCTGGTCTTGTAGATATCGGTGACGCGAAATCCGCATGGATCCAGCTTGTTTCCCGCCCCCATCGAGCTGATGACCGGGACGCCCGCTTTCTCGCACTGCATGACAAGCTCTATTTTTGCCGTGACGGTATCAACGGCATCTACCACATAATCGTATTTCTCAAACGGGAAGTCCGATGCGTTCTCCGGAAGGAAGAAACATTGACAGGTATTTACCTCCGCTTCCGGATTGATATCCAGAATGCGTTCCTTCATAACGTCTGTCTTGTATCTTCCTACCGTTTTATGGGTGGCAATGATCTGCCGGTTTATATTTGTCAGGCAGACCTTGTCATTATCGATCAGGTCAAAGGCACCGACGCCGCTTCGCGCCAGCGCTTCGCATACATATCCGCCGACACCGCCGATGCCAAATACCGCTACGCGGCATTTCGCCAGATGCTCCATGGCTGATCTTCCCAACAATAATTCCGTTCTGGCAAATTGGTTTACCATGCTTTTCCTCACTTTTACAAATATTTTCAGTTTACGTTGAAAACAGGGAGAAGCCGGGAAAATGAATTCCCCGGCTTTCCATTCGTGATTCTTATTTGTTTTGGCCCCGTTCTCATTCTATGATGATTCTATGATGTTTGGGTCACAGCGCTTGACCATGACCTTATTCTATGTCAGCATAAGGCTCTCCCATGAGAATATGATGATCCGCCTCCAGCTTAAGCTCTACCCCCTCCTGGAAGATCATGACGATATCGCTGCCGCCAAAGAGGAAGTAGCCCATCGGATCCCCTGCGCTTACAGTAACGCCGGGTTTTACGGTTTCTTCCCAGTTGCAGGAGCTGACCTGGGACATGCCGATCGGAAGGATCGCAACCAATCCGTATGCCGTATCAAGTATCAGACAGTCCCTGGTTTCAATCGACTGCCACCCGGGATTCTCATCCCAAAGAATGTATTTCTTCTGGTTTCTGTCCCAGGAAATAATGCCGCCGACGGCATCTAACGCCTCAATTTTCCGCACTTCAAGGATAGTGCCGCCCACCGGGAAGTGATAGCGGTGATAATCGTTCACATCCAAAAAGGTATGGGTCAGTGTTCCGCCCGCAAACTCATTCTCATATTCGCTGTCCTCGCCGATAATATCCTTCACGTTGTAGAAACGCACGGATTTCAGCTGCACGCCGAGATCGATCTGTGAGTTTTCATCAATTTTCCATATCCCCTGGGGGGTAGAATCCGCGGGAGCGATCACGTCCGATTCTGCCAGGGGGCGCTGCCCGGGGTCTGTAAGCTTCCTGGAAAACCACTCGTTAAAGGTTTTCCACTCATTGGTATCTGCGTACCACCCTGTTTTCATATTAAAATCTTCATCCGCGGCTACACGCGCATAATGATCGTCATTCCAGCTGTCCTCGGTCGATAGATATTCCCCCCAGTCCTTACAGTAGGATTTCACCCAGGAGGCTACCGGCTCGTGATATTCAAGGCACGGATAATAATAGCCTTTTCCGGCCAGCTCCGGCAGCGGCTGATCCAGCAGATAATAAAAATAATCCAGGCTCTGGTCTATGCTCGCATATAACGAAGGATTCTCAACATTGAGTATATTCCAGGGCATACAGGTTGAAGACCAGTCAAGAAAATCATAATAGTCATCAAGGGTGCGTACCGGATTTGTCCTTCTGTCAGGATTGTTCACCGAAGCAAGCCGGATAGATTCTTCCATCAGACTTTTTAATTCCGGATCTTCATCAAGCATCGAGATAAACTCGGTCGTTGTTTTGGCATGGACGGTTTTCTGCTCCTTCTTTGGAACCGCATTGTAGATCGCCTCCTCAGAGCAACCTGTGAGCATCACGGCAGCAAGCACCGCAGCCAGAATACAAGCCACATTTCTTTTCATCATCATGTCCTCCTTTTGATCCCTAATACCGCCCATCGAAAGAACGGCAGTCCTGAAATAACATAATTAAGTCCGTACGCCAGGCCAAACCCGCACACAAGACTTAAAAGATAACAGACCCATGCGGGGACGAACCCCGGTTTTGCGATAAACAATGCCACAGCGGATATGCCGAGATAATGGAATATATAAAGTCCCCAGCTGTGGGAGCTCATCCATTTCGTAAAACCGTTCTCAAAATCAAAATACTTTGCAAATCCGCCGATCATCGCCAGGCACCCAAACCACCCGTACAGCAAAAATAACGGTGAGCGGTATATCGGGTTATCGGCATAGTTCTGTCCGAAATACGTGATAACAAACGCGGTTCCCAACGCTGCAGCGATAAAAAGCCATAAAAGAAAGTATTTCCGTGTTACTTCAATGACTTCGTCATGGGAGAATACAAAATATCCGAGAAGGAAGGCAAAGAAGTAGAGGCCGAATCTGTATACCACGATGATCGGTGTATTGCCGACCTGTCCCGCGAGATATACGAAAGCGCCCATGATAAGCAGCGCCCAGAAGGGCGTCTTTCTGCATTTGTCCCATAAGCGGTCCCTGTCGATGGATCTGATCAGTACGATGGCGAGCGAGAATATCCACAGCATCTGCAGGTACCAAAGCACCCCTATCCCGCTTGCTATACAGGCAAAAACCTTGCCTGGTACAGGCATGTCCGGATTGTCCGCAATACCCGAAAACGAGATGTTGATATATCCCTGGATGAACTGAAAGGCAAACAGACCGACCGTAACCGGAACAAGCAGCTTTGTCGTCCTGCTCTTAATAAACTCTTTCCCGGTGTGCGTGTTAAGACTGTATCTGGCACTTGCTCCCGAAACGATAAAAAGGAGCATCATGAACCACGGATATACAATGTACTGATAGGCATCATAATACTGTACTTTAAGATCCGTGATCTTTCCCAGTGTCCCCACGATCCCCTCTGCGTTATACATATAGAGAACATGGTAGATCACGACCAGCACTACGGTCACCCATCTGATATTGTCCAGATATATCTTTCTCATAAGCATCCCGCCTCTGCTGCTTTATATGACATCATTTTAAGTCAATGATCACAGAAAAGCCAGTAAGAATTGCTCGGAGTTTATCAAGCGCCTTACTGTTCCCGCGTCAGACCTTCTTTTTTTATTACGCCGGTCAGAAGAACTAATGATACCGCCATCATTACTGCCTCTGTGATCGGCTGCGCAAAAAGCATGCCCTTAAACTGAAACAATCTGTTAAATAAAAGAAGAAGCGGTATATATAACCCTATCTGTCTGATCAGGGTGATCGCAAAGGCATACAGGGGTTTCCCCATTGCCTGGAAGGACATCCTGCACATTGAGACAGTCCCCACAAACGGAAGGATAAACATCAGCCTTCTCAGCACAATCGTTCCGATCGAAACAACCTCAGCCGACTCCGTAAATATCCCTATCAGCAAAGGAGCAAACAAACCGTAGAAACACATGAGAACGATCTCCGTTCCCGTAACAGTCATAACGCCGGCCTTCAATACCGCTTTCATGCGCTTTGTATTCTTAGCACCGTAATTATAGCCCATTATGGGCTGTGTTCCCGATGCAAATCCCTGATAAACATAGTTTCCGAGGGAAAGAACCTTCTGCGCGATCCCCATTGCCGCAACCGTCAGCTCTCCATAGGTTACGGCAAGGTTATTGTTCACCACATACGCAGCCGAGGTCAGCAGGGTTTCAAGCGAGGCCGGCACACCTACCCAGTATATCTCCTTCAATATCTCCCGTGTGGGAATGATCTTTCCGGCGAAGGGACGGAGCAATGTCTTTTTCCTGATGTAATACAGGGCGGAAACGCCAAAACCGACCGCGTTCCCAAGAACCGTAGCGACAGCGGCTCCTTTGATCTGCATATTAAACGTAAATATTAACAACGGATCAAGTATGACATTTGTTACCGTGCCGACAAGCATCCCTGTCATTGAATATCGTACAGACCCTTCGCTTCTTAAGAGTGCCCCGATCGTGTAACTGCCCATCGTAAAAAGGCTTCCGATCAGAATTATCTGAACGTACTGCTGTGTATAAAGAGTTGTATTGTCTCTTGCGCCTAACAGCCGCACGATCGACGGCAGAAAACATAATCCCAGTGACGTGACCAATATGCTGTTGATGACCGTAAGCAAAAAAGCCGCCGTCAGGGTGTGCGTTGCCTTATCATACTCTTCCGCTCCGAGACATCTCGCGATAAATGATGAAGCTCCCGACCCTATTATATTGGAGATCGCTACGGAAACCATCATGACGGGATAAGCAAGGTTCACGGCCGCCAATTGGTAGTCATCACCTGTTAAACCGATAAAATATGTATCTACCAGATTATACAGAACCATGATGAACATACCGGCGATCAGGGGTATGCTCATTTTCAGAACCGCCTTTACAGGTTTTTCCGTACTGAGCGTGTAAATACGCCTGTCCTCATGATTATCCATTTTTCAATCCCACCGCTTTTTCATCTGATATTTCCCCATTTTTACTCATCAAGCGATCGCCTCCGGCTGTTTTTCATCACCTCTGCCCGGACGGACACAAGGAGAAGCCCACGGCACAAACCGTGGGCTTGCTTCCCGGCTCTCTTCGACCTCGAACCGATCCGGCAGGGCCTCAAGCACCGATCTTACAATCGCTCTTTTTTTCATCCGGATCCTTTATCGTTACAACCTTCATTTTTATTTGGTACCTCTTGCATCCTTATCTTTGTACTTTACAACAACCAGAAGATAAAGGAGAACAATAATGAGTATTTTGGAAGCATTTCTTAAAAGAATGCTCAATGAGAATCCCAGGGTGAAGAACAAAACAATAATACAGATATTCATTATCACCGCAAAAAGTGCCAGTATAAGTGAATTTTTCTTGCCCAGATCACGTGCGAAGGCAAGGAGAAGGAGCATGCTGTATTCAATGATCCATGCCAGTAAAAAAACGATCAAAAGGGGCTGCATTTTGCCGGACGCAAGAACCGAATACGAACCCACGAAAACAGAAAGAATAAATACAATCTGAGAAATAAGACAAAAGAATAAAAACCCTTTATAATAAAACGCCGCCTTTTTTGTGCCGTCTTTCAGTATGTATATCAGGGCAAAAATAAGCGAAATGACATTGGGCAGAACTATCATCCACATATTTGACGACATATACTCTCTCAATTGCTGATTAGCGGCTGCAGATGAAGTTTTGTCGACAATAAGCGATATAACCATCATAGCAAAAGCTGCCGCAACTATGATAAGGCACGTGGCCTTTAATTTTTTTCCCATATCGATCTCTCCTTGTAGCTTTTTTATTTCATTACAATCTCCACAGGTAGCACTATCAAGACTTTTGAGAGATTAAACCGCATATGACCTGTAGATTCAGAACAATCCCGAAAGCAGGGGAGCAAAATTTGTTCCCCCCACCAAGCGGGCTTCTATTTTCCGATATTTCTATCCGAATACGTGACACCTGGCCCGTACAATCTGCTTTTTTCTCCGATCTTCTTAGCCTCTATCTTATTGAATGCCTGTATCACAGCCTCAATATGCGTAATGATCCCAAGCATCTTACCGGTGCTGCTGAGCCGTTTCAATGCATTGATCGCATCAAGCAGAGGTTCTCCGCTGAGTGTTCCAAAACCTTCATCCAGGAAAATGCATTCAACATCTCCGTTCTGCCCGGCAAACTCCGCCATGGCGAGAGCCAGCGACAGGCTGATGATGAACTTTTCGCCGCCACTGAAATTGCTGACTTCCCTTGTGATCACTGTGAGATCTCCCATAGTCTCTTTCACGATAAAGTCTACGGAATTTTCCGATCTCTGGACCAGATGATATTGCGGGATAATGCTCTCTAAATACACATTTGCTTTTTCGAGAAGACTTCGCATGGCAATACCCTGCACAAAAACTTCAAAGTCGGATCCGTCCTTCTTTCCGAGCATTTCGTTGATCCTGCTGTAGGTCTCTGCTACCGCTCCGAGTTTCTGCAGTTTTGCGTCTGCTTCTTCCCAGGCCTTTTTGTTCTTATTATCGCGATCCAGTTTTTCTTTCAGGCCTCCGAGCTTCTGATTAGATGAATTCCTGTTTTCTTCCAGCTTCGTTTTTTCCACGTTCAACTCCTCAAGGGATTCCGTGGTAAGTTCCTCCGCACGCAGTTTATCCAGAGCATTTTGGGTATTCTCGTATGTGGTCTGGGCTCGTGTCTTTTTATCCTTATAATCGTCTATCGCCTTATTAAGATCAGCCATATCCTGCTCGGATCTTTGCGCGCCAAGGAACTCCTCTTCAGACGAAAAACCATCTTTCCTGAGCTTTTCAAGATAGCTTTTCTTAAGTTCGCTCTGTTTATGATCCAGCTCAGCACTTCTCGTTTTATACCCATCGATCTTTGTTTTTGTCTCGTTGTATTTATTTACGATCGCCTGAAGATCATTCTCCGCGGTTTCTTTTTTCTTTTCCTTTTTACTGATCTCGTCATCAAAAGCCTTTTCTACGTCATCCACGGACTGTCCGCCGAACAGCTCCCGTCGTTTTTTTGCAAGCTCCCGGTATTTTAACTCCGCACTATTGAATATGTTTTCTGAAGTATCCCGCTCTTCCTGCAGCTTCTTCAGATCGATACCATTCAGCTTTTCTTTGGCTTTTTCACTTTCTCTTTCAAGCTTGTCGCGGTCTTCTCTTTTCTTGTTATATGCGTCTTTCCGTTTGCGAAGCTCCTCTCCGATCTTCTCGAATCCTTCTTCGGATGTCTGCTCATCCACCTGCGCATTCCAGGGTTTAAGCAACGTATTGAGCTGCCCGCTCAGCCCTGTAACAGCTGCCTTTTGGTGTTCGGCGTTCTGCACTGCAGTCTCTGCCTTATACTCAGCTTTACTGAGTTCATCTTTTGTCTTATTAATTTCCTCTTTTATTTCTTCAAAAGCATCATTAAGATCAGATATATCATTTGCGACCTGATGGCGCTCTGCTTCGATATCCGTATTCCAATGTGTGTGTTGCTCTTTTGTATCCTCATCGGCTGCCGGTGCAAATTTTTTTCCGCATACAGGGCATAAGCTTCCCGGTTTGAGGTTCTGCCGCAGTATCCCTGCCACAAGAAGATACTTGCTGCTTACAAGTTCATGAAGCTGTTTGGCTGTCTCATCTTTTTTCTTAATAAGATCGTTTAAGGCATTTAGAAGGCGTTCCTGTTCCCCGCGGTTCTGCGTCAGATCCTTTTCTGCCTGTTTACGGTTTTTATCCGCTTCTTTCCATGCCATTACCTTTTCGTCAAAAGCTGCAAGCATGACCTCAAGATTCTCATCCGGCTTATGATTATCCAGATACTCCGTCAGTTCTTTTATCGAGATCGCCGTCTCATTCAAGCCGGCCGTCAGCCTGTCATGGTCAGCTTTTTTATCCTTATAGTTCTTTTCCGCCTTCTCCAGCGCGTCTTGCTTGGCTTTCTGATCGGTTAGTGCCACGGATATCTCGGTATCGAGGCTGCGCACCTTGACCCAGATATCTTTTTGTTTTTCCTTTTCTTCTTTTTTCTCTGTGTATTCTTCAGCGCAGCGCTTTGATTCTTTCTCGGCCTCTCCCTTTTGTGAAGCGTAGCCTTTCAGCTCCTCCTCCGCCTCTTTTAGCTGTTTTTCTATGTTCTCCTGTTCGTCAATACAGGACTTGAAATTTCGGTAATCCGGCGCACAGTCTGCCGATTTTTTAGCTCTGTCCAGCTCTTCTGTTTTCAGCTTGTATTCTTCCGAGACTTCACGGATCTCATTCAGGGATCTCCCCGCATTTTCAAAATCATTTTCGGCCTTTTTTAGCTGTTCGAGCCAATTGATCTTTTTCATGAGCTTCTCTATTTTTACATCCAGCTCATCAATCTGCTTTTGACACTCCTTTTTTTCTTCCTCACATTTTTTCTTATCCTCTTCGCTCATGACTGTGATCGCATCACGTTCTTTTTTAAGCAATGTGTGTTCCTGGCTAAGCGAAAAGGCTTTCTCGTTAAGGATCCTTGCTGCCTCCTTGTAGTGCTCGGTATGGCTGAGTTTTGCCAGGATAGCAGCCTTATCGCGTTCAGCGCTGTTGAGAAATCTGTCAAATTCTCCCTGCGGTATCAGTATACAGCGGACAAACTGATCGTAACTCAATCCGATTATCTGTTCCGTTTTCTTTTTCAATGCGTCTGTTGACGTACTGTCGAGCAGATTTCTTACACGTTCATCCCCTGTCATCTCATACAATGCACATTGCGGGGTTTGAACTTTTCCGTCAACCTTATCACGTGCTTTATGCAGTTCAAAAGAGCTCGCAAATAATCCCTTTGTACACCTGTAAACCACTTCGGCCCTGCAGGATCCGGAATGTTTATTGATAAGTTCATTTGATGCATCTGAGGAGCTCGTTGTGAGTCTGCCAAGCCGTGCGGTACTCCCGTACAGGGCGAGGGTGATCGCATCAAGTATAGTGGATTTTCCGCTGCCCATCGGACCGCAGACAACAAACTGGTTGTTCCCTTTCTGAAATCCGGGGTCCGTAAAATCGATCGTCACTTCACCTTCATATGAATTAATATTCTCAAATATGAGCTTAATGATCTTCATTGCATTCCCCCTTCGTCAGTGCCGTATCGAATGCTTCCATAAAATAGGGAAGATACTTTTTGACTTCTTCTTCCTGTCTTTTTTTATATTCTTCTTCGGTCATGTCTCCTTTTACAAGGTTTGTTTTCGATAGAACGAGCTGCCGGACGATATCCTCCGGGTTGATACTGCTGATGCTCCGGATATCATGTTCCCCAAGATCAACCCGATACGGGTTTTTCGTCTCTTTTACCTTCCAACTGACCACATTCACATTGTCAGGGAAATCGATGGCATCTATCAAAGAGCGAAGAGCCCCTGCATCCTCCGCATTGTAATATAACTCTATGCAATACCCTTCCATGTCATCGGTTTCTTCAGCATGTTTTATGATCTCTTCTATCTTCTCTTTTACCTCATCCACACTTCCGGATAACCTTTTAAAGCTGACAGAGCCAGGTACCTCTATCGGTTTAACACTTATGGCATGAGTATCTTTTTCATTCCCGATATCAACACGCAGTACATAATGGCTCATATCTGCTTCATCAAAGCCCATGACAAAAGGTGAGCCTGAATAGCGGACCTTATCGTTTTTGCCGACTCTGGTATGATAGTGAATATGCCCGAGCGCGACATAATCAAATTCGTCCGGAAAAGCACTTAAAGGTACTTTACCAAGATTACCCACCACGTCCATCTGTCTGATCCCATCATCTGTCCTTTTCTCTTCTTCCACACCTTCATATCTGCCTTCGAGCCCCGAAGCATACAGATGTCCGGTCGCAATAAGCGGAATATCCCGATCTTGCTTCAATTCAAGTGCTTTATCCAAATACTCTTTATACAAAACTGAATAAGCGATATCGGAAAATGTACCGGGAGCGCACCGCTTACGGTCTTTGCAATACTCATCCAGCAGAATCTCCGGAACAAAAGGAACTGCAGCGCAAACAGCAGCAGTATTACCATCCTTGTCTTCTAATTCAAATACGGCTTCCTCCGGTTTTTTGTCTGATAATGTTCCGACAACGTGGATGTTCAAGACATCAAGAAGCTCATTCGTTGCATCCAGAAATCTCCCGGAATCATGATTACCGCCGACTATGACCACATTGCGGCAGTCTGTATTCAAGAGGGATGCCAAAAAACCATAATAGTGTTTTTGAGCCCAGTTAGGAGGAACATACGAATCAAATATGTCCCCGGACACAACAAGAGTATCAATTCTCTCGTCCATCACAACATTGACCAGCCAGACCAGAAACAATTCCTGCTCCCTCATCCTGTCAACATTGTGCATCATATTTCCCAAATGCCAATCTGCCGTATGCAGTAAACGCATCTGTCTCACCCCCGCTGTTCTTTTTCCTTTACCGCCTTAGACGCATCCTTCAGACAATGGTCGATCACGTCCGCATTCTCCGGTTTATTCAGTTCTTTGACGTTCCGGTCATAGTATAAGTGAAACGGGGGACGATTCCTCGTTTCACACTTGAGTCGTGCCACCTGGCATGATATATTATAGTAAACAAATTCAGGAGCTGTCAAAAAATCCTAAGCAAATGACCACGTTATTTTGTAACAGCTTCTTAACAAGAAAAGGAGCATCGTAAATGAAAAAACAGAACAAAGCAAAGCGCCTGTGCGCGCTTACACTGGCAGCAGCACTTGTAATGCCGGGGATTCCTGCAGCTGCAAAGGATCTCGGACTGAATCCCGATGTAAAGGAAGCAACCGCGACCACGATCAAAGCAAATGACCAGGTATACGCCCTGCTGGATTTTGATGACGAACGCGAGCTGGAAAACGCGCAGCGCGGCCTCATCACAGCTCCGGACAGCCTGGTGATAAAGACTGAAACCGGAAAGGTGGCATGGAGTCAGGATGCTTACGCCTTCATTGACAAGGATGCACCGGGAAGCGCAAACCCCAGTCTGTGGAGGAATACCCAGCTCAACCATATCTACGGACTGTTTGAGGTAGTAGACGGGATCTACCAGGTCAGAGGCTATGATATGTCCAATATTACCTTTATCAAGGGCGATACCGGCTGGATCGTCTATGACCCGCTGATGACAGTGGAATGCGCCCAGGCTGCCTATGAGCTTGTAAAAGAGAACATCGGCGACTATCCCATAAAGGCCATCCTTTATTCCCATTCCCATGTCGATCATTACGGCGGCGTGGCGGGTATTGTTACCGAAGAGCAGGTCGCGGAGGAAGGTATCCTGATCATCGCGCCGGAGGGATTCGAGGAGCACGCTGTGAGCGAGAATGTTTACGCAGGGAATGCCATGGCCAGAAGAGCCAGCTATCAGTATGGCACTTTGCTGGAGGGCGGGGAAAAGGGCTCCCTTTGCCTCGGGATCGGCATGAGCCAGTCCCACGGAACGACCTCATATATCTCGCCTAATACCATCATCAAAAGGACCGGCCAGAGGAAGGTCGTCGACGGAGTGATCATGGAGTTCCAGCTTACTCCCGGAACAGAGGCGCCCGCCGAGATGAACACATGGTTCCCTCAGAAAAAAGCTCTGTGGATGGCCGAAAACTGCACCGGAACCCTTCATAACCTTTATACGTTAAGAGGAGCCGAAGTCCGCGACGGACAGGCATGGGCCAATTATCTTATGGAGACACTTAAGCTTTACAGGGATAAGGTAGAGGTCGTTTTCCAGGCCCACAACTGGCCTCACTGGGGCAATGAGGAGATCGTGGAGTATATCATCAATACCGCCTCCGCATATAAATTCATCAACGACCAGACCCTTCTTTACCTGAACGAGGGGTATACAAGCACCGAGATCGCCAACATGATTAAACTTCCGGAAGCGCTTGAGAAGAACTGGTATACAAGGCAGTATTACGGCACGGTCGCCCATGACGCCAAGGCAGTTTACCAGAAATACATGGGCTGGTATGACTCAAATCCCATTCATCTCGCTGAGCTTGAGCCGACGGAACGGGCGAAGAAATTTGTGGATTATCTTGGTGATGTAGACGCAGTGCTTGAAAAGGCCAAGGAGGATTTTGATAAAGGAGAATATCAGTGGGTAGCTGAGATCACCAATATGCTGGTATATGCGGATCCCGGAAATAAGGACGCGCGTTACCTGTGCGCGGATGCTCTGGAACAGCTTGGCTATCAGGCAGAAAGCGGAACCTGGAGGAACTCCTATCTCTGTGCCGCCCAGGAGCTCAGACACGGCACAAACAAAGACGATTCGACAAGGGCTACGACCACCGGCAGCATGAGTATTACGTATCACATGACGCCGGAAATGACCCTCCAGTATCTCGGTATCTATACCGACAGCAATAAGATCGCGGATCTGAGTTTTACGGCGAATATTATTCTACCGGATTCTTCCTATGTTCTTGTCGTGAATAACGGCGTGATCCTTTATGAGGAGGGATCACTTCACGACGAGGCTGACACCACCTGGATAACTAACAAAGACGGGTTGTTCGCCATTGCCAAGAACAATAAAGAGAATATAGCTAAGCTCGTTACACAGGAAGGCGATAAAACGCTGCTTGACAAGCTGTTGGAAGGAAATACCGTTGCCGACCAGGATATTTATTTCCATATCATTGAGCCATAAAACCGGCAACTCTACTATGGGGCTGCCGCACTAAATACTTAGCGCGACAGCCCCGATAGCCTTTTTATCCTCCCATCATTCAGCGTTATCCGAAATATTCTCACCAATATCATTAATCAAGCAGCCTTTCTATCCACAAATACCTTCAATGAATCTGCCAAATGCTGATGATGGACATGCGTCGCATCAAACTTCACAGATGAAAATGCCATCTGCATTATCGGACCTGTTGCAAAAGCGCAAATCAGTGTGCCTATACCTACCGGTCCTCCAAGGAGCCATCCGATAAAGGTTGCAAGACTAAGAAGTGCAATGCTCACTGCTCCTATCGGAATCTTATTTGCCCTCTTGGCAAGCGCCACAAGCAGCGTATCTCTGGGTCCACATCCAAGAGAAGCACTCATATAGGTATACTGTGTGTATGCCATGATTACCAGCCCTATGAGCATGACAACAATGCCTTTTAGTACAGAATCGCATTTGGGAACGACGTTTATCCTGTTAAAAAAGTCTACGGCTTTCCCCACAACAAATGCATCAATAAACATTGCTATTCCGATGGGCTCTTTTAAAACAATATCCACACCCAGGATTGCACATGATATAGCAACCGAAGCTGTTCCATAAAGGATTCCAAGCGTTTTTGACAATCCAAGATTTAATACATCCCATGGGCCGGCTCCGATATTAGCCTGTATCGTCAGATATACTCCAAATCCGTTTACGAATAAGCTGACTGCAGCCAATAACATGTTTGTGACTATCGCCTTGATTGTCCGGTTTTCTTTTAATCTACTATTGTTCAGCATTTCAATCATTGTTCTTTTCCATATTCCTTCATCAAACTATCAGTATCCGGGCATTCCTTATGGTTCTTCAAAAGCCATTCCCGATACAGTTGAAACAATATTTCCTTCCTCTTTCATGTATACCTTGCAAAAATGCCGCATATGCTTTTCGATCTCATGCCATGTATCACTATATTAATGGATTATACCCTTAATTGTAAATGATACCATCTCAGCACGATATTTTCTATTGTCTTCAGCGTGAACTCAAACGGATTCGGAGAATTACCCTTGTCTCTCTAGGACTCCGATGCTATAATTCAGGTACTTCCATTGAAAATTGGTCAACTTCATTCAAAATTATCTTTATACTGTAGATAGATGTCCCCTAATGGAAGTAAATTATAAAAAGCTCTGGAAGGGTAACCTCCTGCACAGGAAAAAAATTATATCATCCAGATAATCAGGCGGAGCTTTGCGTTCGGGATCTGTCTCTTCAAATTGACAATCAGAAAACTGCGATTGTATGAGGTTAGCAAATGAAAATCTATATTGCTGCTCCATTATTCTCTGAGGGTGAGCGCCAGTTTAACGAGCAAATTGATACAATCGTTCGCGCTTGTGGACACGAGACCTTTCTCCCGCAGCGGGAGGGCGGTTGCGTGGCAGATCTGCCTGACATGATCGAAGGCATACCAAAACGCAAGTACCTCTTCCAGCTCGACTGTGAACATATGGACCGGTGCGACGCTGTCCTGTTTCTGTTCGACGGAAGAGTCCCGGATGAAGGCGCTTGCTTTGAGCTTGGTTATTGTTACGCAAAAGGAAAGCGCTGCATCGGTTATAAAACCGACGCGCGCTCCTTCATAGACGGGTATGATAACGTCATGCTCCATGGCGCCCCTGAAGTAGTTCTGCATAATGAAGAGGAACTGCGGGAATACTTCAGCAGGCTTTGTAAGTGCCTTTCTTAAACATGCTTTCCGCATTCCCGTCATTAATCGTAATATCCTTATTTGTGTTCGATTATCAGTAAAACAGCCTCCTGATCATATCCTCCATGCTGGTCTTTTTCGGTTTTATCTTCTCCTTCGTGAACCTGTCATTATAGATAATGCCCCACAGCCCATACAGCACAAAGGTTGCCGTTTCCTCAGCATTCTTTTCAGTCACACCGAGCTTATTCTCGATCTTTCCTTCCCTGATGCCCTGCAACATGAACTTCGCATAGGGCTTTATCAGCTTATAGTCTCTCCTTCAGACAGAACGAATGTCTGTCTGTTTGCTCAATCCAGTCGCAGACAACATCTATCGTCAGCTGTCCGTTGCCGACATTGCAGTGATTTTGGGCATCTTCCTTGTCGGTGAAAAGGCGGAAGGTAAGTGATTTTACGTTTTTAAGCATATTGATCTCACGACCGATCAGCGTATAATCAATGAAATGATCTCCATTGGCTCCGAGAATCAGCATATCCTGGGTAATCTTATCCGCTACCGGTGCAAGATCGTATAGCTTCAGTTTCTTCGCATAGGAGTATGCATCCTTTGCCTCATACGCATAGCATCCGTGTTTGATCCCCCAGTCGATTATCGGGGACTTCTTTGCCTTCTTACCGAATACAATGTTCAAAAGCGGACGAGCATGAAGCTTCATCAAAAAGCGGAACGCCCTCTGCACATTTTGTGGCTGCATACTTACGAGTATATCCTGAAAACATGGAAATACCGACCATGCAACCACCTTCGTGATCCTCTTATCAAACGCCGCTGCTCTGGGAGCAAGATATCCGCCTTAAGGACAAAACTGCAGCTTTCCGTAAAGCCTTCTTTCTCGTACTGTTCATTCCAAAATCCGATACCGCGCTTTTGCCAGGAAGGAAAATCATTATAATTTATGCCTCTGGAAAACAGAAGTTAAGAGCCGTATTTGCCTGCTCGACTGCTGTCTTTAAGGTTTCCAGCTTTTCCTTTGTAGCCGCAACTGCCTCTCCAAGTAACCTGTGCTTCTGAGCCAGAAGCTCCGTGTTCCCCGGATCCAGCTTCAGAAGCTTCTCAACATCCTTAAGCTGCTGCTGAGTGCTCTTGACCTGAGTATTCACGCCCTTCAAGGCAGTCTGCAATTTTGTGGTATCGCCACCGATCTCGATGGTAATACCCTTTATTCTGTTCGCCGCCATCCAGGCACCCCCCTTTTTATTGCCTCGCTAAAAACTCCGATGGCGTGAATGCGACCACTTCACTTTTCTTGAAATCCTTCACATTCCTGGTAATGATATGGTCAGCATGAATCCGCTTAGCTGTAGCCGCCTGCAGAGCATCTTCAAAATCATCCCACTGCATATCTGCCGCTGCGCTTATATCTGATGCTGCCAG
>JAILQQ010000158.1 GCA_024698885.1 Lachnospiraceae bacterium | reverse complement strand
CCTTGCTTTGCGTTAGAATAGCGTTGTGTTATGGTTTTCATGACAAGTAAATTCTAACACAAAAAGAGGTCACCTGGCTAATCCAGATGGCCTCTTTCCTTTAGACTGTTTTTTCACAGCCCCTTTTTAATATCGGTATTGCATTATGATCCGCACTTGGTTATAATCAAATCGTTATCATAATGATAACCTTTTTAAAATAGTTTGTAAAGGAAAAAGAATTATGGAAACCGCTCTTTTGTACTTGGGCATTATGCTGGTCGTTATCCTTGTCTGGTTCGCACTGGTAAAACGCCCTATCTACGAGGCCATCTTCATGAGTTTTATCATCCTTCTCACTGTCGGTGGCAAATGGGGCAATGTCTGGACCTATGTCTATTCAGGCCTCTCAACTTCTCTTCTCTATTCGATGACTGTTTTCGTAGCTATGTCCATACTGCTGACCAAAACAAAGATCATCGACTCGGCAATTGAGATCATCCTTGCACTCCTCGGCCGTATAACCGGAGGAGCAGGCTATGTTGCCGTTCTGGCAAGCAGCTTCATGGGTGCTCTCTCAGGCTCCGGTCCAGGCAACGTTATGGCAACCGGTTCGATCACCATTCCTGCGATGAAGAAATCCGGCTTTCCGAAGGAGCTGGCAGCAAATATCGAGAGTACCTCCAGCTGTCTCGGAAATATGATCCCTCCTTCATCCACCATTGTTGCCGCACTCGGTATAATTACAGCTCTTTACCCCGAGAGGGATATCTCAACCGGTAAATTCTGGATCGTATGCTGGGGCTGCTCACTCTGGTTCATCCTTCTGAGACTGATCATGGTATTCATTTTCTGCAAGAAATACAAGGTTCAGCCCATGGCAAAGGAAGATATCCCCGATCTTAAAAAGACTGTAAAGGAAGGCTGGAGAGGTCTGCTGCTTCCCTTTATCATCTTTGTTCCTTTCCTGCTTGATTACTTCTTCAAGTCGACCTTCTTCACAGCCAGACTCGGTGCGACAGGCGCAAAGTACATGTCCAGTTCGCTGCTCTACTTCATTGCCGGAATCGCTTCGATCTATGCGATGATCGTAGTAAAGGATAAGAAGCAGGTTAAGCTTACCGCCATCGCAAAGACTTTCGGTGAGAACCTTAAGAGCATCGTTCCCACCATCGCGATCTGCCTCTTCGGCTACATGTTCGGTTCACTCTTTACCGATCTGGACGTTGCTACAGGTCTTGAAGCAGGACTCAATGCCATGAGCCTCGGCAAATTAGGCTTATGCATCATCGTTCCTCTGATCACCTGTGTTCTCGGAATAGCGATCGTCGGTTCCTCAATGGTAGTCGTATTCGGTCCTATCCTTGTTACGATCTTTGCGGCTGCAGGAGTTGATCCTCTGCTCACCGCAGCCATGCTTCCCTGCATCTGCGGCGTTATGTCCAACATGGTTCCGCCCATCGCACCCGCATTTTTGGCGGCTTTCAGTCTGTCCGGCGGTGATTTCGGAAAAGCGGTAAAGAATGATATGTGGTGGATCATCGGGCAATATGTACTTGAAGTTATAGTTCTGCTCGGATGGCTTCCTATCCTGGGATTGTGAGGTGAAAGACATGAAAAAATTTCGTGATACTTTAGTAAAGATTATGACTACGGTCTTCGGATACGGCATCATGATCTGCCTTCTGGTCGGGGGTCTCTCCTTCTTCGGATACCTTGCAGCTCTCATCATAGGCGGCGAAACCGCAGAGCTTATCTGCCAAGTCATCTACAAAAAGATCTATCCTGTGCTGGTTTTACTGTCTACATCCATGATCGTTTTAGGGCTCATCAAGATGTATATCTGCAAGGAATCCGCTTTCAAGGGCGGCTCGGGTAAACGTAAGCCCGAACATGCCGATAATTAAAACTTGCTCTTGTTTTTTTGACCATACTCGTTTATGATTTGCCTGACCGGTGTATTTTCAGCACCCGAACAATATAGAACCGGAATAAGCCTTAAGGCTTATTCCGGTGATACTTATTGAGGAGCGAAGCGAGTCAATAAGGGAGGTATATCACATGTCTGTTGTTCAGCCCGAAGGCAATTATTACGATAAATACAATTCCGGGAACCCGATCGAACGCAAGCTGATGAACGGTTTTTTCTCTTCCGCTGCCGAGCTGCTCAGGCTCGCTCCTGTCGGCAAAGATGCCTCCATACTTGAGGCCGGCTGCGGAGAAGGCAATTTTACAGCTTTTCTTCGAAAATGCTATCCATCCAATCGGATCGATGCTTTTGATATCGGTGAAACAGTTGTAGAATCCGCACGGATCTCGCATAAAAGTGAGAATATCCGCTTCAGTGTCGGAGATATCTATGCTATCAATGCTTCCGACTCCGCTTATGAACTGGTCTGTGCGAGCGAAGTCCTCGAGCACACGGAAGAGCCTGTCAGGGCGCTTTCGGAACTTGAGAGGGTATCGGGACGTTTTGTTCTTGTTACCGTTCCCAACGAGCCTCTGTGGAGGATACTGAATATGTGCCGCGGTGCATATCTCAAGGATTTTGGCAATACTCCCGGGCATATCCAGCATTGGAATAAAAGAAAATTTTCCCAAATGGTTAAAAAGACCGGATTAAAGGTAGTGAAGGTCCGCAAAAGCCTTCCCTGGCTTCAGTTTCTGCTTGAAAAACGGAGTTGTTCATGAAGAAATGGATCAAAGTATGCGGCATGATACTTACAATTCTGTCGTTTGTATTTATCGCATACAAGCTTTATAACCTTGATCTTGACCGGTCGTCGGTTAAACCTGACGGCCGGTTTATTTTTGTATGTCTTTTGGGACTTGTTCTCTCTGTTGCATCCGTATATCTGCTCGCCTTTATCTGGGCCAGACCCGTCATGTATTTCACAGCCCGACATAGCAATGAAGGAGACATAAATAAAGCACCCCGTATCGGCATCAGATCCCTGATCGGGGTATATTGCAGGGCCAACATAGGGAAATACCTTCCCGGCAATGTTTTTCAGTATGTCGAGCGGAATCTCTTCCTTGAAAATGCCGGAATATCCCAGTTTGAGATCGCCATGTGCTCAGTGCTCGAGATCGTTTCACTTCTTCTGGCCGGCTTGTTTCTCGGTATCATCCTTGGTTTTGATTCGATCCGCAGCGTCTTCTCTTTTCTGCTCACAAAAAAGCTGATCATTCTGGTCCCCATAGTGGTGATCGTATTATGTGCAGTCTTTTTTATACTTCATAAAAAGTCTCCCGCGATGATGCGCAGTTTTTTTACGGCATTCAGGGATCGTCGCTTTGTGGGTATATTCTTTGGCAATCTTCTGCTCCACATGCTCGCGCTCCTTTTGATCGGATCCATACTTGTGCTGGTTTTTGCTGCGATCACCGAGAATCCTCCAACCATTGCCGGCCTTAGAACGATAATGTCCGCATACGTTCTTTCCTGGCTCTCGGGCTTCGTAGTGATCGGCTCTCCCGGGGGGATCGGCGTACGCGAAGCCGTCCTGTCACTTATCACCGCTTCATCCGGCTTTGCCGAAATTATCCTTATCAGTGCCGTTATCCAGCGTATCATCACGATCATCGGGGATGTGATCCCGTATATACTCACGCTGTTTCACCGGCCGGACAGGTAAACTAATGACTTTCGTGCAAGTGACAGTCGTTTATAATCCTGTCACCTCAGCCGTAATAAATCCGCCAAAAATAAAAAGTCAGCCTTAACCCCTGCAAACGGTCGGCTGACTGTTTTTTATCATTCTTTTTTGTTTCCGTCATAGTCCAGCTTACGGACATGATACTGGATATCCTCAAGAAGCTTTCTGTTCGCGGCGATTATATCTGCCTGAAGACCGATCAGCACCGACTGGAAGCCCATGATCATAAGGATCGCGGCAAGGATCAGCGACTGGACATGTCCGGTTCCTTCATCCAGGAACAGATATATCAAAAACCTGACTCCGAGTCCGAGACCCATCAGCAGCAGGATGACTCCGATTATCCCGAAAAATTTGAGCGGTTTATACATCATGAAGGCCCGGATGATCGTAACTCCCGATCGCTTGATATATCCGAACATGCTGTGGAATAGACGGGATTTGCGCGTCTCGGGATTAGTCCTTACCGGAACCGAAGTGATCGCGGTGCGGCTGTGTCCGGCCTGTATGATCGTCTCAAGAGTATAGGTATACTCATTGATAACATTCATCCGCATGGCTGCTTCCCTCGAGATTGCGCGA
>JAILQQ010000121.1 GCA_024698885.1 Lachnospiraceae bacterium | reverse complement strand
TGTTTTATTTTCTGCATGAGATGATACCGGGGCCAAAAGGTGCGTAGCTCCTTTCCGGAAACATGGTATGATGGCGGGGCCAAAAGGTGCGTAGCACCTTTCCGGATGCGTGATATAGTGCTTGAGCTTGCTCAGAAGCACTATATCATGTATCCGGAAAAGGCACAAAGTGCTTTTGAACCCGACAGCATCAGAGAGGAAATGATCCGGTCAGGGAGCTGACCGGCGCAGAAAGGAATATATGAACAGAAAATCCGCCCGGAAAAAAAAGGAATGGACTGAGACCCTGATCTTTACTACGCCCGCCCTGATCCTTGTGTCGCTTATGATCTATATTCCCTTTGTGATGAGCGGTTACTATTCGCTGACGGAATGGAACGGAATTGCAAAGGAACCGGTCTTTATCGGATTCGATAATTTCAAAAAGCTTTTCTCGAGCGGTTCGACCTTTGCCGGAACGCTTTGGTTTACGATCAGATATACGCTCTTCTTTATGCTCTTTTCCAATGTGGCCGCTCTGGCTCTTGCGGTAGCCCTGACGCAAAAATTCCGTCTGGCCGATGTATACCGGGGTCTCTTTTTCATCCCCTATATCATGAGCATGACCATCGTCGGCTTTATCTGGAAATTCATCTTTACCAAAGGCTTTGAAAAGCTCTTTTCCCTGACTTCCCTCGAATTTCTGAACCTCAGCTGGTTAGGGGATCCGAAGCTTGCCTTTTATTCGGTTTCCTTCGTCGGCGTCTGGCAGGCTCTCGGCTTTTATATCGTTCTCTACATCGCGGGGCTTCAGGCGATCCCGAAGGATGTGCTGGAGGCCGCCCGTGTGGACGGGGCTTCGGCCGGCCAGACCTTTTTCCGGGTGACGCTGCCGTTACTCGGGCCTTCCATTACGACCTGCGTGTTTATGTCCCTGACAAACGGGCTTAAGGTCTTTGATATTATCCTGGCTCTCACAAAGGGGGGACCCGGCACCTCGACCTACAGCACGACCATGCAGATCTATCAGGAAGCCTTTACCAACAACAATTACGGCCTTGGCTCTGCACAGGCTATCATATACTTTGTATTTGTGCTGATCACAACGCAGCTTGTCCTTAGGGTGATGAGCAGACGGGAGGTGGATCTGTAATGGGAATGAAGAAAAAAGCAATGGTCGGACGGATTCTTCTCCTTATCGTCTTAACCGTCATCGCCGCCGTTTATATTTATCCGGTCTTTTTAATGTTTATGAATTCCTTCAAGCCCTTTGGGGAGGTGGTCTCCGACCCGATCGCGCTGCCGAAGGCACCGACTTTTGAAAATATCACCTATGTGGTGAACAAGATCCAGTACGGCCATCTGTTCATCAACAATGTGATCATTACGGTCATCGGTATTGCCGGCATCGTTTTTTTCTCATCTTTAGCCGCCTATATCCTCGATCGGAGACGAAACCGGTATACCGCTCTCGTCTATACCCTGATCATCACGCCGATGCTGATCCCGTTCCAGACGATCATGATCACGCTGTTAAAGGCCATGAACGTTCTGCATCTGGATCAGAGCAAGGTAGGCCTGGGCATTCAGTACTGGGGTTTCGGCATCCCCATGGCCGCCTTTATCTTCTTCAATTTTATGAAGACCATCCCGAAGGAGATCGATGAAAGCGCCATGATAGACGGTGCCTCTACCTGGCATATCTATGTTTCCATTATATTTCCGCTTATGAAGTCGGTTACTTTTACAGTCATCGTATTGGATGTGATGTGGATCTGGAACGACTTCCTGCTGCCCCTGCTTATGGTGAACAGCTCAAACAAAACCAAAACTCTTGTTCTGGCCGCCTATACCTTTGTCGGACAGATGAATACTAAATGGCAGTACGCGATGGCCGCCATGACCCTTACGGTACTGCCGTCCATCATTGTCTTCATCATCCTGCAGAAATACATCGTCGAGGGTGTAGTCGCAGGCGCGGTCAAGGGGTAATGTATTTATTCAACTCACAAAAGGAGGACTCTTATGAAAAGAAAACTGTTATCCACCATTCTTTGCGCGGCAATGACTGTTACATTGTTCGCGGGCTGCGGCCCTGTTCCCGCGGGCGGATCCGCTGCGGCGCCTGCAGGTGACGCACCGGCAGAGACTGCGGAAGCTTCGGCTGATTCCGGCGAGATCTATATGTTCATCTCTTCTCCCGAATATGCCGACGCCATCAACGAACTGATCGATGAATACAAGAATGTGGCGCCCGACGTAACCATTAACTATGAGACCACACAGAACGATTATCCGACCCTGTTAAAGGCCAAATTGAATTCCGGCGAGGTCCCGGATATCTTCTCTTCCACCTCCGGCAAGGAGATCGATACCTATTTAGAGTATTCCTATGATCTGAGTGACGAACCCATCATGACCACGATGGATCCGGCCGTAGCGGCAGCCATGGCTTCCACCGAGCAAGGCGGTACGGGCTGCTACGGGTTTGCCATCAAGGGGAACTATTTCGGCGTCGTCTATAATAAGGACATCTTTGATGAGGCCGGCATCACCGAGTTCCCGGAGACCACCTCCGCTCTCATCGAGGCCTGCGAAAAGATCGAAGCAGCCGGCTACAAGCCCTTCACCACCGGTTTTGCGGAGTGGTGGGTATTTAAGCACACCTATCAGAGCTTTGTCAACGCGGCTGCAGACGCTGCGGGGATCTCTTCCGCCGAGCTGGTAGCCAAATTCGAAAAGGGCGAGGCAAAGGTTGCCGATTATCCGGAATTATATGACAACTACTTTGACTTCCTTGATCTCGCAGTGAAATACGGCGACGCGAAGCCCCTTGAGACAGATCTTTCTTCCGAGGAAGCCGCTCTTGCGAACGGCGAGGCCGCCATGGTACTCGGCCAGGGCGCGTGGATCGAGGCTGACTGCCTTGCCATCAACCCGGATCTTCATATCGGCTTTGCCGGTTACCCGGTTACCGAAGACGCCGCGGAATGCAAGGTGATCTCCGGCTCCGACCAGGCGCTGCATGTAGCGAAGGATTCCGCTAATCTTAATGCCGTTCTGAATTTTGTAAACTGGTGGTATACCTCCGATTACGGCAAGGCATGGTTCACGGATGTGGCCGGTGTGGTTCCGCCGATCGTAACGGATGCTCCCTCTGATTTCGAAATCATCAAGCAGGGTGCCGCGCTGACTGCCGAAAAGGGTGCCGGCGCACTGGCGATCTGCTATTCCACCGACAGCTGGCATCAGACCTGCGGGCAGATCCTGCAGTCCTATATCGCCGGTACGGTGACAAAGGATGAGGCCTGCTCACAGATCGAGGAACAGTGGGCTGCCATTGACGGAGCACAGTAATTCCGAAACAGATCAGTATATTAAGGTGTCAGGGGGGTTCGGTAACGGACCCCTCTGGCATATTTGTCAGAAAGGAGATTCTTTCATGAAATTTACGGAAGGCTATTGGCTGAAAAGCGAAAATATGCAGGCATCCTATGCCGCTCAGGCGTTCAGCGTGGAAAAGATCCCAAACGGGCTGCGGGTGCTTGCCCCGGAGCGGCCGATCTTAAGCCGGGCGGACGCGCTGGACCAGACCGTCCTGCAGCTTGACTTTGTCTCAGCGGGCCATAACGACATCGCAGTCACGGTAACGCATTTTAAGGCCTATGATCAAAAGGAGCCGCGGTTTGCCCTGCAGCTCTCCCCGGACCCGGTGGAGATCGAAATAAACGATGAGGAAGCGCGCATGACGGCCGGTGATATCACGGTCCGTATCGACAGAAAGCAATGGGGTTATTCTTTTGAAGCAGACGGCCGGCTCCTGACCTCAAACGGCTTCCGCAACACCGGTTATATGCGCTGGAACAAGCGTCCTTCCTCCATGTTTGCGGGAGACCGGTATTTAGCGCAGTCCTGGGATCCCTATCTGCTGACCGAGCTTTCGCTGAAGGCCGGTGAGACAGTTTACGGCTTCGGCGAAAAATTCACCGCCTTTGTCAAGAACGGCCAGGTTATCGATACCTGGAATGAAGACGGCGGCACTGCCAGCCAGATCGCCTATAAAAATATCCCTTTTTACATGACAAGCGAAGGCTACGGCGTTTTTGTCGACCATGCGGCGCCGGTGGAATTCGAGGTGGCCAGCGAAAAGGTGGAATATGTCGGGATCAGCGTGAAGGGCGAAACCCTCCGCTACCATCTGCTCTACGGAAAAACGCCTGCCGAGCTGATGGAGGTCTATACCGCCCTGACGGGCCGGCCGGCGCTGCCCCCTGCCTGGAGCTTCGGTCTCTGGCTCTCCACCAGCTTTAAACCGAAATACGATGAAGCAACGACGAACGAAATGATAAGCGGCATGCAGGAGAGACAGATCCCGTTACGGGTTTTCCATTTCGACTGCTATTGGATGCGCGCTCTGCACTGGTGCGATTTTGTATGGGATCCCAATGAGTTTAAGGATGTGGCGGAAATGCTCTCCCGCTACCATGAAAAGGGACTGAAGCTGTGCGCCTGGGTCAATCCCTATATCAGTCAGTACGGGGACGGCTTCGATGAGCTTGCGGAAAAAGGGTATTTCCTGATGCGCGCCGACGGAAAGGGCGTAAAGCAGGTGGATAACTGGCAGCCCGGACTCGCCGTCATCGATTTCACTAATCCGGACGCCGTAAAGTGGTATGCGGACAAGATCAAAGATCTGCTGAAGCTTGGGATAGACTGCATCAAAACAGACTTTGGCGAAAGGATCCCGGTGGATGTGAAATATCATGACGGAAGCGACCCCGTTTCCATGCATGACCTGTATTCCTATCTGTACCAGAAGACCGTATTTGATGCCATTACCGAGGTGAAGGGCGAGGGGGAGGCACTGCTCTTTGCCAGAAGCGCCACAGCAGGCTGCCAGCAGTTCCCGGTCCACTGGGGCGGCGACTGCAGCGCGAACTATCCCTCCATGGCAGAAACGCTGCGGGGCGGTCTTTCCTTTGCCATGAGCGGCTTTGCCTTCTGGAGCCATGACATTTCCGGCTTTGAGGCTACCGCGTCCCCGGATCTGTACAAGCGCTGGGCCCAGTTTGGTCTGTTATCCACCCAAAGCCGGCTTCACGGCTCCGATACCTACCGGGTGCCCTGGATCTTTGATGAGGAATCCGTAGAGGTGGTGCGGGAATTTACCCGCTTAAAATGCTCTCTGATGCCGTATATCTACCGGATGGCCGTGATCGCGCACGAAAAGGGAACGCCGGTCATGCGGCCGATGCCTTTTGCCTTCCCCGGGGATCCCGGCTGCAAATATCTGGATCAGGAGTATATGCTGGGAGAGGCGCTGCTTATCGCGCCGGTCTTTAATGAGAAAAGTCTGGGAGAATTCTATCTGCCGCAGGGGAACTGGATCAATCTGCTCGATCAGGAGATCCTCGAAGGCGGCCGGTGGTACAGAAAGCATTATGATTATATGCATCTGCCCTTATTTGTGAAGGAGAATACGCTGTTACCCGTCGGCGGCAATAAGGAGCTGCCGGATTATGATTATACAAAGGATCTGACGCTCCGGTATTATCTGCCTCTTCCGGAAACGGAAGCTGTGGCGGAGATCCCGGATCTGAAGGGAAAGACGGTGCTGACGGCTGCCGCTCTCCGCTCCGGCCGTGAGATCACGATAAAGCTGTCGGAGCAGACGGCCGGCGCCAAAGCGGAAGTCTATCTGGCAGACGGCACTGTCATAAAGGCCGATCTGACAGAGAAAGAAACCAGGATAGCGATGTGCTAATCCAAATGAAACACGGGATGCAGGTCGACGCAGACAGGACTGTTATCCGGATTGGTATCCATGATATCAGCCATGAAGTCCCACCATTTCCGGTTGATAGGCTCGTCGGCCTGCTTTGCCCACTCTTCCTCACTGTCGATCTCGATGGTGCCGAAAAGGGTCAGGGTTTCCTTGTCGAGGAAAATGGAATAGTTCCTGCCGCCGTGTTTGTGAATGGATTCCTGCATCTCGGGCCAGAGCTCATTATGGCGTTTTTCGTACTCTGCCTCCTGCCCCGGATAAAGCTTCATTTTAAATCCTTTGATCATGTGTATGCCTCCTGTATTATGTTGTTTATAAAAGGCACGGTCCAGAGAACCGTGCCTTTTGTGTTTTTCGAAATTGATCATACGGATCTATTCCGTTTTCTGAATCTTAGTATACCTCTTTCCACTCGTCGATGTTGCTGGGATCGAATTTGAACGGAGGTCCAAGGATCACTTCGGTACCTGCACCGTTATCAACTACCGTGTAAGGGCTGGACTCTAAGGTCGCTGCTTCAAAGGTATCTCCTACCGCACCGGTGATCTCGCCGTTGTACAGAGCAAGGCTTGCATAGCCTGCCAGTCTGCCGAGGTCGATCGGGTTCCAAAGGAACATATACGGGCAGCTGTGCGCATCGTCATCACCGATATACTCAGCCATCTCGGAAGGAAGGCCAAGGCCGGTCAGCTTAACGGAAGACTTCTGATCCTGCAGAACCTTTGCTGCAGCCGCGATACCTACGGTCGTCGGCGCGCAGATCACTTTCAGGTCGGGATAATTCTGCAGCAGAGCCTGGGTCTGGTCCGTAGACTTCTGCGGCTCGTCATCACCATAAGCTACTTCTACGAGTTCGATCTTGGAATACTTGTCATCGCCTTCGGAAATGGCCTTCATGGCATCGATCCATGCGTTCTGGTTCGTTGCCTGAGAGGTGGCGGAAAGGATCGCGTACTGGCCTTCGCCGCCGGTCAGATCATAAACCGCATCGATCAGCTGCTGTCCTACTGCCTCAACACCTGCCTGATTGCAGAATAGGGCACGTGCACTGGGATCCACGTCGGAGTCGAGCGTCAGGACCTTGATGCCGGCATCTCTTGCCTCGTTGCAGACAGAGATCAGTGCGTTAGCATCGTTTGCGCTGATTGCGATCGTATCCACACCCTGAGAGATCAGAGACTGGATAACAGCGATCTGCGCGTCAGCCGTTGCGGACTCGGGATCCTTACGAACCACTTCGCCGCCTGCCGCTTTGATCACTTCTTCAAAACCGGTTCCCAGTCTGTCCATGAACGGATTTCCCGCGGACTTCGTTACGATCGCGAAGGTGCCTGCACCCTCTGCAGCGGGAGCCGCCTCGTCAGCCGCAGCTTCCTCTGCCGGAGCCGCATCCGCCGCCGGAGCGGTAGCCGTCGGAACAGCTGCACATCCGGCTAAAATGCCGGTAGCCATTGCTACGCATAATAATACGCTGATGACTTTCTTTTTCATTCTTAATTCCTCCTTCAAATATTGCGTATGCATCTCTTGCATATGCTTACTGAAACAATCATAGATAAATCATGCTTTTTTTGAAACGGTAATATTTTTCAATTAAGGGTAAATTCTTCATTTCTTCTTTAACGTCAGGAACCTCTGTCTGAAGGAAGGCACCAGCACGGAAATGATCAGCATGGCGCCGATGATCACGAGGATCAGCTGCGTATTCATATTGATCTGTCCGAGGGCGATCCTTAAGCAGACGATGACGAGCGACGCGATAAAGGCGCCGACGAGATTGCCCTTGCCGCCGGTCGTGGCAATACCGCCGAAAACGCACATGGCGATGACTTCCATCTCAAAGCCCTGGCCGGTGGTCGTATTCGCACCGTAGGTAGAGGCCAGGATGAAGAGACCGCAGATACCCGCCAAAAAACCGATCAGCGTGAAACAGAAGAAACGGATCTTCTGCACCTCGACACCGGCATACTGGGCAGCCGTCTTGCTCGAGCCGATGGCGTACAGATGGCGGCCGAAGGTGGTTCTGCTCAATACGATCACAAAGATCACCGCACAGATGATAATAAGGAAAAACGCGAGCGGGATCGGACCGACCTTTGCACGCAGGATGCCGATGCCTTCATAGTCCTTTAAGGAGGCGGAGCCGCCGCTGCCTAAGGATACCTCGGCGATCCCGCGGAAAATGATCTGCGTGCCGAGGGTTACGATCATCGTCGGCAGTTCGGTAAAGCGCGTTGCGATAAATCCGTTGATCATGCCGCAGCAAAGCCCCGTAAGGAGCGTGATCAGGATCGCGAGCCCCATCGGAAGGCCGGCATTGCTTGTCAGGCAGCCGATGGTCGCGGAAAGGCAGACGATCGAGCCGACGGAGATATCGATATCCCCGAGCACCAGAATAAAGCCCATCCCGAAAAGCATAAAGATCTCGGCAAGATAGCGCGGGCTTTCCCGCATGACGTTTGACAGATTATAATTCGGAGAGAGAACTCTTCCGAAAACATTGATCAGAATAAAGATGATGACCAGGGCGCCCTCCAGGCTGAGAAGCTTCTGCTTCAGGCCGGTCTGGGGAGTCGCTGCTATGGTCCTTCCGGATTTTCCTGCCATAATTACATCTCCCTCCTTAACAGATTTTGACGATCCATGGTCCTCTGGGTGATCACATTCAGGATGACCACGAATACAATGATAACGCCCTTGATCAGATTCTGCGCGATGGCGTCAATACCGACAAGGGGAAGCGCCTTCGCTATGATACTGATGATCAGGGCGCCGAGGAAGGTTCCGACCACAGAGCCCCGGCCGCCGCTCATGGAAACACCGCCGATCACGCAGGCCGCGATCACGTCCATTTCCTTTCCGTACTGCATGTTCGGCTGCGCCGATGCGTAAATGGAAACCGAAAGCACGCCCGCAAGACCCGACAAAAGGCCCATGATCGTATAAACGGCGATCATCACACGGTCCACCTTGATACCGGAGATCTGGGCCGCCTCGGGATTGGAGCCGACAGCGTAAATGCTCCGTCCGAATTTCGTCCACTTCATGACGATAAAGAAAACCACATAGGCGATCACCAGGATAATGTAGGGTCCCGGCGAGCCGTCCTTGCCGAAATCGGAAAAGCCCGAAACATCCTGTCCGGATGCCCAGTTATTATTTGAGATCACATAGGCCATGCCCCGCCAGATATACATAAAGCCCATGGTACAGATGATCGGCGCGATCTTGCCCTTGGCGATGATCAGTCCGTTCAGGAAGCCGCAGGCCAGGCCGATCAGAGCCCCGATGATAAAAAGCAGCAGCGTGTTGTGGATCACATCATATTTCTGCAGCAGGCCGATGCCCATTCCGGCAAAGGCAAGGGTCGAGGTAATGGAGATATCGATCCCCGCCGTCAGCATGACGCAGAGCATGCCCAGTGCCATCAGCATCGTAAGCGTATTGTTTCGGAAGATCTGTCCCAGGTTCGTGGGAGAAAGGAAGGAGGGACTGAAGATCGAGATCACGATCAGCATCACGATCAGAACAATGACCAGACTCGCCTCCCGGGATGCCGTAATCTTTTTCCATAAGGATTTCTTTTCCATATTACGATACCTCCCTTCCCGATTGATCCATCGCCAACTCTAAGATCTTCTCCTGTGTGACCTCCTCGCGGTCAAGGCAGCCCGTGACCCTGCCCTGGCACATCACGTAGATCCGGTCGCTCATGCCGAGGATCTCCGGCATTTCGGAGGAGATCAGGATAATCCCGTATCCCTTCTGGGCCAGCTCACCCATGATCCCGTAGATCTCCGCTTTCGCGCCCACATCCACGCCCTTCGTCGGCTCGTCCATCACGACGACCTTCATATGATCCTGGGCCAGAGCCTTGGCCACTACGACCTTCTGCTGGTTTCCGCCGGAAAGCGTACTGGCCTTGTCAAAGATCGAAACCGCCTTGGTATCCACGCTCTCCAGATAATTCCTGGACAGCTCGTATTCCTTTTTATGGTCGATAAAGTTATTCTTCGAAAGCTTTTCGATGATCGGCAGCGTCACGTTGTCGCAGAGGCTCCAGCTCATGATCAGGCCCTGGCGTCTCCTGTCCTCTGGCAGCAGAATGATCCCCGCCTCCATCGCATCCTTCGGCTTTCTGATCCGGACCTCCTTCCCGTTCATGAATACCCGTCCGGAATCCGGCTTTTCGATACCGCAAACGCACTGGAAGGTCTCCGTCCGGCCCGCGCCTACGAGACCCGTCAGGCCTACGATCTCACCGGCTCGTACGGAAAGGCTCACATCCTTGAAATAACCCAGCCGGGAGAAGTTTTCGATCTTAAAGATCTCCTGCCCGATCTGAACCTTCGGCTTCGGATACATATCCGTGATCTCACGGCCCACCATGGCCTTGATCAGATCCTTGTCGGTGATCTTATCGACGTCAAAGGTATCGATATAGCGGGAATCCCGGAAAACAGTCACCCGCTGCGCGAGACGGTACATATCCTCCATACGGTGGGATATAAAGATGACCGAAACGCCCTGTTCATGCAGTTCATCCACGATCCGGTAAAGCTCCTCCGACTCATTGGCCGTCAGCGCGGCCGTCGGCTCATCGAGAATGATGATCTTGGCATCCGTGGAAAGGGCCTTCGCGATCTCGACCATCTGCTGCTGCGCGATGGTCAGGGCTCCCACTTCCTCGGTAACCTTAAAGTTCGCGTGCAGTCTGGCCAAAAGCTCCTCTGCTTTTTTGTTCATCTCCCGCCACTGGATGATGCCGTTTTTCATGATCTCGTGACCGATAAAAATATTTTCCGTTACGGTCAGCTCCATATAGGAGGTCGGAATCTGGTAAACCGCCGCGATACCGGCCGCTCCGGCATCCTGCGTGCCCTTAAAATGCACCTCCTGTCCGTTTAAATACATATGCCCTTCCTCAGCGGCATGTACGCCGGTGATCACCTTGATAAAGGTCGATTTTCCGGCTCCGTTTTCGCCCATCAGAGCATGTATCTCTCCCCGGCGCAATTGAAACTGCACGTTATCAAGCGCCTTCACGCCGGGAAAGATTTTGGTGATCCCCTTCAGCTCAAGAATCAAATCCTCTGCCACGGCTGCATCCTCCTTTTTTCAACAGTGCGGGCCGGTAAAAGCCCACCTTAATCCTCAGTATAGTTTTGTCGGGGGGATTGAATAAGAGGAAATATTTCTAAATCCGGGGAATATTTTTCAATTCCCCCGGATATCAGGCATGCAGATTTGGTATGCGGATCTCGACCTCGGTGCCCCGGGGCTCATTATGACGATAGGTAAGGCCGTATTCCTGGCCAAAGAGAAGAGTCAGGCGCTGCTGCGTATTATAGACGGCCAGATCGGTATCGCTCTCCTGCGGATAAAGGCCGCGGGAGGCCCGGTTCAATACCTCCTTAAGCTCGCAAAGCTTCTCCTCGGTCAGTCCGATGCCGTCGTCCGAAACCGTCATAACAATGTCATCGCGCCCGGTTCCCGGGTTTCTTTCCTCCCAGGCCATGATCACAATGGTGCCGACGGGAGGCTCCTTCTCAAGGATCCCGTGAAGAATGGAATTTTCCACCATCGGCTGCAGCACTAGCTTCGGGATCGGACATTCCGAAAGCTCATCCGGCACATCGATGATAAAATGCAGCTTATCCTCATAACGCATATTCTGCAGCTCCAGATACAGCGTAACATGCCGCAGCTCATCCCGGATGGGGATCAGGATATCCCGGCCGGAAAGCACCAGACGGTAGAAGCGCGACAGCGACTGGACCGCCCGGGAGACCGCCTCATTATGGCCGGCTCTGGCCTGCCAGTTGATCATATCGAGCATATTATAGAGGAAATGGGGATTGATCTGGCTCTGCAGCGCGTTCACCTCGGAAACCTTCAGCTTATCCGCCGTCTCCCGTTCGCTTTCCACAAGCGCCGTGATCCGTTCCACCAGCTGATTATAGGTATGGACAAGCTGTCCGATCTCATCGTCATTTTCCTGCTCCGGAAGCCTTTTGAGCGCCCTGTCGGGACTGACGGCACGGTCGGTCATCTGGCCGGCCAGGGTGATGATGCGGCTGCTGATGTTCCGTGAAAAGATGATCTCCAGGATCACGATACCCAAAAACAGAAGCATCAGAAAACCAAACTGCCGGATAAGGCGCCCCTGCTCCTTTCCGTGGATGCTTTCCGTCGGGATCAGGGAAATAAGCCGCCAGTCCGTCCCGGCGATGTTATTGTAGGCGGCAAACATCCTCTGGCCGGAGAGCTCTCTCTGATGATACTCCTCCCGCTCTCCGATCTGCGTCGGAATATCCTCATAGTCGATATGATATATCCCCGAAAGCTCTTCGTCCGTGGAAGCCACTAACGACTCCCTGCTGTTGATCAGATAGTAGACGCTCCCCTGCTCCGGCCGGTTTCCCGAAAGGATCTCCTTAAAAAACCCCGTCTGAAAATAGATCGCGATAAAGCCCAGCTCATTGCGTCCCTGTCCCGTCAGATTCAGCCGCTGTATGTAGGCCACGTCGCCGTAGGCGCGGATCTCCTGATTGGTCAGGTAAAACGCGGGGCAGAACTGGGCGTACATAAGCGGCCGGCCGGCAAAGATCCCGTGCCAGTATGAGCTCTGTATCTCAGACATAGGGCGGAAAACCCGGGAGAAGTCATAGACCTCCGTGATATGTTCATAATCGGGTGATAAATAGATATGTATTTCCGACAGCATGTCAGCATTCTGAACGGATTCGATCTCCGAAAAGAAATCCCTGGCATAAACCGCCGTATCGTTGCTTTCGAAAAAAGCATCGAGATCCGTGGCGTTGGCCATCCGGTATAAGAGCGGCTGCGAAGCGATACTGTCCGCTATCGTATGGGCCTCCTCCGCCACGAGCTCAAGCGTATGCGAGGTCTGACCAAGCAGCAGTCTTTCCGCCCCGATCGTAGTCTCCTCCACGCTTCTTCTGACCTCATTCAGCACGATACGGAAAAAAAGCAGCATCGTCAGGAGAAAAAGACCGTTAAACAGTACGAATTTTCTTCGGATCGTCAGATTCCTGTAGCGTTTCCTGATCATATTCTCTCCCTGTATTCCGAAGGAGAGAAGCCGTAGCTTTTCCGGAATATCTTGGAAAAATAATTGCTGTCGGAATATCCGACCTGCCCCGCGATCTCGGCAATGCGGTTGCGCGGATCCTTCAGGAGCTCACATGCCCTGCTCAGGCGGTATTCCGTGATATACTGGTTCAGCGTGATCCCCGTTTCCGATTTGAACAGCGTGCAGACGTAGGAGCCCGACAGATGCACCTCTGTGCTGATGGCCATAATGGAAAGATTGACGTCCTTGTAATGCTCCGAGATATAGGTCTTGATCGCGTAGACCACAGGAGATTCCGTGCTTACGCTCTTACTTCCCTCAAAAAACAGGCGGATGCTGTCCGAAAGCATCTGATGCAGCTCAAAAACGCTGTGACAGGCGGATATTTTTTCCCAGAGATTGCTTCCCGGAAGATAGCGGTCCTGGTCCAGCTTCTGCTCCGACCCGGTCTCGCGGACGATCTGGAACAGGCGGTAATAGAATTCCCGCGCCTGATTCGGAAGAATATAATCCTCTTTTTTTAATGTGTCCAATATATCGTTCAGATATTCGATTGTCTCCGCTTCCTTATGATCGCTCAGGAGCTTTCGGAAGTTTCGAAACCATTCCGTCTGTTCGAGACTCTTAAACTCCGTTCTGCCCGGAATATGGCGGTACAAAAGGCAGATATTGTCTTCATGGAAAAAGCACTGCTGGAGGTTAATGACAGCCGTGCTGTAGGAATGCGCCAGCGAGGAAAAGCCTTTGACCTGCCGTCCGATTACGGCATGGAAGCTTTGAAACTTCGCCTGCAGGGTCTCCGCCAGGCGGTTTCCGAGGTGATGAAGCTGTCCCTCCGAAAGCTCCTTTCTTCCGAAAAAATGAAAAACAAATAACGGCGCGTTCACCGTATAAAGCCGTTTCAGCTGAAGCGCCTGCAGAAGGGGCGACAGATATTCCGCCAGGATAAGAGCCCCCTCCTCGGTGATCATGAAGCCGGGATCATAGCAGCGGATCAGCACGGAAAAGCACCAGGGATAGTCCTTTACCGGAAAGCTGAAATCCTCCTCCGTAATGCCCCGGTTTTCCCCTGTTTCCCGGGCATGGATCAGCCGATAGGCCAGAGCGAATTCCGTGTGGAGACGGGAAGCGTCCCGTCCGTCCTTCAGGCTTCTTAAGCTCTTTACCTGTTTCAGCGCCTCTATCAGGGCTTCTGTCAGTTCCTTTGTATCGATCGGCTTCTCGACATAGCTGACCGCATGCAGCTTGATCGCCGCCTTCAGATATTCCTTGTCCGAAAAGCCGCTCATGAAAATAACCGCGCAGTCCGGATCCCATTCCTGTATCTGCTCCATCATCCGGATCCCGTCCATTTTCGGCATCCGGACATCCGTCAGCACGATATCAGGCCGAAAGTTTGCGCAAAGCGTCAAAGCATTCAGTCCGTCCTCCGCGGTCTCTATATGGTCTACTCCAAGGCTCTGAAAGTCAATGCTGTGAAGCACGCCCTCTCTCGTCAGCCTTTCATCATCTACGATCAGTAAATTCATGTGTTCATGATTGCGTCAGTCTGCCGGCAGCTTTAACTGTTTTGCGATGATCTCCCGGATCCTTCCCGGTGCCTCCGCGATCGGAACCTTCTCCGAAAAGCTCTTGTCTCTGGCAGAAAGCTCCACCACGTCCTCCTTCATATTGCGGGGGCTTACCACAACCCGCAGCGGAATACCGATCAGATCCGCATCAGAGAACATAACGCCGGCACTGACGTCTCTGTCATCGTAAAGAACCTCGACGCCGTTTTGCTGCAGTGTGTCATACAGCGTATCCGCCGTTTCCCTGACCTTTTCGTTATCTATCCGCATCGCGCACAGATGTACCTGCCAGGGCGCGATCGCCATCGGCCAGATCGGTCCGTACTCGTCATGATGCGCTTCGCAGACCGACGCCGCCAGTCTCCCTACGCCGATACCGTAACAGCCCATGATCGGCACCTGCTTCTCGCCGTTTTGATCCGTATAGGTCATGCCCATGGACCTGGAATACTTTGTTCCGAGCTGGAAGATATTACCCACCTCGATCCCCCGTGAGATATCGATGGAATGCTTATGACAGACAGGACAGATGCCATCCTGCAGGATCTTCCCGACATCATGATATTCCGTACCAGCCGGCAGATCTCTTTCCGGCGTAAAGCCGGTATAGTGAAATTCTTTTTCATTGGCACCGCAGCTTAAATTCGAAGCTCCCTGCAGAGAGCTGTCGATGATAACGGTAATACCCTCCGGAAGTCCCACCGGACCGATGTAGCCGGGGCAGATGCCGGAGTCCTCGGCGATCACCGCCGGATGCACCTCTTCTCCAAGCAGGTTCCGAAGCTTTGCCTCGTTCACCTCGATATCCCCGCGCAGGAATACGATCACGTAGGTATCGTCCTTGTTTCTCTGATATACTACGGCCTTGCAGGACTTCTTCACGTCCATGTGCAGGAAATCACAGACCTCCTCGATGGTATGGATATCCGGTGTATAAACCTTGGAAAGAACGGAAAGCTTCTCATCCTTTTCGTTTTCGATGATGCACTCGGCCGCCTCCATATTCGCGCTGAAGCCGCAGTCCCTGCAGATCGCAATGGAATCCTCTCCCACCGGCGTTAACAGCATGAACTCGTGGGAAACACTGCCGCCCATCATGCCGGAATCGGATTTCACCGAAACCACCTCGGGAATACCCGCCCGGGCAAAGATCCTTTCATAGGCCTTATGGCATCTTTCATAATATGCTTCCAGATCTTCCTGGCTGGTATGGAAGGAATACGCATCCTTCATGGTAAACTCGCGGACTCTGATCAGACCGGCCCGGGGACGTGCCTCATCCCGGAACTTTGTCTGGATCTGATAGATCATAAAAGGATAACGGGCATAGGTATTCGCGTATTCACGGACTAACTGCACGGCTGCCTCCTCATGGGTCATGCCGAGCACCATTCCCGTACCGGTCCGGTCCGTAAAACGTAACAGCTCGTTTCCGATGCTTTGGTAGCGCCCGGATTCCTCCCAGAGAGACGCCGGCATGACTACCGGGAACTGCACCTCCTGTCCGTCGATCGCATCCATCTCTTCCCGGATGATCTGCTCGATCTTACGGGTGATCCTCTTTAACGGCATATACGAGGAATAAATCCCGTTGCCGACATATTTGATGTAACCGCCCTTTACCATGATCGCGTGACTCTCGATCTGGCATTCCGAGGGTCTTTCCTTAAATCTTTCACCAACCAGCTTTTCCAGCTTCATTTGTAATCCGTCTCCTCTTATTATTTGATACTTATAGTGATTCCTTGGCCGCCTGCAGTGTATCTCTGTCGATCACATGCCTGGCATCGAATTTTTTTACGATATCCAGTATTTCCAGGCCGCCCCGCCCGGTATTGCGCAAATCGATCAGCTTATTGCTGTGATAGGTCAGCACCACCGGTCTGAAGATATCATAGTCATTGGCGGAGATCACGAGGCCCTTCTCGCCGTTTGTGAGCTCAACGCTGCTGCCCTCCGGCAGGAAATTCAGGCTGTCGATAAAGGCCTTTATGACATCCTTTCCGTAATAATCCTGTTTGTTCTGGAGTATTTTCAGGGCTCCTAAGAGCGTCGCCGGCTCCTCCTTATCATTCATGGCCGTCATGACGTCAAAGGCATCGGCCGCCGCCAGGATCTTTCCGCCTGCCACCAGTTTCATGTGGGTGATATCCTCCCCCTTCTCGATGGCATCCCGCAGGGAAAACGCGTGGCTCACCATCCGCTTTATCTGGGGTGCTGAAAAAAACTGATTCTCGATAAGACTAAAGCCGCCATGCTCGTATTTCCGCTCCGTCTCCTTTGCGTTCTCGGGCGTCATATTCTTCTTCACATCCGGCGGGATCTGAAGCTTCCCGACCTCATGGACCAAAGCGGCCATGATGCATTCGATCTGTTCCTCGGTGCGAAACTGCAGCTTCCTCGTCAGCAGCGCGCATAAAAGCGCCACGTTCAGGGAATGCTTCTGGATATAGTCATCACCGCTCCGTAAGCTCTGCTGGAAGGTGATCTTATGGTCGAGCCGTCCGTATTTACTGACGATCTCATCCGCAAAATCCCGCAGATGCAGCGGCTTCCCGTCCTTCAGCATATGCGTCAGGCACTCGTCCAGCTTGAAAAAAGCCATGGTCTGGAACCGCTCAAATTCGATATCCTCCTCCGACATGGGCGGACACGGCTCCGCCGGCTCTAATACATAGATCCCGATCAGTCCGAAATTCTTGATCGATTCCATGCCCTGTTTTGACAGATGGGAATCCCGCTCATAGAGCAGTACGCCCTTCTTGTTGTAGATCGGTTTCGCTAAGCGCATTCCTTCCCGCAGCTTTTCTGTCTTTACAAAAATCATGCCTTCTCCCCCCCCTGAGACCGCACCGGTCCGGTCAGACCCCTGACCGGATCATTTATATAACCGTTACCTTATGAAATACCTTTTTCCCCTTCTTAATGATCTTTTCACCATCTATCGTGACCACCTCGTTAATATCGGTGATCTTTTCGTTATCCACGCTGACGCCTCCCTGTTCTACCAGTCTTCTGCCCTCTGATTTCGAGGAGATCAGGCCGCACGAAAGCAGCAGCTCGATAATGTTCATCCCCCCGTCCTGCAGCTTTTCGGACGGTATTTCGGTCGTCGGCATATTTTCACTGGCGCCTGCTCCGCCGCCAAACAACGCTTTCGCTGCTTCCAGAGCCTTATCCGCTTCTTCCGTCCCGTGAACGAGCGCCGTCAGCTCATAGGCCAGCTTTTCCTTGGCCTGATTATACGCGTTGCCGTCCGTCAGATTCCGCTCAAGCGCCTCGATCTCCTCGATCGGGATAAAGGTCAGCATCTTCATGCATTTGATCACGTCATCATCGTTAACGTTGCGCCAGTACTGGAAGAACTCATAGGGTGAGGTCTTCTCCGGATCGAGCCATACCGCGCCCTTTTCCGTTTTCCCCATCTTCTTGCCTTCGGAGTTTAACAGAAGCGTGATGGTCATCGCATAGGCGTCCTTGCCGAGCTTCTTACGGATCAGCTCCGTACCGCTTAACATATTGGCCCACTGATCGTCGCCGCCAAACTGCATATTACAGCCGTAGTCGGTAAAAAGCTTATAAAAATCATAGCTCTGCATGATCATATAATTAAATTCAAAGAAGGTCAGGCCCTTCTCCCAGCGCTGTTTATAGCATTCAAAGGAGAGCATTCTGTTCACGCTGAAATAAACCCCGATCTCCCGCAGCATATCCACATAGTTCAGACTGGTCAGCCAGTCCGCGTTGTTCACGGCAATGGCCTTTCCCTCGGAGAAATCGATGAACCGGCTCATCTGTTTCTTGAAACAGTCGACATTGTGCTGGATCGTTTCCGGTGTCATCATCTTGCGCATATCGGACTTTCCGGAAGGATCTCCGATCAGTCCCGTTCCGCCGCCCAGAAGAACAATGGGTTTATTGCCGGCCATCTGCAGCCGCTTCATCAGGCAGAGCGTCATAAAATGCCCTACGTGCAGGGAATCCGCCGTCGGATCATAGCCGATATAAAACACCGCCTTTCCGGCGTTGATGAGCTCCTTGATCTCCTCCTCGTCCGTCATCTGCATGATCAGACCGCGTCTCTGTAAATCTTCAAAAACCGTCATGGTACTACCCCTTCCTGTCTGCGCCGAACCGCCTCCGGATCTTGCGCTTAGGCATGAACTTCAGTTCATGCCGATCCGGTCAGTGCCCTGACCGGATCATTTCCTCGTATCTTTATGTCAACTACTTTACACCAAAAAAGCGGACTGGTCAATAGTCCGCCTGCATCAGGGCCCTTTTTGAGCCCTTTTTCAGCCCTTTTTAAGCCGTGCCAGAGAGCTATTCCCTGAAAATACACTCCACCCGGTTCTTTTCAAACACCTTCAGCCACTTCTCCGACGGCTTCCGATCCGTGATCACCGCGTCGATCCGGGTTAAGGGGCATATCAGGGAAAGCGCTGCTTTGTTGAACTTGGAAGAATCCACCGCCAGATAAACCTTTTTCGCGGCCCTTAACATTTCCTGCTTGATGCCGGCGATCTCATCGCTTCCGTCCATCACGCCTTTTTCCGGATCAATGGCCTTGCAGGACAAAAACAGCTTATCGACATGATAGGTGGCAATACACTCCGCGGCCCGTTTCCCGAGTAACGACATGGTCCCCGCATGGAAAGTCCCGCCGGTCGAGATGATATGAAACGAAGGCGCATCCGAAAGCTCTAACAGGTTCTCGATGGAATTGGTGATGACCGTCAGGTTTTCCTTCTGTTTAATGCTTTTTGCGATAAAAACCGAGGTGGTCGAAGCATCTAACATGATGTGTTCGCCGTCCGAAACCGCCTGGCTCACGAGCGCCGCGATCATCTGCTTCCCTTTGGGGTTTGCCTTCTGGCGCACATTAAAGGGCAGATCGATACCGCTCTTCTCGTTTAATACCGCACCGCCGTAGCTCTTGACCACGTGGCCTTCCTCGGCAAGCTTTTCGAGATCCCTGCGGATCGTCTCCTCGGAAACCGCGAAGGCCCGGCTCAGTTCACTGACGATAACCGATTTTTCTTCCTGTATTTTTTCAAAGATCAGGCCTCTGCGTTCAGCTGCTAACATATATCAATAACCCTTCACTAAAAAATATATTTACGGATTTTTTCCGACGGATTCGCGATCACGGTGCTGTCAAGGAACATCCCCCGCTCGCCGGCTTCATTCTTCGCTTTTTCGATCGCCGCTTCGACCGCCGAAACCGATCCTGTTAACGTCATATAGCTCTTGCCGCACATGCCCTTGGCAAGCCTTAATTCGATCAGCTCGACGATAGCCGTCTTGGCCGCGATATCCGCCGCCTCGATCATCGCTGCGACATCATACGTCTCAAGGACACCTAACGCATTGATATCCTTCGGCTCCGCCGTGCCATAGATCGCCGGAAAGATGGATTCATGGGGATTTCCGAGAACGAAGGTATCAATGAGCTTGTCCTGTGCCACCATGCTGCCCCGCTCCACCGAGGTCTTTACCGCCGCTAACTCCCCCGCGATCAGGATCACAAATTTTCCGGGACAGGTCACTTCCGCCTGCAGGACCTCCACGTCCGCGGTTTTTGCCATTTCGTCAGCCGCGTGAAATCCGCTCGACACTGTCGTGACCTCTACCATTCCAATCGCTTTTGCCATGCTTATCTACCCTTTCCTGCGCCGATTTGCTTGCAAATCGTGCGCTTAGGCATGAACAGGTTCATGCCGATCCGGTCAGCTCCCTGACCGGATCATTTCCTCTTCTGCGCCGATTTGCTTTGCAAATTCAATCCTGTCCCAATCTGCTGATAACGATCTCCCGGTCCGTTACGCTCTGAACAACGCCCGAGACGGAGGCATGGACCGAAACGCTCAGTCCTTCGGCTGCCCGGCCGATCACCTGGTCCTTTTCCACCCTGTCTCCCGCTTTTACGCAGGGTTTTGCGGGCGCGCCGATGTGCTGGCTCATTGGGATATGTACGATATCTGTCTCATATATCCGGTCCACAAACGGTGCGGGAACGTCATAGGCGTAAAGCCCTAACTTTGCCTTCAGCCGTTTGACCGGCACCTTTTTCAGCTCCCTGTCCGGATCCACCTGACAGGGTGCTTCAATCCTCTCGGGTTTGATCCCGGCGGCTCTCAATCCGCCCTTAAATGCCGCGATCACACTCCTTGGCGACAGTCCCTGCGGACAGGAATAATTCTCGCAGAGACCGCAGCTTGAACAATATGCGGAATTGATAAACACCGAAAGGTCGCTTGCGTCATTGTTTGCCACTGCGCGCATGATGCTGTGGGGCTCGATCGGATGCCCCAGTGCGTGCCGCGGACAAAGATCCGTGCAGGTCCTGCACTGACAGCAGGACGAAGAAGCACGTCTCTTCTCTGTCTCTATATTCTTCACCATCCGTTTCACCATCAGATGATCCGACGGCAAAACCACGATCGCGTTGGTTGTTTTCGTGATCAAAGTATCTTCGCTGCCGGGCTTGCCCATCATCGGTCCGCCCATGATATAGGCAGGATCCTTTACCGTGATCCGGCCGGCCGCTGCCACGGCCTCCCGCACGGTCGAGCCGATGGGTGCAAAAACCGAGGTTGGATGCTCCACCTCGCCCACCACGGACAGAAGCTTGCTCGTGACCGGTTTCCCTTCATAAACGGCCCGGTACATGTTATACATCGTCTCGGTATTATATACCACCACGTTTTCATCGATCGGAATGCCCCCGGGCTTGATCACCCTGCCGGTGCATTCATAGATCAGGATCACCTCATCCCCCATCGGATAGGTGGACCGCACGGGACAGAGGCGGATATGCGGATAATCCCTGATCACCTCGCGGCAGGCGGCGATCGTATGCACATGGGCATCCTTGATGCCGATCACCGCTTCCTTCGCGCCCATGGCCGCTCTGACCTCGTCAAGCATCCTTACGACCTCAAAAGCCTTGAAGTACAAAAGCTGCCTGTGGGGCTTGAGCAGCGGTTCACATTCCACGCAGTTTAAAACAATGATCTCCGCCCGGTCCGTCATCTTCGCGTAAGAAGGGAAGCCGGCCCCGCCGGCTCCCACTACGCCCATTTCCCTGACTGTCCTTTTGAGTTCCTCGATCTGCATCAGCCTATTCCATCCTGTCCTTCGTCAATGATGCCTACAATCGCCGCATCCACCGGCGCATCCGGCATATCACAGCCGATCCGGGCGGCAGAGCCCTCGGCGATCAGCACGTATTCGCCGATACCGGCACCGATGATGTCAATGGCAACAAGCTTCTCCTGATCGGTTTTCATGCCCTTTACCGGTTCAACGATCATAAATTTATTGCCGATAAGCTTTTCGCTTTTTCTTGTGGAAAATAAGCTTCCTACTACTTTTCCTATAATCATAGCCTGTCCTTTATAAAATGATATCCGCCGTATCTCCCTGCCTGATCTGACAGGCATTGGCTTCGTCGGTATCGATGTGCATCTCCAGGTCAAAGGACTGATCTACCCGGATCTTCACCTTATCAAGCACCGCCCCGCGCTCGTTTCCCATCTTCACGGTAACGTAATCGCCATCTTTCAGGCCTGCTACCTGCGCTTCGGAAGGCTTCATATGGATATGCCTTGCCGCGACAATGCAGCCCTCTTCCAGATAAATGGCTCCCTTCGGACCCACGAGGGCGATCGGCGCGGAACCCTTCAGATTGCCGGATTCCCGAAGCGGCGCGTTTACGCCGAGGGTCCTTGCGTCTGTCGCCGAGATCTCTACCTGTGACTGTTTCCGGACAGGCCCCAGTATCCGTACGTTTTCAATGGCCCGAAGCTTCAGCCCGACGATGGTACACTGCTCATTGGCCGCAAACTGGCCTCCCATCAGGTCCTTTTTCTTCGTCAGCTGATACCCGGGTCCAAACAGCCTTTCCACATCCGCCTGCGAGAGATGGATATGCCGCGCGGAGACCCCGACAGGAACCGACATCTTCTGTGCTTCACCCTGCGAGGCATTTAACGCCTCAAGCACCATACGGGTGATCTGCTCCACGTTGCTGTAGCTGTCCATATTACTGTACCTTCGGTAAGATCATTTCCACATCGTTGTGCGGTCTCGGGATCACATGCGTCGCGATCAGCTCACCCAGCGCACCCGCGCGGCTCGCACCGGCCTCTACGGAAGACTTCACCGCGCCTACGTCCCCGCGTACCATCACGGTCACAAGACCGGAACCAATCTTCTCCGTACCGATCAGCGTTACGTTCGCTGCCTTGCACATTGCGTCCGCCGCTTCGATCGCCGCTACCAGACCTCTTGTTTCAACCATTCCCAATGCTTCTAAAGATGCCATGTTTTTGTCCTCCTTGTGTCATCATCATAAATAATTGTTATTGTAGTTTAAATGTACCTGTTCAGAACAGCCCGAAGCACTTGCTGCTGAGGGCGTACCAAAATGTTGGTTTTGCGATGCGGCCCGTCCTTTTGCGAAGCAAAACTTTCAATGACGGGCCGCGTATCTGTTCAGAAACCAAAGGGTTCTGAACAGATACGTTTAAAATTCATTCCGGCTTGTCGCGTGGCACGAAATCGGGCGGATCCTCCCCTAACATTTTCGAGCCGGATGAAGGTTCTGTTTTTCCCTTGAACCGGCTGGCGGACAGCTCCACGATCCGTACGATCTCCGGGTGGGGATTCGGAATGACCCCCATGGCCGCCGGTTTCTTGATCGCCTGCGAAGCGGCAGCATCCACGGCCTGTCTGACCGCGGAAACATCCCCCTGTATGACTAACGTCACGAGTCTCCCGCCGAGCTTCCGCTCCCAGGTCGCAAGAGTCACGTCAGCCGCCTTGCACATAATATCAAGTGCATCAACCGCCGCCACTACTCCGGTAATCTCTATGAATCCGTACGCATGTCCCATACCAGTCGCTCCTTCTGCGCCGATTTGGCATATTATCCTAACCCTTGAATTTCGGCAGGATCTTCTCGACATCGTTATGCGGTCTCGGGATCACATGCGCCGCTACCAGCTCACCCAGCTTGCTCGCCGCAGCGGTTCCCGCTTCCACCGATGCCTTAACGGCTCCGACGTCACCGCGTACCATAACCGTTACCAGACCGGAACCGATCTTCTCCGTGCCGATCAGAACGACCTCGGCTGCCTTTGTCATGGCATCCGCTGCCTCGATCGCTGCCGTTAACCCCCTTGTTTCCACCATTCCTAATGCTTCCTGTGACATTTTTTTCCCTCCTTGATTATCATTTCTGCGTCAATTTGCTCTTTAATCCTTGTCCAATGCGCTGATCGGCATCATCTTTTCGGTTTCCGCCGTAGGTCTCGGGATGATATGCTTTGTCACGATCCCGGTATTGGCAAGCGCCACCTCTTCCGCGGCCTTCATGGCTTCCGTCACGTCCGCCACGCTCCCCCGGAATTTAATGGTGACAAGCAAGGGCACCGGCAGCGCATCGGCATTGGCCGGCTTGTTTTTGTCAAAAACCTCCAGCCGCACGTTTGCCGCCTTACAGCCGGCATCCGCTGCTAAAAAGGCACATACCAGTCCGAAAACCTCCAAAAGACCTATCGCTTCTTCCATGCTTTTCTTCTCCTGCTTCAGGTATTAGTTCACTATTGCTATCTTTAAGCCTTTCATGGCGAGATTGGTTTGCAGCGCTTCGTTGATCTCGTTTAACGGGAAACGATGCGTAATCAGTTCCGACATCGGCAGTCCGATGCCCTTTGCTCTCTTGAGAAAATCAAAGGTCGTCGCGTAATCCCTGAGGGTATAAACCCAGGAGCCGACTAACGTGATCTCCTTTGAGCACAGATCGAAATGCGGATTGATCGTCGCGTCTCCGCCGTTGACGAAAAAGCCCAGCTCGCAGAGACCGCCGCCGTTTCGGATGAATTTGTAAATATTGGCATGCGCGGCAGGATTGCCGGTACACTGGAAGGCAAAGTCCGCCAGATGCCCGCCGAAGCTTTCCTTCACGGCACCTGTGAGTGCCTCGATCCCCTGATAATCCTTAAAGCTCACGGTATGATCCGCGCCCATTCTCTTCGCAAAGTTCAGACGCATCTCATTGCCGTCCACCGCGGTGATATTCTGAATACCGAGCGTCCTTAAGACCGCAATGCAGATCAGGCCGATAGGACCGCAGCCCTGAACGACGACCCGGCTGTTGAAGCGCAGGATATTCGTTGTTTTGGCCCGCTCCACCGCATGTACCAACACCGCGCAGGGCTCGATCAGGATCCGGGAATCCAGATCCAGGTCACTGACATTAAAGATCGTGGAACCGCCCCGGACTAAGATATAATCGGAAAACCAGCCGTTCAGATGCACATCATCGTCAGGCAGGAGCCCGTAAACATCCGCTGCCCCCACATTCTGCTTATTCAGGTCATACATCGTGATATCCGGATCATCCTGAAAGATCATGCAGGTAACAACCTTATCGCCCACATGCAGATCCTTCCCGGCACTGTCCTTCTTCACGTTCTTTCCCATCTTCACGATCTCACCGGTGCCCTCGTGGCCGAGCGCCACCGGGATCAGGCCGAAGGGATCTCTCTTGAATTCATGGGCATCGGTACCGCAGACACCGCAGCCCTCTACCTTTACCAGTATATCATCATCGCCTACGGGCGGCATCGGAAATTCCTTCACCTCAAAATGCTCTAAGGAAGTGAGCATTGCCACGTGCGCAACAGACGGAACCGTTGCAGACGCTCCGGCGGAAAAAGACGGCGTACCGGCTGTGCCGGAAGGACTTCCGGAAATCTGTGAAAGGATCTGTTTGACGATCTGTTCCACTTCCTGTTCATTGACTGCCATTATGTTTTCTCCTTTCTGCTCCGATTTGCTTTGCAAATCGTGACTATCTGATGCAGAGCGAATCGCTCATCGTGCAGCGCCGTCTCTTCGTAAAGGACTGCGCGCTCGTCAGGCCCTCGCCGGTCCTTGAAGCGATGGTAAAGGTACAGTAGCCTTCACCGCCAAAACCTAACGCCGCGTAGCTCGGTCCGTTCTTAACAAGGATCGCCGTATCGATGGCCTTCGCGTATTTAGTGATATTATCCACGTTTTTGGAATGGATATGCGCCGAATGCCGGTTGCCGTGCTCGAGCCAGACCGCGGTTTCCACGCCCTCGTCAAAGGTTTTCACGCGCACCATTCCGAGGATCGGCATCATCAGCTCCGTCGTGATCAGGGGGTGCTCCTTCTTCCCTTCGAAAACGATGCAGCGAATCTCCGGTCCCACCGAAACGCCCACCATCGAAAGCAGGGTCCTCGCGTCTCTTCCGACGCATTTCCGGTTCAGCGCACCCTTTTCATTGATCACGGTTCTGACCAGCTTGTCCTGGATCTCCGGGCTTGCCAGATAGCAGCCGTTTTCCGAGATCATATAATCCATCAGCTCGTCAGCGATACTGTCCATCGCCACGATCTCCTTCTCCGCGATGCAGGGAAGGTTATTATCAAAGGTACAGCCGTTCACGATATCCCGCGCCGCCTTGCGGACATCCGCGGTATTATCCACAAACGCCGGCGGATTGCCCGCCCCCGCGCCGATGGCTCTCTTGCCGGAGGAGAGCACCGCGGTCACGACACCGGGACCTCCTGTCGCCACTAATAACGGGATCTGCGGATGCTTCATCATGATCGCGCTGGTCTCCATTGTCGGCACCTCTACGGTGACCGCCACATTATCGGGTCCGCCCGCTTCCAGAGAAGCCTCGTTGATCATATTGATCGTATAGATCGTCGTCTTTTTCGCGTTGGGATGCGGGTTGAACACGACCGTATTGCCGCCCGCGATCATCCCGATGGAATTACAGATCACCGTTTCCGACGGATTCGTCGCCGGTGTGATCGCGCCGATCACGCCGAAGGGTCCCATCTCCACCAGGGTCAGTCCTCTGTCCCCGGACCAGGCGATCGTTTTGATATCCTCCGTGCCCGGCGTCTTATCGGCGGTCAGCTTATGCTTTAAGATCTTGTCGCCGACGTTCCCCATGCCGGTTTCACTGACGCCCATGTTCGCGATGATCTCCGCGTTTTCATGGGTCTTTCTGCGGATTGCCGCGATGATCTTCTCTCTCTGATCAAGGGTCAGGTTCCGCACGACCTTCTGTGCCTCGATCGAAGCATTGATCGCGTCGTTCATATCCTTAAATACGCCGTGCATACCGGCTACGGAACCGGTAAGCTGCATACTGGCCATGACCTTCTTTACGATATCATGTACCAAGCGTTCATCTACAGACACTCTATTACCTCCTTTAATATGGAACTCCCATAAGCCGCCAGGGCGGTATCCTGCTCAGCCGTGCCGCCGGATACGCCAAGCGCGCCAATCATGGTATCCCCTACTTTTAACGGCTCACCGCCGCCTAAGATCATTACCTTGCCGTCGTTGGAATACTGCAGTCCGTATAGCTCGTTTCCAGGTTGACATAATCTGGCAAGCTCCTTCGTCGCCATCTGAAACGCCGTGGCGGTATAAGCCTTGTTCACTGCCACGTCAAAGCTGCCGTGATACGCGCCGTCCATGCAGTGTACCGCGATCGGACGTCCGGAGGCATCGGATACCGCCGCCACGACACGCATGCCAAGCTCTCCCGCTCTTTCCTCCACCCGCTCAATCAGCCTGACCGCTAACGAAAGGTTCATGATCTCCTTGACGATCGCGCCGTTTATGATCTTTTTGGCTGTTCTTTCGAGATTATACTTATCCAATCCCCGATAGTTCCTTTAGCAATTATTTATTCAGTGATTCCAGTACCTTTTTTGTAATGGCGGCTATCAGCTCCTGGCTGTCGCCCGCGTTGTCAGAGGTGGAACAGGTGCCGCAGTTATGGCAGTTTGCCTTCCCCTTGTTCTGGCACAGATCCGCCGGATGCCGTCCGGGAAGTCCCATCTGCCGCCTGATCTCATACAGTCTCTGGACCGTCGCCTCGTCAAACTCCTTCGGTCCACCCAACTGTCTTGCTTTATAGAGTAATTCCGCGTAAAACTCCACGGATTCCATCTTCATATAGGCGCCTAGCAGGTCACCGCCCCAGGTCAGCGCCCCGTGGCTTTCCAGAAGCACCGCATCGAAATGCTCCAGATACGGCTCCACCGCATCCGGGATCTCCATCGTGGAAGGCGTTCCGTAGGGAGCGATCGGTACACAGCCAAGCGAAATGACCGCTTCCGGCATGATCGGCTGCGTCAGCGGGATCCCCGCGATCGCGAAGGCCGTCGCGAAGGTAGGATGCGCATGTACAACGGAACCCACATCCGGCCGCTTCTGATAAACACGCATATGCATCTTGATCTCCGAGGAAGGTCTGAAGCCCTTGTTGGCCTGGATCACCTTGCCCTCTCCGTCCACCTTGCAGATAAACTCCGGCGTCATAAAACCCTTCGATACTCCCGTCGGCGTGCAGAGATATTCATTATCGCTCAGTTTTACGGAAATATTGCCGTCATTAGCCGCAACCATGTTCCGGTTATAGATACGCTTACCGATCTCACAGATCTGTTTCTTCAATTCGTACTCGTTCTGTACCATTCTGATCAAACTCCTTTCCTGTCCGCGCAGTCAGGATCTGTGCAATCTTGTAATGTTATTTCTGCACAGCTCCTTATGCGATGTATTCTTGTACCATTATACGGCAGAAAAAAAACAAAGTCAACATAAAACAACATAAAAGTTGTTAGATGTTGACCGTTTCAGTTGACATAATATGTTGTTTTATGTTTTTAAAAGTAATAAACCGGCATGGCATCCCCGATCGCGAAGCGTTCATTGGGCTCTGCGGCGCGTGTTAACATCCCGGCGTTTTCCTCGTAAACGATCGCGCCCTCCGCCGGATCGTCAGCCGTTACGGCAGAAACAGACTTCGCGGGAGCCTTCTTCACCGTACGCCCCGCGACCGTTTTCTTTTCCGCCGCTTTCGCCGCTCTCTGCATGCTTCCCTTCCCTACTGCCATCTCTCATTTCCTCCTTTCCTGCGCCGATCCGTTCAGCTCAGTTACCACATCATGTTATCTGTTCAGAACCCTCTGGCTTCTGAACAGTTACCGCATCAATTCATTAGCCAGTTTTTTATATTCCAGTGCGCTTCTCGTATTTTTCTTATATACCGCCACCGGGACGGATGCATCCTGCGCCCATTCTATCGCGGAATCCACATGAATAAAGGAATCAAACACACGGATCGACTGATACTGCCCCAAAATCTCCCGGGCCTGTCTGTAATAGTTCTTCCGCTCATCCACCTTTGTGATCAGCACGCCCAGAATGGAAATATCCGTCAGCTCCTTTAACCCGTTCAGGAAGTCAAACATATTGGCCAGGCCGAAGAACCCCCACGGAGAAGCCTCGATCGGAACGACCGCGGCATCGGCGGCACAGAGAATATTGATCACCCAGATCCCAAGGGTCGGCGGCGCGTCGATCAGGATATAATCATAAGCGCCCGAATCCTTTACCCCCTGTAAACACTGCTTTAAGACATATTCCCGGCGGAGCATCGAAAACAGCTCATAATCCACCTGGCTCATCAGCGTCGTGGAGGGCACAAGATCAAGTCCCTCATAAGGCGTCCGCACGATATACCCGCTCAAATCCTCCTTGTTTCTGACGGCCCGGTAAAGCGTCCTCTCGCTTTCGGCCATCTCAAGCACACGATCCTCGTCGAAAAAGGACAGGGAAAGGTTTAACTGCATATCACCGTCCACCAAGAGAACCCTTTTCCCGGCGACCGAAAGCTCATAGCCGAGATTCGCGCAGGCCGTGGATTTCCCGCTGCCGCCCTTGTTATTCGTAAAGCAGATCGTCTGTGTTTTCGCTTTCTTTTTCTTTTTCTCAGGCATTCGTTTCGTATCTCGTCACATCAAAGGATTCCGCGACACAGGCTCTCGCCTCCCGCAGATCCTTAAACTCACCGGCCGTGATCATCTGTGCCAGGATGTTTCCGATCGCGGTCGCCTCTCCCGGGCCCGCAATGACCGGAACGCC
>JAILQQ010000058.1 GCA_024698885.1 Lachnospiraceae bacterium | reverse complement strand
TTAGCAGAAACCATCTGTGGGTACTCCTTTTCGAGTTTGGTTTGGTCGCTAATACTCTAAAGGAACACAGATGGTTTTTCAATTGTAAATGTACATCAGAGGACTGGCATAGTACCCACCATCATGCCAGAAGCCTCATTTCTTATTCTCGTTCCGCTTCAAATTGAGCAATGGTTTCCTCAAGTATATCGCAGGCAGTCTCTATCGTCTTCCGACACCGGTACTCAGAGGTAAAGGATTGCGGCTTTATATCCTTGCATAGTGTCGAGCCATATTTCTCATTAAATTTACGCATAAGCAGCTGTGTGATCAGCCGGATGTCCTTGCAATCATGGGCGTTGCGTTCGATATACTTCATAGACAGAACCGCAATGCAAGACAAAACAGCCCCGCAGGTGTTCCCGCACTGCATCCCTGCCCCATACCCGCCAACCATGATCATATCCCTGTCATGAAGCCCAAGCCCATAATACTCATTTGCAGCTCTTATCATCGTTTCAGCGCAGTTATAGTTCCCGTCAAAATAATACTTCTCAAAAATGTCCTTAAGCATCCCTGCCCTCCTCAGCTTTTACTCTCTCTATGATATTTCGGACAGTGTCTTCTATGGAATAATCCTTCTCTTCCACGATAATATCCGCATATTTCTCATACAGCGCTTTCCGGTTCTCATACATATCGGAAAGGCTCTCGCCATCTTTCAAGACAACTCCTCTTTCATGGATATTCTTAAGCCTGCCGAACAGTTCTTCCCTTCCAACCTTTAAATATACCACCGTTCCGCGTTCTGCCAGCCTGCGCATAGCCTTCGGACTGTAAATTACGCTCCCTCCTGTCGCAATCACGGTATCATCGACATCGACGCTGAGGACTACCGCCTCTTCGCAGCGCAGAAAAGCTTCCAAGCCTCTTATATCCAGTATCTCATTAAGCCTGCCGCCTTCTCTCCTCTGTATCAGAAGATCAGTATCCAGAAAATCCATCCCCAGAAGCTTGGCCAGTATGACCCCCGCCGTGCTTTTGCCGGACGCAGGCATTCCTATTAAAATTATATTATTCTTGCCCACTGCGCATTAACCTTCTGCCTGTCTGATAATTCCCTCTCGACTGCCTTCCCGCGCTTACCACCTTATAATCTGTTCAAATTTCTCAACCAGATCAGCAAGCCCTTCTTTATCCTTCTCGCTGAACCGTGACAGGATCGGGCTGTCGATATCCAGCACCGCGGCTACCTCGCCCTTGTTATGGATAGGAATAACGATCTCGGAGCGCGAAGCACTGTCACAAGCTATATGGCCCTGAAAGCAATGGACATCCGGCACCAGCTGAATACGGTCCTCTTCCCAGGCCTTTCCGCAGACGCCCTTGCCCTTCTCTATGCGAACACAGGCCACTTTTCCCTGAAAAGGGCCAAGTATAAGACAATCCTCTTTTACAAGATAAAATCCCGCCCAGTTTATGTCCGGCATTTCAGAGAACAGCAAAGCGGCAGTATTGGCCATCACCGGAATACATTCCGAAGATTCCTCCGCCAGGCTTTCCATTTGTTTTGTAATCAGAACGTAATCTACCATAATCCCTACGACTCCTCCGGCTCAAGCAGTCTTTTCAATATCTGCTCCCTGTTGTTTATGAACATCTCCGTAACCTGATAGCTGTCCGTCTCTTCATACGAACACGGGTGAATTATTCCATCATCAAAGCTTAATATCTCAGCTCCGGGCATTCCAAGCAGGATGGGGGAATGCGTCACTATAATGAACTGGGATCCCTCTTTAACGCACCCTGCTATCTCAAGGAGCAAAGTAAGCTGCCTTTGCGGGGACAATGCCGCCTCCGGCTCATCTAACAGGTATAGTCCATTAGCCCTGAAATTGCTCTGCGCCATGGCGAGAAAGCTCTCCCCATGGGATTTGTGATGGAAATACGCCGGCTGGACGCCGCCCTCCCTGCTGTATGCTTCCTCTGCGCTCGCAACATTATAGAAGCTCTCTGCGCGAAGGAAATATCCCCACCCCGGCTTATTATACCCCCGTATCAGCCGCACTGCATCGCATAATTCAGAATGCGAATCATAAGTTGAAAAGCTGTAATTCTTCGTCCCTCCTTCGGGATTAAACCCATATGCAACGGCAACAGCTTCCAGCAGAGTGGATTTCCCGCTCCCATTTTCTCCGACAAAGAAGGTGATCGGCCTATGGAACATCAGGCTGCTTACGCCGGAGATCGATTCTATGTCCCTAAGATAACTGCACCTGCCGATTTTGTCCCAGTCTATGCTAAGCCCCTTGATATGAAGTTCTGCCGTCGTATCAAACATATCATATCTCCGCTTCCATGATTTCTCTATAACGGCCTCAATATCCCGAGTTATGTTTTTATAGGATGTAGGCGTTCCCGTTAAATCATGCTGCTCTTTCAACACTTCATCTTCCGGTGAGGATCACCCCTACAAGGATAACCATAGTAACCGCTTCCGTGACAAGCGGAATCATCGCTGCATAAAAAGCTTTCATATCCTCCATCCGATAGTAAGCCACATACAATACCATGCTGGTCACAAAAGCAACCGCAATCACAGCGCACATGACAAGAAAACCTGTATCTGTCAGGATTGAAGCTGCGCTTAAGCTGTCAACCGCTATAATCTCCAACATTGTCCATCCAACAATAAGAAATAATTCGGATGTGACTATGCGGTGGAACACGCCTTTTGTTACGAAGAGAAGCAGGATATATGCTCCCACGCCTGCTAGAACTATCACGATCGGCTCCACTCTATGCTCAGCTGTGGCCGATATTCCCCGTATGCTTAGCACGATCCCCGCAATGCCTGTCAAAGCAGTCAGCAATAACAGCAATCCGTTTATCCCTCCGGTCCGGCTCACTGACACCCCCGGCCGAAAGCCCCGATACCACCACGCAATATAAAACAGGCAGCAAATGATGAGAAGAATCTGCCCTGATATAATCCTGTTCATAGTAAAAGCCTCATTTTTTCCTGTTTCTCCTGCGCCCCTTTTTTACAACGGGTTTATCTTCTTATACAAGCATGATACACGCTCACCCCAATTTATCTTTGATCCAAGCAATCAACTCTCTGTAATGATCCGGAAAGTTCTCTGACCCTTCTGCATGGATGCCCTTCCCGTCATTTACTGTTGCGTCAAGATTGAACATGACCCCGTCAGAGACATCCTGAGGATGAGCCCCATAAAAGCCGTCCCAAGAGGCAAGTCCGCAATCATTCAAAATCGTCAGGGCTTCATTTACATCGCAGATCGCGGAGCGTTCAAGCTCCTTCTGCTCCTTTCCGTCAGAATACCTTATGGAATACTCTGCTATCTTAACCTGGGAATCCGAAGAGACCAGCTCATATTCACACTTGTACCGCATACTGCTCTCGGTAATAGTTATTGTGTCAAAAGAAGTAATCTCTTTAATAGGCTCCATTTCTATTTCCTCCGAGAAGTCCTCCGCTTCCGGCATGATGCACCCGGCCACCGAAACGCAACATGCTATTAAAAATAATGCAGATAAAACTATCGCTCTCATGAATTTCGGCTCCTTCATGCTCTACAATAAATACTGTCAGCCGCCGAGTGTTACTCCTGCCAAAGTCCTCACATGAAATAAAACAGAGACACCGGCGATACAGCCGCAAGGCTGTACTCTCCCGAACTGACAGCACCTATATTGTATCACCAAAGCATATATTTGTTAATGGGGCGTCCCTTTCCAATCACCACCCGGACACCACCTGAATAGCACCTTCCTCGCGTTTTAAGCTTTCGGATACCTCCCCTTCCTCGCATAATACTTCTCCCGCTCTTCATAGACTTTCTTGTTCTGCGCATTTGAAAGATCCAGATACTTGTGCCATACTCCAAGCACAACCGAAGCTTGCGCCTTTTGGTCAGCTTCCTCTATAGAGCCAGCCGGAACGAGAAGGGCGAACGGCTTTTTTTCTATGCGCAGCCTTCTCTGGTAGATAAACTGCCCGCTCTTCGGAAGCACTATGCACAGGATCTTCGCATTTCCATCTCCGAAAGCATCCTCAAAGCTGACATATTCCCCTATAGGCATCCAGAACATCAGGTTATACTCATACTCGTCAAATAGCCTATACTCAAGAACCTCCGCATCCTCCGGGATTTCTTCGCCAATCATCCTCAGCCCGTTCGCCGACCAATACTCATACTTAGTAAGGGGCTTGAAAAACTCGCATCTGGCATACTGCCCTGAAAACAGCTCTTTAACACTCTTTACTGTACTCAAAATCAGATCCTCCTCTGTACCCTCCCTTATGAGGCCGCCCTTGTCAGCATCTTCAGATACCCCATGGCGTTAATAAAGTTGCTCTTCTCCGGGATAAACGCTTTCGGAAACCTTTCCTTTATCTGCTTCTGCAGAAGTGGGGAAGTCCCGCCGCAGAAGATCAGATCGCAAAAGTCCATGTTCCACCCTGCCTTCCGGCAGCCCTCAATAATCCCGTCAAGGTGCCTGCGCTTTTCCTCCTCAATAATCTTCCGGCTCCTCTCCTCTGCATTGATCACATATCCAAGCCGCAAAGCCTCCTCAATCTCATAAATATGGAAATCTGCCGTAGGGGACAGCCTGTTTAAAGGCTGCACTAAAGAGGACATCAGCTTGTATTTCCCCATTTGGTTTGTTATATTCGCATTCGGGATCAGCCTTCCGTTAAGGAAATAGCAGGCATTCACATTAAATCCCCCGATATCGACCACTCCTACCGTCCGGTTCATAAACCTCTCCGGAAAGAGCAGCAAAGGCCCGTAAGCCTCTGCAAAAACAGCCCTCCGATCAATAATAAACCTCCGCTTCCTGCCGTTCAGTTCAATCTCAGCCCTCCCAGCCGGAAGAATATAATCGAGATACTCCTTTCGATCCGCTTTAGAAGCATAACACTGAAGGGGACAGCCTATCGCAGCCCTGACATAGCCTCCGTCCGGCACAGCCTCCATGATTCCTGTTTCCGTCTCCCGCTGCAGATCCTCCATCCCCGTTGCTTCCGCAAGAGTAGTCGGAACCAGCTTCTTTGTGACGCTCCCGTCCTCGTTCTTTATACATACCTTCGTATCAGCCTTTCCGCAGTCTACCGCCATATATTTCATCGCCATGTTTACTCATCTCCTTCCGCCATGCTTCCAAACTCATCATCCCCAAGGACGCTGCGCACGGCACCCAGATAATCATTCCTGAAATCCTTTATTTCCGTTGCGCCTCCTATAGTATTATCATCAGCTTCCTTCATTTCCGCAGGATCCCCTGCTCCGCCGAATATGTCCTCTTTTGTTGAATCACCCCGTTTCGTATCCTCTCCGGCATGCTCACGCCTGATGCCAATCCCTCGGCCCATTTTCCGTTTCCGCTCAGTTACCGTGCATCCCGAGATGAAGCCTCGGTTCATCATATCAATGACTAATCTGATATCCTCGCTGTTCCTGAACTGTTGCTGGTTATAGCCCAAAGCCATTAGCTGCCGCTCCGCAAGCCTTATAATCAGCTCCTTCTTTTTCTTGGAAGAAGAATTCATAATCTGCGCCGCCATAGGGCAGTCAAGCGCAAGCTCCTTGTTAATCCTCATAATCCCACCTCTTTTCTCTGTAATCATTCCCCAAAACTGCAACATCTGCCGCCACATCGTCGTGATGCGCCGCCTAATCTAACCAATCTTGGATAATATCTGCTCCTTATTGCAATAAATCTCTGCTCAACTCATGCTGGTCACCGCCTTTCCCGTCTGTTTCCCGGACATCTCGCTTAGGATCCCGTCCTCCTCACTATAAAAGGCAAAAAAACAAACTGTTCCGGCAGGATTTTGGAACAGAAATTTTAAATTTCATCAAATTTCTTTCAGATAAACTTTGAGATTACCGCAAATAAGTGCCATATTTCTGTAATATCACTTCTGAAAGCAAGGATATGAATAATGGAAGACCAGGTGCGGCACTTTATCCCAGCCTAAAGATACCTCAAACGTCATATACGGCCTTATATCTACCGGATAATGCTGCAAATATTTCAGATAAACGATAATATCTGACAGATAACCGTCCTTATCTTAAAGATAATGTCGCTTATCCTTGAGATAACCATCCTTATCTTGATGATAATAATGATTATCTTTGAGATAACCGCCATTATATTGCCGATACCTGTTCTTATCTGACAGATATTCATAGAAATGCGCCGGATAATGGCCCTTATCAGCACATTATCTTACAAATAAGCAAAAACCATGCTGTTCTGTCATCGTCTTAAGACAGATGCTCTGCAAAAAAAAATTATTAAAATTCTATAAAATCCTGCCAGCGTCCTCCTCTTTTTTGCCTATTTATTATGAGAGGTGTTTTAGAACGGATCACATCTGATACGGGAGCCCGTTTTCAGACGCCGCATATCACTTACAACACAAAGGAGGACAAAAAATGCAGATGTTTATTGCTTTCAACCCGGAAGACGGGAACAAATCAAAGGATGTGCTTATCTATTTTGCCCACTGCCTTAATGCGGATATCCGCGAAGGCACCGTCGGCCAGCATAAGGGCTGGATGTTTATCTTCAAAGACGAGATCCACCCCTTCAGATTCGGCGGCAAGCGAAAATATACCGCCGAAGATGAAGATGCGGTGGCTGAAGATATCCGTAACGGAAAGAGTCTTCGTAAAATAGCCCAGGAACGGCATATGGCCACCACCACGGTACATACGCTCCATAAGAGATACCTGATGCGTAATCCAGCGGCCGGCCAGTTTCCTGTCCGCATTGAACTCTCCGGATCAGAATCTCCGGCTGTCAGCGAGCCTGTTCCACAGGAGGCCTTCCCGACGAAAACGGAGCTGCCCCGTTCCGAAACGGAACCTAATGCATTCCCACCGGAGGCGGAGGATACTCTTTCCGAAACGGATATTAATCCATCCGCAGCCTATAAGAAAATGATCCAGAAAATAGAATCCGAATAATCAACCAATGTTCATGTAAGTGAGGTCGTTTTCAAATGGCTATAGAAAAAGATATCGCTATTCACCATACGAGCGGAATTAAAAATGTGATTGCCTATACCGGCAACCCTGAAAAAGCAGTACTGTCTTTAGACAGGTCACAAACAGCTAACGGCATAGATATTGAAAGGCTGGTTATTCATGGAACAGAACAAGATATCATAAATGCACTCTCTTATGCGGAGAATCTTGAAAAGACCATATTCCGGCTTGACGGGGACGATCAACTGTTGGTAAGCGGAGTACTGTGCGATAAGGATCATGCTGTCCTGGACTTTCAGATGACAAGGCAGTCGTACTATGATACTGTCGGCGATGCAGATATCCGGATAAAAGGCACAAAAACAGACAAGAAGACCGGCGAGACCGTCAAAAAGGAAAGCATCGAGGCCTACCATGTCATCCAGTCCTTCCCCGAAGTTGAAGGGCTGGATCCCCGCCTCGTCCATCAGATCGGCATCGAATATGCCAGGGCTGCCTTCCCGGGGCACCAGTGCGTTGTTTCAACCCATATGAATACTGATCATCTCCATAACCATATCATAGTAAACGCCTACTCCAAAGAGCATTTCGGACGCAAATACCGCATGAATATGGAAAGACGCCGGGAGATACGCTGCATCAACGATGAGCTTTCCCTGAAATACAATCTCCCAATTTTATTGGATAATGACCTGAACAATAGTAAAGGCATATCCTGGAAGGAATGGAAATCAAAACAGGACGGCCAATCCTGGAAAGAAAAGCTGAAAAATGATATCCTTTCCGCTTCCTCCATGTCCGGCTCATGGGAAGAATTCAAAAATCTCATGACAAGATCAGGCTATAAGATCAGGGAGACGAAAAGTACCGTCACTTATACCATGCCCGGTTCCGAAACAATGAAATGCCGGGACAGTCGTCTCGGAGCAGAATATACCAGAACGGCGCTCCTATCCGGCTGGCATGAAAAAGCTTCCCGTGAAGATAAAAAGGCAGCCGGAGCCAGCCCGAAAGTCAGATATGAAACTGCGCGTCAGCTTTCAAACCCACTTTACATTCATATAAACCGCTATACCGCATCCGGAAGGAGACGCACGGAGCTTGAAATGCTGATACTGACAGCTATCCGGATCATACAGTTCTTCAAGGACAGGTTTCTGGATCTTGTTAGGGGAAGCGATCAGAAGAAACCGGCTAATCTGCCGTATACAAAGAAAATTGATCACATGTATAAAGCACTGGAAATGCTGAAGAAATACGATGTCAGCTCAAAAGTCGAACTGAAAGCAAGAATGAACGATGCAGGAGCAAAGCTCTCCCACGCCCGAAAAGAAATACGTGATCTTGAACCGGTTCTCGAATTAGAAGCGGAAATCTGCGAAAAGATAAAGTCTCTCCAAAAGCTAGAAGCTGACCTTGGCAAAAAAGCCATCTCCCCAGACAGGCTGTTTGTCCATTCTTTTTCCGAAAAGGAAATCGCCCACAATATCGCCGCCTTGCAGCCCATGATCCCTGGGATCCGCAGGCAGCTCTATCAGAAAGCGAATGACAAGAAGCTTTTCCTCAAATATAAGTTCGAGGATATTTCACTATCCAATGCGAAAGCCGTCATTGACTACGTCGACGGAAAAAGCGATATCATGCCCTCCTGCCTCCTCACCCCTGAAGAAGCACGAAACATCGCCCTCAAACGTCAGGCAGAACCTCCCGGCTATGTTCAGACAGCTACAAATAAGAATTCATCTGTCCTCAACTCGGAACTCGACAGAAAATTCGAGCTTCTTACGTATCATTATAACAAGGAAGAGAAGGAACTTCTATTCGCATACCGTAATCTCCTAAATGAACTTGCCGCCTACGGAGTAACGTCTGAACAGATCTCGGAGTATCTGGCACAGCACGAATCCAAACAGCAAGCCTTTCTTGCCCTGCAAAAGCAAATGGTCGAGCTCAAAAATGAATACAGGGATCTCTGCCACCTGAAAGTATATATCGACCTTGCGGAGAACGACAGGTTCCTCCGTGGTCCGCTCTTTAATGTAGAAAGACCGGTTTCTGAAGAAACGATAGCAAAAGAGCCCGGTAAGGAGACGACATCCGATCCCTCACCCGAAGCGATTACAGACGACACACTTTCCCATTAACCGGGCTCTGCTTTAACATCTTTAACTTCTGAGATAACTTACTATCGTTTCATCTCGACAAACTTGAATTGTTCTATTTCGTAAGAACTTTTTTATGATAAGCTTTATTTCCACAATATGGGCATTTCATTTTTCTGCTTGTTCCGATATGCCGCGCCATTACTACAGTCTTCATTTCAGGTACATATTTTTCTCCGCATTCGGGACACTCATAATAACCAGCATCATGCTCTATCTTAAGGCAATTCGTGACACCGACTGCAAAAGCACTTGCACCCACCGCAATCATTACGACCCTCACCCATGCGGGCATATCCACATATGATGCCACGAATATCATGACAAGAAATGTGATGGATGCCATATAACCGATAACCACCTCCAGCGAAAGCAGCTTCTTATTGGCAAGTTCCTCCTGTTTTTTCATTTCTAACAACAGGGCATCCGATGTTTCATTATAGTTTTCCATTGCGACCCGCTCCCCACTGAAAAGTTCATTCAGATTTATTTTCAGCAGGTCACAGAGTTCCGGCATTATGGATGCATCCGGCAGGCTTCGTCCGTTTTCCCATTTTGATACAGCGCGATCCGTGATGCCAAGCCTCTCCGCAAGAACTGCCTGTGTCAGGCCCTGCTCCTTCCTGCAGGAAGCAATGAACTTTCCGATTTTCTCCTGATTCATGAGGAGCACCTCCTTTCTTGCGTCCAATATACCGACTTGCGACTATATTTAACAGGAACTGATGGTTGATATGCCATAAAGTCTGATTTTACAAGGAACTCTACTATCGGTTGAGTCTATCTTGTAGCACTTTTACTGGAGATTTTTCTTTCTGGCACCTTCCCGCAATCGTTAAGGAAAGAATCGAAGATGGTACAAACGAAAAAGCAGCATTGAGCTTTCAAGTAACTGCCCTTTCGTTTGCATCAATTTCGATTTTTCCTGGTTGAACAAAGCGCGTCCGAGAGGCCATTATATATGGGTTTTCAATCGGACAGCTTTCTAAATGAATATAACACAGATTTCAGGTATGTGGCAATGCTACAGGTTAAAAAGTGGCAATTACTGCATAGGAAATAAGCCTCCCTGAGGCTTCCTGAAAATCCGTATTCAGTTTTAACGTGTCAACAGAGCAGATATGGATCAGGGCGAATAACGTACTGCTCAGCATTAAGCGGAATGATCTTACCACCGCAGAATGAGCACTTGCAGACGTCCTTGTTATAAAGAATGCGGATGATTGACGGTGCATCAAGGTCTTTTAGCCGGGACAGATATTTCCTGCATCCCAGGAGATTCCGGCACAGGGTGATCTTACGGTTCTTATTTCGCGAGGACAGAAGCCCGTAGTGCCTGATCCGGACAAACCTTTTGGGCGGGACATGCATCAGAAACCGTCGGAGGAACTCTTCTCCGGAGAGGGTGACTTCTTTCCACTGCCCATGGGTTTTATAATCTTTGGCAATAAAGGTAACGGAGCTGTCTGTCACGGCTTTGATCCGGTAGTTGCTGATCGCGATCCGGTGGGTATATTTCCCCAGGTACCGGATCACGGATTCAGCGCCGTCAAAAGGCTTCTTACAGTACGGCACCCATTCTTTGCCGTAGCAAGAGTCCAGAAGCTCTTTAAAAGCATAGTGGTTTTTAAAACGCTCTGCACTTCCGTGAAATTCAAGCTTACTGTCTTTCCACAGCTGTTTCAGTTCCGCCAGATATTTGCCGCGGAAGAGACGTGAAACGACACGGATCGGAAGGAAGAATTCTTCCCCGTTATTTTTCCAACGGTTTTCGGAGTCAAGGCCGCCGCCAAGGACAACGGCATGGATATGCGGATGAAAGTTCATCTTGCTCCCCCAGGTATGGAGGATACAGATATAACCGATGTCAGCGCCGAGATATTTGCTGTCGGAAGCCAGTTCCCGAAGTGTATCAGACGAAGCATGATAAAGAGCATCGTAAAGAAGCTTCTGGTTGCTGTAAATGATTGGGTTCAGCTCCTCCGGGACAGTGAAGACCACATGGAAGTACGGTGCATCCAGCACATCTTCCCGGCGTGCATCTACCCACTTTTCCTTCGGGAACTCCTGACACATGGGACAGCATCGGTCACGGCAGGAATTATAGTGAACAGAAATGCAACCGCACTCTTCACAGACGCTGACATTGATTCCAAAGGCTCCGGTCTTACAGTTCATGATGTGATAAGCTGCTTTTCTCTGAGCTACAGACAAGGCATGCTTCTTCTCATAGTTCTGGTAAAAGCGATTGAAAACATCCTGGATTGTACAGCTGGCGCTCATACCGCACCGCCTTTCGGGCCATCAAAAGGACTGCGGATGCCAAGCAGACTTTTGTTGCTGACATGGATATAGACCTCTGTGGATCTGGGATCCACATGCCCGAGCAGTGCCTGAATATATTTAATGTCAACGCCATCTTCAAACAAGTGGCTGGCAAAGCTGTGACGGCAGCAATGGCTGGAGACATGACGTGTAATACCGGCCCTGGCTGCGCTCTTTTTGAAGTACTGATTGATGCTGCACTTATCGAGATAAGTGCCGGTCCATGAACTGGGAAAAAGAATATCCCTGGGTCTGCCGCATTTGTACCAGTATTCTGTCAGGAGATCAAGATTCCGATCAGAAAGGATCGTATACCGATCCCGCCTGCTCTTGCTTTCACGGACATGGATCGTCTTATTGGTGCGGGATATGTCATCGTAATGAAGATGTACGACTTCCGAAACTCTTAGCCCGGAAGAATACATGGTAGCGATGATAGCTTTATGCTTAAGGTTAGGGGTGTTATCAATGATACGCTGTATCTCATCCCTTGACAGGACAGTGGGAAGCGAATGATCGAGCTTCATCCTGGGGATGTCTTCGTCATCCCAGTTCAATTTCAGAATCCGTTTATAGAAAAAACGGATCGAGGAATGATAGTGGTTATAGGTCTGAGGAGCTATACCATTCAGTCTCTTTTCAGTAAGAAACGAGTCTACATCATCTGTCGACAGGGTGGCAACGTCCTTATCTACAGTTCGCAGGAAATAGCCGACAGAGTTGCAGTAGGCATCAATGGTAGAATCTTTCAGGTTCCGTTTCTCAGCTTCCTGGCGGATCTGGAAAAAAATATCTTCGTACATAAAAACCTCCTTGATCGTAGTGTTTGTAGTGACAACTTCCCATCAGGAGGTGCGTTGGCATCATAATTCCGGTTGCGGAAGACGCCTGAAAATGCTATTCTAGTCATAGGCAGTGGGGCTCTCCGTATTCAGTTGTTTGGTGTGGTGACTTAACAATACCGAATTATGAAGAGTATTTCCACTGCTATTTTATAAATCAATAAAGTAAAACTGCGCCACAGCCTTGGCAGGCCATCGCGCAGCGATTTTGTTCAACTGTTAATAGTTAACAAAATCAGTCATTTTCCGAAGTATCGTTCTATATTGTAATTGCCTTTTTTCGGTAATCTCGAGGAGAGCAACTCATATATTGCCTGAATGTTTTACCGAAATAACTATCAGACGCAAATCCACATTCCTCTGCGATAAGGGATATTGGTTTGGCACTCGTACGCAGCTCGTACGCAGCCATACGAACCCGGTACTGATTAAGATAATCCATGGGGGTAGACCCGATCTGGCGTTTGAAGACTCGTGCGCATTCACGTGGACTAATGCCGGCGGATGATGCGAGCTCTTCAAGATATACCTTTTCCCTGAAGTGGTCATGCACATAGTTCATCATTTGCTTCATACGCTGTCCATCGATCGGATCCGATTTTTTTGCTTTTTTCCTTAATTCTTCCGTTTC
>JAILQQ010000052.1 GCA_024698885.1 Lachnospiraceae bacterium | reverse complement strand
TACCGATCGTTCGCCGCTTGCCGACCCGGTATCCGAAAAAGCGAAAGCCGCAGGTTACCAGAAAAGGAAGGATCAGATATCCCTTCCCTTTCTGTCTGAAATAACCGAACGCTTCCTTAATATATCGGATCCCCTCCGATTCCGATGATACATCCCCGAAGATCTCCGGATGCTCTTTCTGTGATCTGGCTAACAGAACACTTCTCCTGTACTGCTCTGTGTTCGACAGGTCATGGGAATGCACCACCCTTGCCTCCGCCTGGTATTTTATACCGTAGCCGGCTTCCAGTGCGCGTCTGGCAAATATCATATCCTCATTGAAAACCGTCTGATCGACAAATCCGCCCAACCGGTCAAAAATCGCTCTGTTATAAGCCGCACAGACATTGGAGCAGAAGAAAGCCTTGATCCCCATAGCAGGAAGATCCGCCTTTGTCTTTAAGCGGCTTTGCGCAGGATAATTAAATTCTCTCGAAAAGCATTCCGCCAATTCTGCGTCTGCGGCCGGAAGCTGTCTGGCGTAGCAGACCGCTGTTTTTTCTTCCGAAAGACCCGCAAGCAGATTTTCGATCAGATCGAGGTCCGCCGGAACAGCATCATCCGTCATAAAAACGACCGCTTCTGCCGAAGAATAGCCGGCTCCCTGATTTCTTGTCCGGCCATGGTTAAAATCCTTTTTTTCAAGCTCATGTATCTCAAAAAGAGAGGAGGCATCAGAGGGGAGCAGCTCCTCCGGAAAGAAATCCTCTCCTGGATCCTTCGTTACCATCAGGATCACCTTTCCCGGCCGGATCGACTGTCCGGAAAGCATTTTGAAAAGAGCCCGGCATTTTTCTCCCGGCCGGTAAACCGGGATCACGACATCGACGGAATTAATAGGCGTTTTCATTGACAAAGCCCTTAAACAGCGTCATAAACATGATCTTCAGATCAAAGCCCATGGTCCAGTTTTCGATATAATACAGATCATATTCGATGCGGCGCTTGATGGAAGTATCTCCTCTGAGACCGTTTACCTGCGCCCAGCCGGTCAAGCCGGGTCTGACCTGGTGCTTGATATTGTAACGGGGGATCTTTTCCTGGAATTCCTCCACAAAGGAGGTTCTTTCCGGTCTCGGGCCCACAATGCTCATCTTTCCCGTAATGATATTGAAAAACTGCGGCAGTTCATCAAGGCTGGTCCGGCGCAGAAAACGCCCCACCTTCGTTACCCGCGGATCATCCTTTGTCGTCCAGATATTCATCTCGTCATCCTTTGTCTGCTCGATCATCGTCCGGAATTTATACATCTTAAAGGGCTGGTTATGCAGTCCCACCCTTTCCTGCGAAAAGATCACGGGTCCTTTTGACGTAAAACGGATGATAAGCGCGATCACCAGCATCAGAGGTGAGAGCAGGATCAGAGCCACAAGCGAACCTACAATATCCACGAGCCTTTTCTCCAAGGCATTGATCGTATTTGTTAACGGGACATGGCGGATATTGATCACCGGCAGACCCTGAATATCCTCGGTATAGGGCCGGTTCGGAATGATCCCGGAATAATCCGGAATGAATTTCGTATGCACACCGGATTTCTCGCACTGCGAGACGATCTCCTCCAAACGTCCGTATTCCGGCAGAGAAAGCGTGATCGCAATCTCGTCCAGCTTATTCTCCGGCAGGATAATGGACAGATTATCTATCGCCCCGAGAACCTTTACTCCCTTATACACCGTGCCTCTGGGCATCTTATCATCGAGGATCCCCCTGATCACATAGCCCCATTGCGGATTCAGCCTGATCCTGTTGATATAAGACTCTGCTGATTTGGAATATCCGACTAACAGTACATATTTGATATTGTAGCCGCGTCTTCTGAAAAAGCGGAGCAGATAACGGATCACATTCCGGAAAAAAGTCTCCAGTACAATATTAAAAGCCCAGAAGATCCCGATCATGGAGCGCGAAAAATGAGGCTGCTCGATCAGATACAGCACCACGATGATCGCCACAGCGCCGATGGTGTTTGCCTTGATAATGTTAAAAAGCTCTGCCTTGCGCCCCGAGGCCCGTTTTGAATTATAGAGGTTAAACTGATAATACAGATAAAGATAGCCGGGAATAATATAATAAAGAGCGCGAAAATAGTACCTTGTCGGAAGCCCGATGGAAAAAGATATCATTCCGCTCTTAAATTTGAACCACCATGCCAGCGCATAGGCTCCCGCAATGATCAACGCGTCCAACAGTACGTGAAGCCTGTTGAAAATTGCCTGATTATCCTTGATCATAAACCTATCCCGTTATCCTTCTGACGGTATTCACAAGCAGCGCTCCCTGCAGTCTGAGCAGCTGCCCCTTTCCCGCCTTTGACCAGGCTCTTGCTTCCTTCCCCGAGGAAGCGCAGAGCCGAAACCCCTCTCTGACACCTCCGATATATTCCCGCGTAAGACCCTTGCGTGTAAAATATAAAAGCTTGATAAGCTGCCCGGCTATCAAAAACGGCAGGTTAAAAAGGATCTGAACAGGCGGCATATTCTTATATATCAGAAAAATCGTATTACGGGCGCTCAGTCTCACTTTAAAAGCATTATGTCTGGAGCCGGAGGAAGCGCTCCCGGCGTGTTCCGCAACCGCCTCCGGCGCAAACCGGCAGCTGTAGCCGCAAAGCGCCGCCCGGTAGGACAGATCAACATCCTCCAGATAGCAGAAATGACGCTCGTCAAACAGGCCGAGCTTCTCCAGGAGATCCCGTCTGTAAACTGCCGCCCCGGCGCAGGCCGAAAAAATTTTTGTATCACGGCAGTACGTCCCCACCGGTCTATCCCTGCCAAGAGAGAACGCCCATCCGAGCGCGCAGAACAGATCACCGGCAGAATCGAGCTTCTCCGGGTCCTTCATGGAGATCATTTTTGCCTGACACGCAAACACATCTTTTTTATTATCTATTGCTTCTACGAGTTTTTCAATAAAATTTTTCTTAACAGCCGTGTCGTTATTCAGCAAAATAACATAAGGAGATTCCGTTTTTCGGATACCCTCGTTGACGGCCCCGGCAAATCCGATATTCTCCTTCAAGGGAATGACCGTCAGCCGGAATTCGGGATAATCCGACGGGTCCAGGTCTTTACTTCCGTCCGTTGAGCCGTTGTCTACCACGCAGACCTGAAAGTCCGAAACTGTTTGCTGCTTCAAAGCATGCAAGCAATCTGGCAGGTATTTTCTCCCGTTATAGTTTGGTATGATAACAGTCGTTCTTATATTTGTTTGTCCTGTGATTTCCTTGCTCATGCCTGATTTTTTGTTTTAGTTAATTCAGGATTTAATTTGTTCTTATACCCTCCTGAACTTTGCAAAGGGATCGTAAACACAGATATACGGCTTCGGCATTTTGATCACACCATTCTCCGGCACCGGATATTCCGTTCCCTGCTCTGTCAGCCAGTCGATCAGTGCCTTCTTTCTGATCATCACGCAGCTTTGATCCAGCGCGTCCACTCTGTTTTGGATCGAAGCCCGGTGCATATAGCCGGAAAAATGTCCGTTCATGCCGCGGAATCTCGGCTTCAGCTTCCCGTTCTCATCCGCACTGAAGCCGGCATTGTC
>JAILQQ010000014.1 GCA_024698885.1 Lachnospiraceae bacterium | reverse complement strand
TCATCGAACACATCAAGGACATCCTGTGTTATGTTAGCAAAATCCACTTTTATATATGACCTATACTCCTGCTTTGCAAATTCTTCGGCAATTGTCGATTTTCCAACACGCCTGGCCCCCTCCAAAAGCACAGAATACTTTGGAGCCTTTTTTTCTTTCCAATATTTCAGCTTTTCTAAAGCTTTTCTTTTGAACATATTATCTCCTCAAAACAGTATTGTTCCGTTTCTACATAACTATAAACAGATTATAGTACCGTTTCTTCAAGATTTCAAGAGTGTTGTTCCATTTCTTCAAAACCAATTTCTGTGTTTAGTACCGTTTCTTCCTAATTTCTATCAAAAAAAAGCACCCTGCATCGCGCAAAGTGCTCTCATCACTAGTCGGGTAGTTCACCTTCAAAAGGTGCACAAGTTATTTTTTGACAGTTCCTAAGGAGTTGGATAAAATATTATGAAACAGGAGCCGATTATTTATGAACGCAATTTCAGAGAGAGATTATATCTTATTCGGTGTTTACAAGAAGTATAATGATGAGTATGGACGCAAGAGAAATCTTAAAAAAATATTTCGGATATGACTCCTATAAACCCGGGCAGGAAGAGATCATAGAAGCGATCCTTGCTGGGAGGGATGTTCTTTCGGTCATGCCTACGGGATCCGGAAAGTCTGTTTGTTATCAGGTGCCGGCCATGCTGTTTTCCGGGACCACGATCGTGATATCTCCGCTCATATCCCTCATGCAGGATCAGGTAAAGGCATTAAATCAGGCAGGGATCCATGCGGGCTATATCAATTCGTCACTGACGGAGGCGCAGATATCCAAGGCTTATGAGAGAGCCCTGGAAGGGACCTATAAAATCCTGTACGTGGCACCGGAACGCCTTGAAAGCTATGATTTTACCAATTTTGCAGGCAGGGTCGATATCTCGATGGTTACGGTGGATGAGGCCCACTGCATCTCACAGTGGGGACAGGACTTCCGGCCAAGCTATCTGAAGATCGTGAATTTCATAGACGGGCTTTCCAAAAGACCCATCGTCAGTGCTTTTACGGCGACGGCAACCGAAGAGGTCAGGACAGATATCGCATGTGTGCTGAAGCTGCGGGAGCCGAAGATCGTGATGACCGGATTTGACCGTGCGAATCTGTATTTTGATGTGGAGCCGGTCAAAAGAAAAGACGATTATGTGTTAGAATATGTGAAGAAGCATCCGGATGACAGCGGGATCATTTATTGTGCTACCAGAAAGAATGTGGATTCGCTGTTTGAGCTGCTTTCCGGTGCCGGGATCCCTGCGGCAAGATATCATGCCGGGATGAATAATGAAGACAGAAAGACAAGTCAGAACGATTTCATCTACGACAGAACCCCGGTCATTGTTGCGACAAACGCGTTCGGCATGGGGATCGATAAATCCGACGTAAGGTATGTACTCCATTACAATATGCCGCAGAGCATGGAGAATTATTATCAGGAGGCCGGGCGCGCGGGAAGAGACGGCGAAGCGGCCGAGTGTATCCTGCTGTTTTCGCCGCAGGACATCATGATAAACCGCATCCTTCTGGATCATAAGGATTTTACCGACATCTCCTATGAAGACGTTGATCTGATCAGACAGCGTGATGCCAAAAGACTTCAGATCATGGAAGGCTACTGCCGGACCCCGGAATGCCTGCGCAACTATATCCTGGCATATTTTGGGGAGAAGCGGAGCGCCCCGTGCGAAAACTGCGGCAATTGCCACAGGGAGTTTACCGAGATCGACAGGACACAGGACGCAAAGCTTGTCATTAACTGTGTGTGGGAGACAAAGGGGAGGTACGGCCTGAACATAGTCCTTGGTACGCTGCTTGGCGCAAACAGGGCCAGATTAAGGGAACTGGGGACCGATCGCTATAAAACCTACGGTGCCCTGAAGGACCGGTCTGAAGCGGAGCTGAGACTGTTGATCAGCCAGCTGATCTCAGAGGGATATCTGGTTCAGACGGCCGATAAATACAGCGTGATCCGTCTGGGTAATATAGAACCGTTAAAGGATCCGGATACGCATGTCCTGATCCGGACCACTAAGGACAGAGAGCCTGAGCGCGGGACGAAGAGCCGCGGCAGGAAAAGTACGGATGCTCTTACAAAGGCAGGCTACGAGCTGTTTGAGACCCTTCGGAAGCTGCGGCTGACGATCGCCAGGGAGGAAGGGCTGCCGCCGTATATCATTTTCAGTGACAAGACGATGATCGATATGAGCATCAAGGTCCCGAGGGACAAACAGGCTGTCCTCAGTGTATCCGGTGTAGGTGAGGCAAAATATGAGAAATACGGGGTGAGATTCATCGAAGCGGTCACTGCCTTTTTGGAGGAGCATCCCGAAGCGGTCACCGGTATCACAGAGGAAGATACGGTAGCGGAGACGAAGGAAAAAACCCCGAAAAAGCGGAAGGAGCATAAGGTTCCTTTTTATCTCAACCCCGGGGATGGGGATCAGTTTGTGTACAGTGATCTGCTTCCTGCCACCGGAATCAAGGATGAGCTGAACCGGATCACGACAGCGGATAACGTAAAGCATATATTCGGAACCGATGTTTTCAGGCTGCTTTCTGAGATGGGATACGTGGAAGAACGTGAGGAAGACGGAAAGAGCATCCAGGTTCAGACAGAACTGGGGCTGTCTAAGGGGATTGAAGCCGCAGAAAAGACCAGCAAAACAGGAACCACTTATACCGTTTTGATGTATCCGCCGGAGATTCAGAAAGAGGTCGTGGAGCACTACAGTGCAAACAGAGTGTAGGAGGAAAGCTATGTCACAGAAGCTTCATGCTGTCATATCGGCCAGGCTTTTTACCGATCAGAAATGCTTCGGCCCGGGCGTTGCCGAGCTGCTTAACAGGGTGGAGGAGCACGGCTCCCTGCGCTCTGCCGCAAAATCTATGGAAATGGCGTATTCCAAGGCCTGGACCATCGTAAAGAACGCGGAAAGCTGCCTGGACGTCAAGCTGATCGAGTCCAGTACGGGCGGAAAGAACGGGGGAGGCGCCAGGCTCACCGACAAGGCCAGACAGATCTTAAGCGCCTATGAAAGCTACCGCAAAAAGCTCATTGCCTTCAGCGACAGCATCTTTAACGAAGAATTCGCGGATTTTCTTTAATCCGGCCGCAGCCATTTTTTGAATACTTTTCTATAAGTATTGACCGAAAAATCGATCAGCGATACAATATTTTTGTGTATAATTACGAAAAATCCTATCGAGAGGAGGTTTATGCAGATGCTTTTAATCGGTAACGGGATGCTCATAACGAGAGATCCCGGGAATCCCTTCTATCAAAACGGTGCCGTAGCGGTTTCGGGAGACACTGTCACAGAGATCGGCGACAGCGATACCCTGAAAAAGAAATATCCGGATGCCGAGTGGATCGACGCGGAAGGCGGCGTGATCATGCCGGGGCTCATCAATGCCCATACGCATATCTATTCCGGACTGGCCAGAGGGCTTTCCATTGAAGGGAACAATCCCACCGATTTCCTTCAGATCCTGGAGGGAACCTGGTGGGCCATAGACAGAAAGCTTACCCTGAGCCGCACGAAGGCCAGCGCATATGCCACTGTTCTCGACTGCATCAGAGACGGCGTGACGACGATCTTTGACCATCATGCCAGCTTCGGCGAGATCCCGGGGTCTCTCTTTGCGATCCGGGATGTCGTAAAGGAGCTTGGCATACGCTCCTGCCTCTGCTACGAAGTATCGGAACGGGACGGCGAGGAAAAAACGGAACAGGGGATAAAGGAAAACGCCGACTTTGCCAAATGGGCCAGGGATGAAAACGACAGCATGATCAAGGCCATGTTTGGGGGACATGCGCTGTTCACCATATCCGATAAGACCTTTGAAAAGATGGTAAAGGCCAATGACGGCATGACCGGCTTCCATATCCATGTCGCGGAGGGGATGAATGATGTTTATGACAGTCTCCGTGAGTACGGCTGCCGTCCGGTGAACCGCCTGCTGTATAACGGGATCCTGGGAGAAAAGACCCTTCTGGGCCACTGTATACATATCAGTCCCGCGGAAATGGACATCCTGAAGGAAACCGGCACCATGACCGTAAACAATCCCGAATCAAATATGGGCAACGCGGTAGGCTGCGCTCCCGTGCTTCAGATGATGAAGAAGGGGATCACCGTGGGAATGGGAACAGATGCCTATACCCACGATATGCTGGAAAGTCTGAAGGTATTCCTGATCATCCAGCGCCACAACGCGGCGCTGCCCAATGTTGCCTGGGGAGAAGCCGTGCAGATGCTGTTTGAAAACAACAGGAAGATCGCCGAAAAGTATTTCGGAAGACCCCTTGGCGTACTCAAAAAGGGCGCGGCCGCGGATCTGATCATTATGGACTACAAGCCGTTCACGCCTTTCTCCGATGAAAACATCGACGGCCATATGATATTCGGGATGATGGGCCGCCACTGTAAAACGACGGTCATAAACGGAAAAGTACTGTACAAGGACCGCGCGTTCGTCGGCATAGACGAGGAAAAGATCAACGCGTTTATCATGGAGCAGAGTAAGGAGCTCTGGGGTGAGCTCAATCACAGAAAATATTGACGGAGAAATGCCTATGAGTGATATAATGAGACCCATTCCCTTCGGGAAGCTTATGGAATGGATACTGGAAGAATATAAAAATAACGGAAGTATTTTCGGCGTCAGGCATTTTGTAAAATACGGCGGAAAAAAAGCTTTTCCGATCTTCCGGGAAAGGCTCGAATCGCCCTTCGGTCCTGCGGCGGGTCCCCATACGCAGCTTGCGCAGAATATTATCGCCGCCTATGTGGCCGGCGCCAGATTCTTTGAGCTGAAGACCGTTCAGATCATGGACGGTGAGGAGCTTGCGAAATGCATCAACAAGCCCTGCATCACCGCCGGAGATGAATGCTATAACTGTGAATGGTCAACAGAGCTGACGGTTCCGCAGGCTTTCTCCGAATATGTCCATGCCTGCGTGGCCTGCAAGCTGTTAGCGAAAGAGTTCGGCTTCGGCAGTCCGGACGGTTTTGTGTTCAATATGTCTGTCGGATATGATCTCGCCGGGATAAAATCGGAAAAGATAAACACCTATATTGACGGCATGAAGGAGGCAAAGGATACAGAGCCTTTCCGGGAGGCCATAGACTGGGCTCTGGCCAATCTGCCCCGCTTCCGGAAGGTTGACGAAGCATTCGTAAAAAGCATACCCTCGTGTATTTCCGCCTCCATTACCGAATCGACGCTTCACGGCTGTCCGCCCGATGAGATTGAGCGGATCGCCACTTATCTTTTGACGGAGAAGCATCTGCATACCTATATCAAATGCAATCCCACCCTGCTCGGCTATGAGTATGCCAGAGAAAGGTTAGACCGTCTGGGCTTTGAATACGTAGCCTTTGATGACCACCATTTCAAAGAGGATCTGCAGTGGGCGGATGCCGTTCCCATGTTTAAAAGACTCATCGCCCTTGCAGCCGAAAACGATCTCGAATTTGGCCTGAAGCTCTCCAATACCTTCCCTGTGGACGTGAAAGCAGGCGAGCTTCCGAGTGAAGAAATGTATATGGCCGGACGCGCGCTCTTCCCTCTCACGATCCATATGGCCCGTCTCATTTCCGATGAATTTGACGGAAAGCTCCGCATCTCCTATTCCGGAGGCGCCGTGCTCCAGAATATCGGTGAGCTTTACAGGGCCGGGATCTGGCCCGTCACGATGGCTACCAATATCTTAAAGCCCGGCGGATATGAAAGACTTTCACAGATCGGAGAGGCCTTCAAGGGAGTTGATTTCGGTCCGTTTAACGGGACAGATTCCAAGAGCCTGCACGCACTGGATGAGGATGTCTGGAAAAATCCGCTGTACCAGAAAAGCATCAAGCCTCTTCCGGAAAGAAGCATCAAAAAAGAGCTGCCCCTGTTTTCCTGCTTTACCTCGCCCTGCAGCGAGGGCTGTCCGATCCACCAGGATATCCCTGCCTATCTGAGAGCCATGGAGAAGGGAGACGCCGAAGCGGCCTTTCGGATCATACTGGAAAAGAACGCGCTGCCCTTTATCACCGGGACGATCTGTCCGCATCACTGCGGTGATAAATGTATGCGCAATTACTATGAAGAGAGTCTTGCCGTCAGAGATATCAAGCTGAAAGCGGCAAAAGCCGCCTACGATAAGGTACTGCCGACGCTTCATGCAGCAGATTCCGCTGGATCTTCCGAGAGTGGCCATAAGGTCGCCGTGATCGGCGGCGGCCCCGCAGGTCTTTCCGCCGCTTACTTCCTTACAAGGGCCGGTATTCCCGTGACGATCTTCGAAAAGAACGACCGTCCGGGCGGCATCGTCCGTCACGCGATCCCGGAATTCAGGATCCCGGACGATCATATCGAGAAGGATATCTCCCTCTGCCTGGCCTATGGGGCAAAGGTGGAGACCGGCAAGGAGATCACCTCTGTTAATGAGCTGAAAGAACAGGGCTTTACTGATGTGATCCTTTGTATCGGTGCCTTAAAACCCGGGGATGCGCATCTGAAATACGGAGAGGCAGTGGATGCCGTGGAATTCCTGACAAAAGCCAAAAACGCGCCCGATTCCCTGGAGCTTGGAAAGAATGTCGTTGTTCTCGGCGGTGGAAATACCGCCATGGATACGGCAAGGGCTGCCAAACGGATGGGAGGCGTCGAAAAGGTAAGGCTGATCTACCGCCGGACCAGACGCTACATGCCGGCGGATGAGGAAGAACTGGATGCCGCCCTGGAAGACGGCATAGAATTCATGGAGCTTTTAGCGCCTGTCGGGGCCAGGGACGGAATACTGACCTGTTCCGTTATGGAGCTTGGCGAGGCGGATGAATCCGGACGCCGCTCTCCCGTCGATACGGGCCGCACCGAGGATATCCCTGCCGATACGGTGATCGCAGCCGTCGGCGAAGCGATCGATACCGGTCTCTACGAAGCGGCCGGCATTAAGCTTGATCAAAAGGGACGGCCGGTTACGGATGCGGATATGCAGACAAGCGTAAAAGGTATTTACGCGGCGGGCGACGGCAGACGCGGTCCCGCCACCGTTGTCGAAGCGATATCCGATGCGGCAAAAGCCGCAAAAGCCATAGCGGGCATCTCCTTTGACCGGTATGAGGACAGAAATAAGGCTGAGGACGCAAAGCCTTATCTGGACAGGAAGGGGATCTTCTGCAGCGCCTCCTCCGGCAGATGTCTCGGCTGCCCGACGGTCTGTGCGGTCTGTGCCGATGTCTGTCCGAACAGGGCGAATATCTTCTTAAAGCTGCCTGACGGCAAAGGAGAGGAGATCCTGCATGTGGACCGGATGTGCAATGAGTGCGGGAACTGCGCAGTATTCTGTCCGTATGAGGGTGCTCCCTACAAGGATAAATTCACGCTCTTCAGTAACAGGGAGGACTTTGAGAACAGTACGAACAACGGCTTTGCGGTGCTTGGTGATGACAGCTTCCTGCTTCGTCTTTACGGCAGGGAAGAAACCGTCGATCTGGCAGGCGCGGAAGGAATTTCCGTAAAAGCGGCCGAGATCATCCGGGAAGTGACAAGGAATTACGCGTGGCTACTGTGACCGGATAAAATGACCCGGAATGAAAAGGAGTATCAAAAATGGAAAAGATGAAATGGGTTATGAATACGATGCCAAAAAGCGAGGACAAATGGCTTTCCGTCATGTCGGAGGAAGCCGTGGACAAGGCTCTTTCGTTTCACAGGGGCTTTCCGCAGTATTCCGTGACGCCTTTAGCCGATCTGAAGGGTATGGCCGCGTTCCTCGGGCTGTCTTCCGTATGTGTCAAGGATGAAAGCTACCGGTTTGGGCTGAACGCGTTCAAGGTTTTAGGCGGATCCTTTGCGATGGCAGAATATATCGCGAAGGAAACCGGAAAAGACGTATCGGAAATGAATTATGATTATCTTACGGGGGACGAATTAAGAAAGGAATTCGGACAGGCCACCTTCTTTACGGCTACCGACGGAAATCACGGGCGCGGGGTTGCCTGGGCTGCCGCGAGGCTTAAACAGAAGGCAGTGGTCCATATGCCCAAGGGCAGCGCAAAATCCAGATTTGACAATATCGCGAAGGAGGGCGCAAAGGTCACCATCGAAGAACTGAATTATGACGAATGCGTGCGTCTTGCGGCGAAGGAAGCGCAGGAAACCGAGCACGGCATCATCGTACAGGACACTGCCTGGGAGGGATATGAGGAAATCCCCTCCTGGATCATGCAGGGATACGGCAGCATGGCCGCGGAGGCCGCGGAAGGCATGAAGAAGCTTTATGCAGAGCGTCCCACGCATATCTTTGTACAGGCCGGTGTCGGGAGCTTGGCCGGCGCGGTCGTCGGATACTTCACGAATGTATTCGCGGATGATCCGCCGAAGTTTATCGTGATGGAGGCTGACGCGGCTGCCTGCCTCTATAAGGGAGCCAAAGCCGGAGACGGAGAACCCCGTATCGTGGAGGGCGATCTTATGACCATTATGGCCGGTCTTGCCTGTGGGGAACCCAATACCATCGGCTGGGATATCTTAAGAAATCACGCTGACGCTTTCCTTTCCTGCCCCGACTGGATGTCGGCGAAAGGGATGCGGATGCTCTCCGCTCCCGTAAAGGGCGATCCGCGCGTGATCAGCGGGGAATCCGGCGCGATCGGCATGGGCGTATTAAGCAGTATCATGAAATCCGAGGATTACAGAGAGCTCAGGGAAAATCTGGGGCTTAATGAGACCTCCCGGGTGCTTATGTTTTCCACCGAGGGGGATACGGATCCCGAAAAATACAGGAAGATCGTCTGGGAAGGCGAGAACGAATAAAATGATCAAAAAATATACACAGCGGAAAGGAGTATGAAATGTCACTTGATTTTGAGAAGATTAAAGAGGCTTCCGAAGGCTACAGAAAGGATATGTGCGCTTTCCTGAGAGCCATGATCTCGCATCCGAGCGAAAGCTGCGAGGAAAAGGAGGTCGCCGAATGCATCAAAGCCGAAATGGACAGGTTAGGCTTTGACAAAACAGAGATCGACGGTCTCGGAAATGTCATCGGCTGGATGGGCGACGGCGATAAGATCATCGCGATCGACGGCCATATCGACACGGTAGGAATCGGAAATCGTGACAACTGGGAAAAAGATCCCTATGAAGGCTATGAAACGGATGAGATCATCTACGGCCGGGGCGGCTCCGATCAGGAGGGCGGCGTCTGCAGCGCCGTCTACAGCGCAAAGATCATGAAGGATCTGGATCTGATCCCAAAGGGCTATAAGATCATGATCGTCGGCTCCGTGCAGGAGGAGGACTGCGACGGAATGTGCTGGCAGTATATCTATAATAAAGAAAACATTCGTCCCGAATTTGTTATCTCCACAGAGCCCACCGACGGCGGGATCTACCGGGGCCACAGAGGCCGGATGGAGATCCGGGTCGATGTAAAGGGAATTTCCTGCCACGGTTCCGCGCCGGAAAGAGGCGACAACGCGATTTATAAAATGGCTGATATCATTGCGGATGTCAGGGCTTTAAACAACAATGGCTGCGATGAGAGCACAGCTATTAAAGGCCTTGTAAAGATGCTTGATCCCAAATATAATCCGGACCACTACGAGGATGCCCGGTTCTTAGGGCGGGGCACCTGTACCGTATCGCAGATCTTCTATACCTCTCCGAGCCGCTGCGCGGTGGCGGACAGCTGCGCGATTTCCGTGGACCGCCGTATGACGGCCGGTGAAACCTGGGAATCCTGCCTTGAGGAGATCAGAAACCTTCCGGCCGTGAAAAAATACGGTGATGATGTAGAGGTTTCCATGTATATGTATGACCGGCCTTCATGGACCGGAGAGGTTTATGAGACCGAATGCTACTTCCCGACCTGGATCAACAGGGAAAATGCCGCGCATGTAAAGGCACTTTACGACGCGCATAAGGCTCTTTACGGAGAGCACAGAATGGGACCGGATTCCACAAAGAAGCTGAGAGATCGTCCTTTAATAGATAAATGGACCTTTTCGACCAACTGTGTTTCCATACAGGGCCGTTACGGCATCCCCTGCGTCGGGTTCGGACCCGGTGCCGAGAGTCAGGCGCATGCGCCCAATGAGATCACCTATAAGGATGACCTGGTAAGGTGTGCCGCTGTTTACGTCGCTGCCGTCAACCTTTATGATGAAACGAACAAAACCGACGACGTGACACAGTTCCGCGCCGGAAAAACAAATAATAACATTCAGTAATGAAGGAGAGGATCATGAGCAATTTAAAAGATTTTACCGACAAGCTTGATAAACTGAATTTCAGCGATATGTATGAAGGGAACTTTTTCCTGACCTGGGAAAAGACCGATGATGAGATCGCCGCGGTATTTACGGTGGCGGATGCCCTCAGGCATCTGCGGGAGAGAAATATCTCCACCAAAATATTTGATTCCGGCCTTGGGATCTCCCTTTTCAGGGACAATTCCACCAGAACCCGTTTTTCCTTTGCGTCTGCCTGCAATCTCTTAGGGCTTGAGGTACAGGATCTGGACGAGGGCAAAAGCCAGATCGCGCATGGTGAGACCGTCCGGGAAACTGCCAACATGGTCTCCTTCATGGCAGACGTCATCGGGATCCGGGATGATATGTACATCGGCAAGGGAAACAAATATATGCACGATGTCGTCAATGCCGTAACGGAAGGGTATCAGGAAGGCGTTCTGGAACAGAAGCCCACCCTTGTGAACCTTCAGTGCGATATCGACCATCCTACCCAGTGTATGGCGGATATGCTCCATATCATCCATACCTTCGGCGGCGTGGAGCAGCTTAAGGGGAAAAAGATCGCCATGACCTGGGCTTATTCCCCCAGCTACGGCAAGCCTCTTTCCGTTCCCCAGGGCGTGATCGGGCTCATGACGCGGTTTGGCATGAACGTGACTCTGGCCCATCCCGACGGCTACGACGTGATGAAGGATGTGGAGGAAGTGGCGAAAAAGAACGCGGCCGCTTCCGGCGGAAGCTTTACCAAGACCAACTCGATGGCAGAGGCCTTTCAGGATGCGGATATTGTCTATCCCAAGAGCTGGGCGCCGTTTGCCGCGATGGAAAAAAGGACCGATCTGTACGGAGCCGGTGACTTTGACGGGATAAATGCCCTTGAGAAGGAGCTGCTTGCGCAGAACGCCGGTCATAAGGACTGGTGCTGCACCGAAGAGCTTATGAAGACCACAAAGGACGGAAAAGCACTGTATCTTCACTGTCTGCCCGCGGATATCAACGATGTTTCCTGCAAGGACGGAGAGGTTGCGGCTTCCGTTTTCGACCGGTACCGTGTCCCTCTCTACAAGCAGGCCAGCTTCAAGCCTTATATCATCGCCGCCATGATCTTCCTTGCGAAGGTAAAGGATCCCCAGGCTGTCTTAAAGGCCCTGGAGACCAGAAATCAGCCGAGACATTTCGGCTAAAAACAGAGGATAAAACATGGGAAAAAAAATAGTAATCGCCTTAGGCGGAAACGCCCTCGGCAAAAACCTTCCGGAACAGATGACGGCCGTTAAAAAAACCGCCGCCGCCATTGCGGACCTGATCGAGGATCATCATGAGGTGGTGATCGTACACGGAAACGGCCCGCAGGTCGGCATGATCCAGAATGCCATGACCCTGCTTTCCCGGTCGGAGCCGGATAAGTACGGCTTCACCCCTCTTTCGGTATGCGTTGCGCTGAGCCAGGGCTATATCGGGTATGACCTTCAGAATTCCTTAAAGGAGGAGCTCCTTGACCGGGGGATCCGCAAGGAATGCGCCACGGTGCTCACGCAGGTCGAGGTGGATCTGAACGATCCCGCCTTTGAGCATCCCGAAAAACCCATCGGCGCGTTTATGACAAAGGAAGAGGCTGAAGCGCTGTCATCAAAACAGGGCTTTCAGGTTGCGGAGGACGCCGGCAGGGGCTACCGCCAGGTCGTGGCGTCTCCGAAGCCGAAAGCGATCATAGAGCTCGAAACCATCCGGTCGCTGATGGAAACAGACCACATCGTTATTGCCTGCGGGGGCGGAGGCATCCCGGTGTATCACTCAAGCGCCCATCATCTGAAGGGCGCCGCCGCCGTCATCGACAAGGATTTTGCGGCGGAATGTCTGGCGGAAGCACTCGATGCCGATTTTCTGATCATCCTCACGGCAGTGGAAAAGGTCGCGATACACTTCGGAAAGCCGGACGAAGAATGGCTTTCCCGCCTGACCCCTGCGGAGGCGGAAAAATATATCAAAGCCGGAGAATTCGCGCCGGGCTCCATGCTTCCCAAGGTGCAGGCAGCCGTTAAATTTGCGGGCTCGGCCCCGGGCAGGAAAGCCCTGATCACGCTCCTTGAGAAGGCAAGGGACGGCATATCCGGAAAAACAGGAACACTGATAACAGCAGAATAAAGACAGGAGGAAAAACATGAACCAGGCTATTCACACAGAAAACGCACCTGCCGCCATCGGCCCGTATTCACAGGCGGTAAAGGCAGGAGATACCATCTATGTTTCGGGACAGCTTCCCGTAGACCCCGCCACGGGAGAATTTGCGGGAGATGATATCAAAACCCAGACAAAGCAGAGTCTTACCAATATCAAAAACATATTGGAAAAGGCCGGCACCGGCATGGAAAACGTCGTAAAAACGACGGTTCTGTTGGCGGATATCGCTGATTTCGCGGCCATGAACGAAGTATACGCCACCTTCTTTAAGGAGCCCTTCCCGGCAAGAGCGGCTTTTCAGGTTGCGGCTGTTCCCAAGGGAGCGAAGGTAGAGATCGAAGCGGTCGCTGTCATCTGAAAAAGCCATGGCAAAAATACTGATCAAAAACGGAACCGTCGTAAGCGACACCGACAGCATAAGGGCGGATGTCTTAACGGACGGCGAAACGATAAAGGCAGTGGCCCCGGATATTTCCGATGAGGAGGCCGTTACGATCGACGCGGACGGAATGCTCATACTGCCGGGCGCGATCGATGTCCATACCCATATGGATCTGGATGTCGGCTTTGACCGTTCCTGTGATACGTTTTACACCGGAACAATCGCCGCTGCCTGCGGCGGCACCACCACGATCGTCGACCATATGGCCTTTGGCCCGAAGGGCGCGCTTCCCTGGCATCAGGTCGAAGAATACCATCGCCTTGCCGACGGCGAAGCTGTGATCGATTACAGCTTCCACGGCGTTTTACAGGATAAGGTAGATGAGAGCGTTCTGACGCAGATGCGGGAGATCGCGGAAAAAGAAGGCATTACGAGCTTTAAGCTCTACCTGACCTACGACAGCATGCTGAAGGACCGGGATGTATGCGAGGTTCTTGCTTTTGCCGCGGAAAACGGCATTCTGATCACGGTCCACTGTGAAAATGACGGCATCGTAAACTGCCTGAGAGACCATTACGGCGCGGAGGGAAAGCTTTCCGCCTCTTATCATCCAAAGAGCAGGCCTGCCCAGGCCGAAGCCGAAGCCATCAACCGGCTGTTATGTATGGCGGAGTGCCTGGATGAGGCGCCGGTATATATTGTCCATCTTTCCAGTAAGGCAGGGCTGGAGGCAGTGATGCGCGCCAAAGAAAAGGGCAGAAAGCACTTTGGGGTCGAGACCTGTCCCCAGTACCTGCTGCTTGACGAGGCGCTTTATGACGATCCCGTGGAGGGACTTAAGGCCGTCATGTCTCCCCCGTTACGGACCGGGGCGGACAGGGATGCTCTCTGGGAGGCTTTAGCAGACGATATTCTGGACACAGTCGCCACCGATCACTGCCCTTTCACCTTTGGGAAGCAAAAGCAGCGCGGCAGGGATGACTTCCGCCTCTGCCCAAACGGCGCGCCGGGCGTTGAGGAGCGTCTTCTCCTTTTATACAGTGAAGGCTGTGCCCGTGGGCGGCTCACGCTTCCTCAGTTAGTGCGGTATCTGTGCACAAATCCCGCAAGGATTTTCGGGCTTTACCCGAAAAAGGGGATATTGCGCCCCGGTTCAGACGCGGATATCGTCATATTCGATCCGAAGGCAAAGGGGATCCTTACGCGGAAAAATCTGCACGGAAACGCTGATTACACCTGCTACGAGGGTCTTGAGACCACGGGAGCCGTCGATACGGTGATACAGCGGGGGCAGGTCATTGTAAAAAATAACGAATTTCTCGGATCCAGAGGGGACGGAAAGTATCTGAAAAGAGATATTTCTTCCCTGTGCCGGTAAAATGGCCGCAGGAAGCGGCCAAAATCCGGCGCAGCAAACGACAAACGAAAAGAGTTTTGTCTTTTGCTGTAATAAGATACTTGCAAAGGAGAAAGGGAAATGGTATCATTATTTATGGTTATTCTTGCAATGGCGTAGAGGGATTGTTTTACTACGCCATTTTTTTTTAGGAACTGCCATATGTGGCAGCAGATCAACAGGAGCACAAGGAAAGGAGAAAGGGAGATGGTTATGAAAAAGATGAAAAAGCTTATTGCACTCGCAATAACTGCTTCAATGGCACTGTCGTTAACGGCCTGCGGCGGTGGCGGTGCTGCGGCAACGGGAGCAGCGGGAGCAGCGACGGAAGAAACAGCAGATTCTGCGGCAGCTTCCGATGTGAAGGTAGGATTTATCTTCCTGCACGATGAGAATTCCACGTATGACCTGAACTTCATCAATGCCGCAAAGGAAGCCTGTGAGGCGGCGGGCGTGGAATATGTGTTAAAGACGGGGATCCCCGAGGGGCAGGAATGCTATGACGCGGCATGCGAGCTGGCCGACAGCGGCTGCAATATCGTATTTGCCGATTCCTTCGGTCATGAGGACTATATGATCGAGGCCGCAAAGGAATATCCTGACATACAGTTCTGTCACGCGACCGGTACCAAGGCGCATACCGAGGGCTTAGACAACTATCACAATGCATTTGCCACGATCTTTCAGGGCCGTTATCTTGCGGGTATCGCCGCGGGCTTAAAGCTGAACGAGATGATCGACGCGGGCGAGATCACTCCCGAAGAAGCAAAGATGGGATACATCGGTGCATATACCTATGCAGAGGTTATTTCCGGTTATACGTCATTCTTCCTGGGGGCCAGGTCGGTATGCCCTTCCGTAACGATGGAGGTTACCTTTACCGGATCCTGGTATGATGAGACCGCCGAAAAGGAAGGCGCCAATACTCTGATCCAGGATGGCTGCGTCCTGATCTCACAGCACGCCGACTCCATGGGAGCTCCCACAGCCTGTGAGACGGCAGGCGTTCCGGATGTTTCCTATAACGGATCTACGGAAAGCGCATGTCCGAACACATTTATCGTATCCTCGAGGATCAACTGGACGCCCTATTTCAAGCATATCATTGAATGCGTAGAAAAGAACGAGCCCATCGAAACGGACTATACCGGTGATCTGTCTACGGGAAGCGTTGAGCTTACAAGCTTCGGCGCCAAAGCGACCGCAGAGGGAACGGAAGAAGCCGTTGCAAAGGCGAAGGAAGAGCTCGAAGCAGGTACGCTCCATGTATTTGATACAAAGACCTTTACGGTTGACGGCAAGGAGCTGACCAGCTATGAGGCGGATGTGGATACGGATCCTGATTACACGCCCGATCATGAAGTGATCCATGACGGATATTTTGATGAATCCGGCAAGGATTTCCGTTCTGCGCCGTTCTTTGATCTGCAGATCGACGGAATTACCCTTCTTGATACCGCATATTAAAAAACTATACGGGGCGGCCTTTGCCGCCCCTTTTTCTGAAAAAAGAGGAGCTTAAGCGGCATAAATGAGCAATACAGCAGTTTCATTCAGGGGCGTGTCCAAAGCCTTCGGTTCAACAAAAGCAAATATAAACGTAAACCTGGATATCAAAAGGGGGGAGATACTGTCTCTTCTGGGAGAAAACGGAAGCGGCAAGACTACCCTGATGAATATGCTCGCGGGTATCTACTATCCGGATGCGGGAGAGATCTATTTTGATGAAAAGCCCGTGCATATCGCTTCCCCCAGGCAGGCTTATGATCTGGGGATCGGTATGGTCCATCAGCACTTCATGCTGGTCGATGTGCTGTCCGTCGCGGAAAACATCGTGCTGGGGCTTGAAGGGAAGCTGAATCTGAAGGAAGCGGAAAAGAAAATAAAGGATATCTGTGACAGATACGGCTTCGAAGTTGACCTGCGCAAGAAGATCTATGATATGTCGGTTTCGGAAAAGCAGACGATCGAGATCGTCAAGGTGCTCTACCGGGGCGCGGATATTCTGATCCTTGACGAGCCTACGGCCGTTCTGACACCCCAGGAAACAGAGAAGCTGTTTAACGTCATGCGGAACATGAAGGCAGACGGCAAGTCGATCGTCATCATCACGCATAAGCTTCATGAAGTAAAGGCCATCTCGGACCGTGTCGCCATTCTCCGCAAGGGGGAATTCATCGGAGAGATGATCACCGCAGAGAGCGATGAACAGCAGATGACGAATATGATGGTAGGCAGACAGGTAACCCTGAACATCGAGAGAAAGGCACCGGTCAATGTAAAGCCCCGGATCATCGTGGAGAACCTGACCGTAAAGGATGCGACAGGGGTCTGTAAGCTCAATAATGTCTCATTTACGGCCAATGCGGGAGAAATCCTGGGGATCGCCGGGATTTCCGGCTGCGGACAGAAGGAGCTTTTAGAATCCATAGCCGGACTCTGCAAAACGGAAGCAGGTACGATCTGGTACTGCGAAGACGGAAAGGAAAAGGTAAATCTGGTCGGAAAAGATCCGGAAGACATAAACCATCTGGGCGTTTCCCTTGCCTTCGTGCCGGAGGACCGACTGGGAATGGGCCTTGTGGGCAATATGGATATTGCGGACAACATGATGCTCAGAAGCTACCGGTCCGGAAAATCCCGGATATTTACAGACAGAAAATCCCCTAAGGCTTTGGCGGAATCTGTTGTAGCAGAGCTTTCCGTCGATACCCCGGGCATCAGTACCCCGGTCAGGAGACTGAGCGGCGGAAATGTACAGAAGGTGCTGTTAGGGCGTGAAATAGCCTCCCATCCCGGCGTGCTGATGACAGCGTACGCGGTAAGGGGCCTGGATATCAATTCCTCCTACGTGATCTACGACCTCTTAAACGGCCAGAAGGAAGCCGGTACGGCGGTCATATACGTGGGCGAGGATCTCGACGTTTTACTGCAGCTTTCCGACAGGATCCTCGTGCTGTGCGACGGGGAATTATCGGGGATCGTGGATGCGCGTTCCACGGATAAGAATACGGTAGGTTTGCTGATGACAAAGAAAGGGGGTGCGGCATAATGGAAAACAATTCACCGAAAAAGCCTCTCTTTCATATTGTAAGGATCGACTATATCCCGACATCCAAGGCCTTGCTGATCAGAGCCGGCGCGATCATTGCCGCCCTGATCATCTGCGCGGTGATCACGACTGTTTTTACCGGTGACGATCCGATCGAAATATACAAAACGATCTTTCAGGGTGCCTTCGGCTCCGCGCGAAAAACATGGATCACGCTGCAGAACGTCTCTATTCTGCTGATCATATCCCTGGCCCTGACCCCGGCGTTTAAGATGCAGTTCTGGAATATCGGGGGAGAAGGACAGGTGCTGATCGGAGGACTTGCCGCTGCCGCCTGTATGATCTGCATCGGGGATTCCCTGCCGCAGGTTCTTCTGATCCCGATCATGGTCGTGGCTTCGGTCGCGGCAGGTGCTGTCTGGGGTCTGATCCCTGCTGTGATCAAGGCAAAGTGGAATACAAATGAAACGCTGTCAACGTTAATGATGAACTATATCGCTATTCAGTTAGTGGCCTATTATACCATCGTATGGGAGGTTCCCAAGGGATCCGGCAAGATCGGGATCATCAATCAGAATTCTTCGGCGGGGTGGCTTCCGAATGTGGGGAATAAATATCTGCTTCCCATCATCGTCGCCGTGCTGATGACAGCCTTCATTTATATTTATCTCAAATATACCAAACAGGGATACGAAATATCCGTAGTGGGAGAAAGCAGGAATACGGCGGTCTATGTAGGCATAAAGGTGGAAAAGGTCATTATACGGACCATGCTTCTCTCCGGCGCGATCTGCGGGATCGCAGGCTTACTGCTGGTAGCCGGGATCAATCATACCATCACGACTACGATCGCCGACGGACAGGGCTTTACGGGCGTTATGGTTTCCTGGCTTGCGAAATTCAATCCTGTTGCCATGATCGGGACAAGCTTTCTGATCATCCTCATGGACAGGGGAGCCGGCGAGATTTCGACAGCCTTCGGTCTGAATCAGTCCTTTGCGGATATTCTGACAGGAATTCTCCTGTTTTTCATTATCGGCTGTGAATTCTTTTTAAGATACAGGATCGTATTTACGTCTGAGAAAAAGAACTGATCCGGTCAGGAAATCTGGTTGGATCATCATGAACAGGGTGGAAAGGAAGTAAAGAAAAATGATAGATCTGGCAGCATTTATCCCGCGGGCGATACAGCAGGGGATCCCGTTAATGTATGGGAGTTGCGGTGAAACCATAACGGAAAAATCCGGAAACCTGAATCTGGGTATTCCCGGTGTCATGTATGTAGGCGGGATCTGCGGCGTGATCGGGGCGTTCTTTTATGAGCAAAGTCAAGCCGGAGCGGACTTGAACCCGTTCCTTGCGGTCATCATCCCGCTTACCTGCTCCCTGCTCGGATCCTTGTTCATGGGGCTTTTGTACAGTTTTCTGACGGTTAACCTGCGGTCAAATCAAAACGTGACGGGTTTAGCCATGACCACCTTCGGTATCGGCTTCGGCAATTTTTTTGGCGGATCCCTGATCAAGCTCTCCGGGGCGGATGTGCCGTCCATCGCTTTGTCCGGGACCTCCTACTACTTCAGCAGATCCCTGCCGTTTGCCCGGTCTCTCGGCTGGTTTGGCAAGATATTCCTGTCCTATGGTTTTCTGGCATACGCAGCGATCATCATCTCCCTGTATACCGCCTTTGTCTTTAAGCATACCAGAACCGGCCTCCATCTGCGCGCCGTCGGAGAAAGTCCCGCCACGGCTGATGCCGCCGGCATCAATGTGACAAAATATAAATATCTTTCCACCTGTCTCGGCTGTATGATCGCCGGGCTTGGCGGCCTGTATTATGTGATGGATTACGCCTGCGGCGTCTGGTCGAACGATGCCTTCGGAGACAGGGGCTGGCTTGCCATTGCTCTGGTCATCTTCACGATATGGAAGCCCGATCTGGGGATATTCTCCTCCGTTCTGTTCGGCGGCCTCTATATTTTATATCTCTATCTGCCCACGGGCATGAATCACATGGAGCTGAAGGAGCTGTATAAAATGCTTCCCTATATCGTCACGCTGATCGTGCTGATCATAACGAGCATGAGAAATAAGAGGGAAAATCAGCCGCCGAAGAGTCTGGGGACCAATTATTTCCGCGAGGAAAGATAGGAACAGTTACATCGATATTTCAATATCGCCGCTTGAGGTCTTCACCCGGATACTGCCGTCACCGCCGTCCTTTTCATACGAGTCCTCGTATTCTTCGTCGTTCACTTCGATCCGGCCGGAGCTTGTATGAAGGCTGCAGGAATAATCATCTTTATCTCCGAGCAGCCCGATCTCGACATCTCCTGATGAAGACTCGCATACGATATTTTTTATTTCCGAATTGTTTATCTCCACATCGCCCGAGGAGGTCTCTGCGGAAAGCTCATCGGTGAACAGCCGCAGGATCTCAACATTGCCGGAAGACGCCTCAAAGGACACCTCTGTCATTTTGACCTTATCGCATCCGATATCGCCGGATTTTGTCTGTGCCGAAAGCTTCGCGCCCTCCAGATCGTTGAACAGGACATCGCCCGACTGGGCCTCCACTTCGCCGGATACCTTCACCCGGTCGATCATCACATCTCCCGAAGCAGCTTGTGCCCTCAGGCTGATCTCCTGATCATAATTCCCGGGAACAGTGATCGTGTAAACATCCTTCTCAAGATCGAACCGGAAAGAAAACAGGGAGAGCAGCTTACTGGGCTGTCTGACCGTCAGCCTTCCGTCTTTTTCCTCTATGACAGGTTCTTTCCCCTTCTCCGTCCGATATGAAAGCTGAAAGGAATCCCCCCGGGTCAGCATAACATCCACCGATCTGACCTCGATATCAACCGTATCAAAGTTCTTAAGCTCCACCGTATCCTCCACCACGCCTGCGGTGCCCGTAAATATACCGCAGCCGCCTAAAGCAAACGCGCTGACGACTGCTGCTGCCAGTATCATTTTTATTTTCCGCATCATGTTAATCCTCCGTTTCTGGAAAAGCATCAATATCTTGTGAGATTGATCTTCTTTTGTTTTATGACTTTTCGCTACAGTTCCTTACCCTTGCATTAGATGGTAAGGTCTGATATCTGACATATCAACAATCTTACCTGTTACCTTAAGCATATCGAGATCATACTGATTTTGAATGTTAAGCCAAAACTGCGGAGTAGTTCCAAAATATATTGCAAATCTCATAGCAGTGTCTGCAGTTATTCCTCTCTTACCGCTTATAATATCACTGATTCTTGACTGGGGAATGTGTATCTCCTTGGCAAGTCTATATGCTGTTACGTTCATTGGTTTCAGAAACTCCTTCTGTAATATTTCTCCAGGTGATATAGGTTTTAAATCTGTCATATAAATCACCTCCTTAGTGATAATCTCCAATTTCTTCAATGATTACGTTTTAATTCTGTTCTCCGTTAGTACTTCTGTTTCAAAGATATATCTTTTTATTCGGTTTGTCAATCGCTTTCTCAATAAATATTGTTCAAGGAGTTTATCCGGATAGACACCTGATTGAAGGAGATGACATATGATGATATACTGAAGCGAAAGAATCGGAAAGAGTAAAGGATTCTGAACAGATATCGGAAAGAGGCGGTTTGTTATGAGGGAAAAGAAGCCCTGCGTGATCGTTACGTTTCATACCACGGCGGAGGCGATGGCGGTGGAAAGGGCCTGCAGGGAGGAAAAGCTCGAAGGCAGACTGATCCCGGCGCCAAGAGCTCTGTCCTCCGACTGCGGGATCGCGTGGCGCGGCGCCGCAGAAAGCCGGGCAGCGCTTGAAAAACTGCTTTCTGACAAAAAGATCGAGTTTGCCGGGATATATGATATGGAGCTGTATTGACAAACAAGTTTGACGGGCGGATGCAAAATCGGATTTCTTCATTACTGCAAATAGAAAGGGGTATCACCGCGATCATCGGCAGCGGCGGAAAAACCACGCTGATGTATGCGCTTGCGAACGAGCTTTCAGCCGAAGGCTCTGTCATATTATGTACGTCCACACATATTCGGATCCCCGAAGAATACCCTCTTGTAACGGGCGGAAAAAAGGAGCTGGTAAACATGCTTTCCGGGCATCGGATCGTGTGTGCCGGTACGCTGACAGAAACAGGGGAAAAGCTGACGGCGCCTGCGGTAACTTTTGAAGAGCTTAGTGCTCTTGCCGATCATGTGCTGGTCGAGGCTGACGGCGCCAAAGGACTGCCGCTTAAGGCGCATGCGGCGCATGAGCCGGTCATTCCTTCCGGCTCCCGTTCCGTGATCCTGGTGGTCGGGGCGGACGGCCTCGGAAAACCGGTAAAGGAAGCCTGCCACCGCTTTGAAATATGGGCGGCGCTTGCACAGACTGCGGTTGAGGGCACAGTGACACCTGAGGGAGAAGCACGGGTGATCCTGACAGAGAATCTGGCGGGACGGATCTTTATCAATAAGGCGGAATCGGCGGAGGAAAAGAGGCAGGCAGAAGCGTTGGCAGCTCTTTTGCCCTTTCTGACCGTCATGGGAAGTCTCAGACAGGGGGTGTTTACGATATGCCATTGACTGTTTTGATACGGGGAGCCGGAGACATAGCAAGCGGTATAGCGCTCAGGCTTTATCACGCGGGTATGCGGGTCGCCATGACGGAGATCGCAAAGCCGACAACGATACGGCGTACGGTGGCATTCTCCGAGGCTGTCATATCCGGGAGGCAGACGGTTGAGGATGTGACCGCGCAGTATGCCGAAAACCATGAGGAAGCGTTAAGTTTGATGGAACAGGGGATCATCCCCGTTCTTGTCGACCCGGAAGGCCTGATCCGGAAGGCGCTGTCTCCTGACGCGGAGGTGGACGCGATCTTAGCCAAACGCAACCTCGGCACCCGGATAGACGACGCGCCTGTCGTGGTCGGCGTAGGTCCGGGCTTCACCGCCGGGGCGGACTGCCATGCGGTGGTGGAGACAATGAGAGGCCATACGTTAGGACGGGTCTTTTATACGGGAAGTGCTCTCCCGAATACCAATATACCGGGACTGATCGGCGGATTTGCCGGGGAACGGGTGATCCGGGCGCCTGCTGACGGCATCTTTCATGGCATCCGTCAGATCGGAGACATGGTAGGAGAATCCGAAACAGTGGGTTATGTCGGAGAAATACCGGTAAAAACCACTATCGCGGGGATGCTGAGAGGGCTTTTGGCCGATGGTATCAGCGTGACAAAGGGAATGAAATCAGGGGATGTTGACCCCCGCGGGAAGAAAGAGTACTGCTATCTGGTATCGGACAAGGCTCTTGCTGTCGCAGGGGGTGTATTGGAGGCGATCTTATGTCTGTCGGAACGGTTTTAAAAAGGGAAGATGTAAAACTGACAAAGCTTGCAAAGTGCGCGGGCTGCGGCGCGAAGGTCGGAGCGGGGGTACTGGCGCAGCTTTTGGGCGATATGAAGGTGATCAGTGATCCGAACCTGCTCGTCGGCTTTGACAGGAGCGACGATGCCAGCGTGTACCGGGTCAAGGACGATCTCGCGCTGGTCCAGACGGTGGATTTTTTTCCGCCGATCCATGATGACCCTTATATTTTCGGCCAGATCGCCGCGACGAATGCGCTTTCCGACGTATACGCCATGGGGGGCGAACCGAAATTGGCGCTTAACATCATGGCGGTACCAAAGGACATGCCGCCTGAAACCGTTCATGAGATCCTGAGGGGCGGCTATGACAAGGCGTATGAAGCGGGCGTGATCATAACCGGCGGACACAGCATCCTCGATGACGAGCCGAAGTACGGACTTTCCGTTACCGGGTTCGTGCATCCGGACAGGGTCTTAAAAAACAGCGGCGCAAAACCCGGGGATGTTCTGTTTCTGACTAAGCCTCTCGGGATCGGGATCCTGACCACCGCGGCAAAGGTTGACAGGACAAGCCCGGAGGGTATGGCGCTTGCGGTAAAGCTGATGACGACATTAAACAGGGCGGCCCGGGATGTCATGGTAAAATACAGGGTCCATGCCAGTACGGACGTGACGGGCTTTTCCCTGATGGGGCATGGCCTGGAGATGGCGCAGGGAAGCGGCGTCGAGCTGCATGTGGATACAGGGGCGGTCGATCTGATCCCCGAAGCCCTGGAGCTTGCAAGACTCGGACTCCTTCCGGAGGGCATGTATAGAAACAGAAGCTTTGCCGAGGCTTATGTGGATCCGGGAGAGACGGCGCTTGCGGTGCAGGATATGCTTTACGATCCGCAGACCTCGGGGGGGCTTTTGATCGCTGTGGATCCGGACGATGCCGATGCCCTTTTTGAAGAGCTGAAGGAGGCTGCTCCTTATACCAGGCGGATCGGTGCCGCGGAAAAATACCGGGGCGGGAAGAGGATCTTCCTGCATTAAGGCTGTTTGCGGGCAGACCGGCACAAAAGGAAGTTCGCCGGAATTATCGGATTGCTTTACGGAGCGTGATACTTTATAATGAATAACGAAATATAAAGGGAGGGAGATGGTACTATTGATAAAACGTATTCATCCTTTGGTGCTTATTTCAGGCGTTGTCGTAGGTGTGGCGGCTGTTTTACTGTCGGCGCTCGGCAATCCTGCCAACATGGGCTTCTGTATCGCGTGCTTTGTCCGTGATATCGCGGGGGCCCTGAAGCTTCATACCGCTGCTCCGGTGCAGTATTTCCGGCCTGAGATCGTGGGACTTGTGGTCGGTGCCATGATCATGTCGCTTGCATCGGGAGAATTCAGACCGCATGCCGGTTCGGCGCCGGCAACGCGCTTTGTGATCGGCGCCTTTGTCATGATCGGCGCCCTTGTCTTTTTAGGATGCCCCCTGCGTATGGTGATCCGCATGGGAGGAGGGGATCTGAATGCCTTTGTCGGTCTGCTCGGATTCTTCCTCGGTATCCTCACAGGCATTTTCTTTTTAAAGAAGGGTTTTACCCTAAAACGGAGCTACGAAGTCACGAAAACAGAAGGCTTTGTCCTTCCGGGCGCGCTTGCGGTCTTATTTGTGCTCTGCCTGGCGGTTCCTGCCCTGTTTGCTTTTTCGGAGGAGGGACCCGGCTCCAAGGCTGCCCCGTGGGCGGTTTCGCTCATCGCGGCGCTCATCGCCGGCGCTCTTTCGCAGAAATCAAGGCTCTGCATGGTAGGCGGCATGAGAGATGCCATTATGTTCCGCGATTTTAATCTGCTTTCCGGGTTTTCTGCGATATTTGTCACAGTGCTTCTCGGAAATGTGATCCTCGGGAAATTTGCCGGCTTCGGGACGATGTCGCAGCCGATCTCCCACGCGAGCGAATTATGGAATCTTCTCGGTATGATGCTCGTTGGCTGGGGAAGCGTACTGCTTGGCGGATGCCCCTTAAGACAGCTGATCCTTGCGGGAGAGGGCAACGGGGACAGTGCCGTTACCGTACTGGGTATGCTTGTCGGCGCCGCTTTTGCGCACAACTTTAAGCTCGCGGGGGCCGCGGACGCGGTGAATGACGGCGTATATACGGTAGGCGGGATCGGGACGACCGGAAAGGCCGCCGTATTTATCGGCTTTGCGGTACTGCTTATCATCTCGTTCATAAACAGTACGATGCTCGGAAAACAGGAGGCTTGATGACAATGATCGACGCAAGAGGACTCAGCTGCCCGATCCCCGTTGTGATGGTGCAGGATGCCGTAAAGAAGGGGAATAACCCGGCGGAACTCACGGTGAAGGTGGATGCCAGGGTATGCGTAGAAAATATCACCCGTTATGCGGATTCGCAGGGATACAGGGTTACGGTAAAGGAAGAAGACGGTGAATATACAATGACGCTGAAAAAATAGAGCCGGCGTTGTACCTTTCCACACAAAGGAGGCATCGTACCTGCGTACGATGCCTCCTTTGTGTGGATTGTTTTTTATCGTGAACATGTTATAATGACTTTATATAATAATTCTTTTGTCTTTCGGCCCGCAGGAGGTTTATATGGCAACGTTTACGGTAAATGGCAGAACGGTGACTGCTTTGGAGAATAAGAAGCTTATCCGCTATCTGCGGGATGACCTGCATCTGACAAGCGTGAAGGACGGCTGCAGCGAGGGAGCCTGCGGTACCTGCACGATCCTGATCGATCAAAAGGCCGTGAAGGCCTGCGTGCAGCAGACGGATGCTATGGAAGGGAAGAACATTGTTACCGTCGAAGGCCTTTCTGACTGGGAAAAGGAGGTCTATACCTTTGCCTTCGGGGAAGCCGGCGCCGTGCAGTGCGGCTTCTGTACGCCCGGCATGGTGATGTGCACGAAGGCGCTTCTTAACGCGAATCCTGCCCCGACGCGGGAAGAAGCGGCCATGGCTATCCGCGGAAATATCTGCCGGTGTACCGGTTACGTGAAGATCCTGGACGCCATGCTGCTTGCGGCAGAGATCTTCCGCGCGGGAAAGCTTCCTTCGCCGGATACTGACAGCTGGCAGGTCGGCGCGAGCGTTCAGCGTCTTGACGTTGCGGAAAAGGTTCAGGGGTACGGAAAATACCCTGATGATATATATGTGGAAGGCATGTGCTACGGCGCCGCCGTGCGGAGCCTTTACGCAAGAGCCCGGGTACTTGGCATTGATACGCGCGAGGCTGAGGCCCTGCCCGGCGTCGTATGTGTCCTGACCGCGAAGGATATTCCCGGAAAGGTAAATGTGGGACATATCAAGAAGGATCAGCCGACGCTGGTCGCTGTCGGTGAGATCACGCATTATCTGGGGGATGCGGTGGCGCTTGTCTGCGCGAAGGACGTAGCGGTCCTTGAGGAAGCAAAGAAGCTTGTCAAGGTAGAGTATGAGCCGCTCCCTGCCGTCCATAATCCGAAAGAGGCGGCGGCAGATGACGCGCCGCTTGTATTTGAAACGGATGAAAACAATATTCAGGCATATAAGCATGTTTCACGCGGCGATGCGGACGCTGCCATCGCGCAGAGTAAGTATGTCCTGACGGAGCATTTTGAGACGCCCTGGACGGAGCACGCTTTTTTAGAGCCTGAGTGCTGCGTGGCGCTGCCTCTTGAAAACGGCGGTGTGAAGCTTCTGACTTCTGACCAGAGCGCGCATACGACGCTGCATGAATGTGCCGAAATGCTGGGGGTCGATCATGAGCACTGCCTGGTGGAGAATCAGCTGGTAGGAGGAGGCTTCGGCGGCAAGGAGGATATGTCCGTGCAGCACCATGCCGCACTGCTTGCCTATATTGCCCGCGTTCCGGTCAAGGTAAAGCTGTCGAGACAGGAGTCCATTCTGATCCATCCCAAAAGACATCCGATGTGGATGGACTTTACGATGGGCTGTGATGAAAACGGGATCATCCGCGGCGTAAAGGCGAAGGTCGTTTCCGATACCGGCGCGTTCGCTTCTCTCGGCGGACCGGTTTTGGAGCGCGCCTGTACCCATGCCGCAGGCCCCTACGCATATGAGAATTTCGAGATCGAGGGCACCGCGTATTACACGAATAATCCTCCCGCGGGCGCGTTCCGCGGCTTTGGCGTGACGCAGACCTGTTTCGCCGTGGAGACATTGTTAAATATGATGGCGGATAAGGTCGGGATCAGTCCCTTCGAGATACGCATGCGAAATGCCATCCGACCGGGCGGGGTACTTCCGAACGGACAGATCGTCGGCCCGGAAACGGGACTTGTGGAAACACTTGACGCCATCCGGCCCTATTATGAGGAAGCCGTAAAGAACGGGGATCCCGTGGGGCTTGCCTGTGCCATGAAAAATTCCGGCGTCGGCGTCGGCCTTCCGGACTGGGGCCGCGTAAAGCTCATTGTTGAGGAGGATGCCAGGGTACATATTTATTCCGGCGCGTCCTGTATCGGGCAGGGACTGGGCACGGTGCTTACCCAGATGGTCGTTACCAATGCGCATATCCGCCGCGAGGATATCGTATATGAACGGAGCAATACCTGGATCGCTCCGGATTCCGGGGATACTTCCGGCTCGCGCCAGACACTGATCACGGGAGAAGCCTGCAGACGTGCCTGTGAGAAGCTGGCGGAAGCATTGTCCGATAAAACGCTTTCCGACCTGAAGGGACAGGAATTCTACGGCGAGTATCTGGCGGCTACCGACCCGCTGGGGGCGGATGTCCCAAATCCCGTATCTCATGTGGCTTACGGATATGCGACGCAGATGTGTATTCTGGATAAGGAGACCGGGAAGATCAAGCAGTTCGTCGCGGCGCACGATGTGGGAAAGGCCGTTAATCCGCTGTCCTGTGAGGGGCAGATCGAGGGCGGTGTCGTTATGTCGATGGGGTATGCCCTGACCGAGCAGTATCCGCTCGATGAAAACTGCAGACCGACGGCGAAGTACGGTATGCTGGGGCTCTTCAGGGCGCCGGATGTTCCGCCCGTAAAAGCTATCGTGGTTGAAAAGCCCGGTTTTGCCCTGGCAGGAGGAGCGATCGGAATAGGCGAGATTACGTCGATCCCGACGGCGCCGGCTATTTCGGACGCTTATTACCGTCTGGACGGAGAACGGCGGTTTACGCTGCCGCTTGAAAATACACCGTATTCAAGAAAGAAGAAATGACCGGATCTGAGCGAAGGCTTCGGGCGTATCCGCGTCTAAGAGCTCTTCCTCCCGGATATCAAAGAGGAGCAGTTCCTCCCTGTGGTCACGGATCACGGCACTGCCGCCGGTATCTCCCCGGAGATTTAGGAGCAGGGAGAAATACTTTCGCGGGAAGATACAGGGATTTCCTCTTTTTTTACCGGAGGCGGCGGAAACGATATGATCCGGATGCTTTTGATAGAGATCGATCAGGCCGGCAACGCTTTCACGCCTTAAAAGCGGCTGATCGGAGACCATGTAGAGAATGGCGTCGCACTGCGCGCAAAGCGCCTGCGTGCCGAGGCGGACGGTATGGCTCAGTCCCTTTTCGGGATGGTCGTTCCGGATACAGCAAAATCCGTATGAAGCCGCAAGCGCCTCTGCTTCCTCATACCGGGTAACAGTCACGATATGGGAGAGCTTTTCAACGGGAAGTGCGTCAAAAGCATATGAAAGCAGAGGCTTTCCGTTTATGAGCGCGGTGAGCTTGTTGGATCCGAAACGGCGGGAATTCCCGGCCGCCATGATGACGCAGCCAGGCTTTCCTGCTTTCTGGCCGGGATCTTTTTTTGACGGAGATGTTTTATCTGTCATATTTAAAATTGTATGCTTACCGGATAGATTAGTCAATGGTAGTATCAGGGATACGGATATGATAGGAGGGAATGAATGAGTAAGGAGAGAACATATCAGGATCCTTCTTTCCGGGATATTCAGGAGGACCGGGAAAAGTCTGAAGGGGACAGGGACCGCAGGGTAGGAAAGAGCGAGGTTCGTGTCGATGGCTTTGATAAGGCAAGCGGACGGACGAAATACTATGAGGATCTGGTCCCGCCGGGAGCTCTTTATGTGAGGATCAAGCATGCGGAGATCGCGCACGGGATGGTCAGATCCGTGGATACAGGCGAAGCGCAGGCGATCCCCGGTGTCGTAAAGGTGCTTACCTGCTTTGATGTACCGGATATCCCGTTTCCGACGGCAGGGCATCCCTGGTCCATGGATCCGGGGCACCAGGATGTGGCCGACCGTCACCTGTTAAACCGGCACGTGCGCTACTATGGGGACGATGTCGCGGTGGTGATCGCCGAGGATGAGGTATCCGCCAATCAGGGCGTCCGGGCACTGAAGGTGGAATATGAGGAGCTTCCCTTTGTGCTTGACGCAGTCGAGGCCATGAAGGACGGTGCGCCGACGCTTCACGAGGAATATCCGGGTAATGTCCTGAAGCACACAGAGCTTCGGAAGGGGGATTATCAGAACGCGATAAAGGAGCCGGGTCTTGTCTGCGTGGATAAGGTTTATGAGACACCGACGGTGCAGCACTGCCATATCGAGAATCACGGCTGTTTTGCCCATGAGGAAAACGGGAGGATCGTGGTCGTTTCCTCAACGCAGATCCCGCATATCATACGCCGCGTGGTAGGGCAGGCGCTTGGCAGGCCATGGGCGGATATAGAGATCATCAAGCCGTATATCGGCGGCGGCTTCGGCAATAAGCAGGATGCGCTGTATGAGCCTCTGTGCGCCTGGTGTTCTGTGATGGTTGGCGGAAGAGCGGTGCGGATCGATTGTTCCAGAGAGGAGACCTTTGTTTCCAACCGCGTACGCCACGCCATCCGCTTCCATATCGTTTCCTGGCTCAGGAAGGACGGGACGATCGCAGCCCGCAAGGTAGAGGTCTTTTCCAACCAGGGCGCCTATGCGTCCCACGGACATTCGATCGCGGCCAAGGCCATGGGCTCCTTCCCGCAGCATTATCCCTGTGAAAACATGGAATGTGATTCCTATACGGTATATACCAACCGTCCGGCCGCCGGGGCGATGCGGGGGTACGGGATGCCGCAGGCAAGCTTTGCCGACGAGTCCAATATCGAGGACTGCGCGCTGGCTCTGGGCATGGATTCCTATGAATTCAGAAAGAAGAATATCATGCCGCGGGGATTCCACGACGGCTTTTCGGGCAATACAAATTATTACGACACCTTCAGACAGTGCATGGAGAAGGGTGCCGCCTATATTGATTTTGAAAGAAAGAAAAAGGAATATGCAGAGGACAGCGGCGATATCAGAAGAGGGATCGGCGTCGCTACCTTCTGGTATAACACGGGCGTTTATCCGATCTCTTTGGAGACCTCCTCTAACCGCATGGCCTTAAATCTGGACGGGACTGTCACCTTCCAGTGCGGGGAAACGGAGATCGGACAGGGGGCGGATACGGCATATGCCCAGATGGTGGCCGAGGCTGTGGGCTTAAGAAGCTATCGGGACGTGCATGTGAAATCCTGTCAGGATACGGACATCACGCCGACAGGGCTTGGCGCGTATGCTTCGAGACAGACATATATGGCGGGCTTTTCCATCCGCCAGACAGCGGATCTCCTACGGGACAAGATCCTTGCTTACGCAAATGAACTGACCCGTCAATCCGTGGCCTGCATGGATATCGCCTGCGGAAACATCATCAGAAGGGAAGACAGGCAGGTACTCATGAGCCTGAAAGAGCTTGCGATGACGGCCCAGTACAATCCTGTCCACAGCGAGCATATCACGGCGGAGAGCACCTATACGATCCGGAATAATGCCTATTCCTTCGGCTGTACCTTTGCCGAGGTGGAGGTCGATATCCCGATGTGCAGGGTGACGGTCCGGAATATGATCAATGTCCATGACTGCGGGAGACTGATCAATCCCGCGCTTGCCGCGGCGCAGGTTCACGGCGGCATGTCCATGGCCATAGGCTTCGGGCTTTCCGAGCAGCTTATTTTTGATCCGAAAACCGGGAGGCCGTTAAACGGTAATCTCCTGGATTACAAGCTTTCCACGACGATGGATCATCCGCACCTGGAAGCTCAGTTTATCGAAAATCCGGAGCCCACGTCGCCGTTTGGGACAAAGGCTCTGGGAGAACCGCCTGCCTGCTCCGGCGCGCCGGCTATCCGCAACGCGATATTGAACGCGACAGGCGTTGCCATAGACCATACGCCCATTAACCCGCATGTCCTGTTTGCGGAATTTTCAAAGGCGGGACTCATAAAGGATGCCTGGACGTGAGAGAGGAGAGTTAGACTATGTATGATATGAAGGCACTGTATGAAGCAGAAAGCGTAGAGGATGCCATCCGCCTGCGTGTGGAACATCCCGAAGCCCAGATCATAGCCGGCGGTTCGGATGTGCTGGTTCAGATGCGGGAAGGAAAGAGGGCCGGCAAGGAGCTGATCTCCATTTATATGATCGACGCGCTCAGGGGCGTAAGCCTCGATGAGGAGGAAAATCTACGGATCGGTTCTCTGACGAGCTTTTCGCATATTACCAGAGATCCGCTCATTCGGAAATACTGCAATGTGCTGGGAGAAGCGGTTGACCAGGTCGGATCGCCGCAGATCAGGAATATCGGCACGATCGGTGGAAATACCTGCAACGGTGTGACATCGGCCGATTCGGCTTCCACGCTTCACGCCTATGAGGCGATCATAGAGCTTACCGGAAAGAACGGTATCCGAAGACTCCCCATCCGGGATTTCTATATCCGGGCAGGGCAGGTGGATATCGCACCCGATGAGATCCAGACCGCCATCCTGATCCCGAAGGATAGCTACGAAAATACCTGGGGACATTATATCAAGTACGGCCTCAGAAACGCCATGGAGATCGCCACCCTGGGCTGCAGCGTCAACGTCAGGCTTTCCGCGGACAAAAAAACCATTGAGCGCTGCCGGATCGCCTACGGGGTAGCGGGACCTGTTCCGATGAGATGCCCTTCCGCGGAAGAAACGGCAAACGGGGCGGCGCCCACAAAGGAGCTGGCGGAGCGCTTTTCTTCAGCGGTAATAGACGATATCACGCCGCGTGATTCCTGGAGAGCCAGCAAGGCCTTCCGCCAGCATATTGCCGTGGAAATGGCAAAACGGGCGCTTTCAAGAGCGGTGGAGCTTGCAGGGGGTGAAATGAAATGAGTGCACAGTATAAACTGATCCATTGTACGATAAACGGCAAAGAAACTGAAAAAATGGTGGATGTGCGCGCTTCGCTTACGGATATGCTGCGGAATGAATACCATCTGACCTCTGTCAAGAAGGGCTGCGAAGTGGGAGAATGCGGTGCCTGCAATGTCCTGATCAACGGAGAAGCCTTTAATTCCTGCATCTATCTTGCGGTATGGGCGGAGGGAAAAAATATCCAGACGTTAGAGGGCCTTCTTTCGCCGGAGGGAGAGCTCAGTGATATCCAGCAGGCCTTTGTGGAGGAAAGCGCGATCCAGTGCGGTTTCTGTACGCCGGGCTTTATCATGACGGCAGCGGAGATCTTAAACACCGGGAAGCTTTACAGCGACGATGAGCTGAGAAAGCTCCTGTCCGGTCATCTGTGCCGCTGCACGGGCTATGAAAATATCCTGCGCGCCGTGAAGAAGGCCATGTACCGGAGACTCGGAAAGGAAGTGGATTTCTGACAGGGGTCAGAAGGATCCGGCGATCGTTTTGACGGCATCGACTGCCGCGTCGATCTCTTCCTCTGTATTAAACCATGAAAAACTGAAGCGGACAGCGCCCTGGTCCTTTGTGCCGAGGGCCTCGTGCAGCCGGGGGGCGCAGTGCGCCCCGGCGCGGGTCGCTATCCTGAATTCATCAGACAGGATATCCGATACCTCGCCGGAATCACGATCACCGATATTCAGCGCGACAATGCCGGCATGTCCGCCGGAAAAATCCCCATAGACCGTAATGTCCGGGATGGCACGTACACCTTCATAAAAACGCATCGTCAGATCGGCTGTTTTCTTTCCGATCCTGTCTACGCCGATTTCCTGTATATAATCTATAGCAGCCGACAATCCGGCGATCCCGTGGCCGTTTAAGGTACCTGCCTCGAGACGGACGGGATACTGCGGGGGCTGGGTCCGGCTGTAGGTCTGAACGCCGGTCCCGCCGACCTTAAGCGGTTCTATTTCGATCCCCTCTCTGATACAGATCCCGCCGGTGCCCTGCGGCCCCATGAGGCCCTTATGCCCGGTAAAGCACAGCACATCAATGGAGAGCTTCTGCATGTCAATGGGATGGGATCCGGCCGTCTGTGCCGTATCCAGGATAAACAGCGCGTGATGCGCGTGGGCGATGGCGGAAATACGCGCTGCATCGAGCATGTTTCCGGTCAGATTGGAAGCATGGGTACAGACGACAAGCTTTGTTTCCGGCCGCATCAGCCTCTCAAGATCCCCGTAGTCGATCGATCCCCTTTTATCCGCGGCGGCAAAATCCACCCGGACACCCCGCTTTTCTTCCAGGCGGTAGAGCGGCCGGAGAACGGAATTGTGCTCAAGATCGGTGGAGATCACGTGATCCCCCCGGCTGAGAAGGCCGTTAAGCACCGTATTGAGCGATTCGGTGATGCCGCTTGTGAAAACGACATGGTCAGCGCGGGAACAGTTAAAAAACGCCGCGAGCTTCACTCTCGCATCGTAGATCATGCGGGAAGCGTCCATGGCGCCCTCGTGGGTGCCCCTGGCACTGTTTCCGAGCGTATCAAGGGCGTTCAGAACGGCTTCCTTTACCTCCTTCGGCCTGCAGAGTGAGGTGGCCGCATTGTCAAGATAGATCATGATCTGCTTCCACCGGTACGTGACAAAACGTATTTACGTCAAACAGTCCCATATCCGTGATCTTCAGCGCGGGAATGACGGGAAGAGCCATGAAGCAGAGGGTCATGAAAGGATCTGCCGTGTCACGGATGCAGAGCTCCTTTCGGGCGGTCTGTTCGAGTTTCCCTAACCTCTCTGCCACATATTCGCCCGGTTCGTTTGTCATAAGACCCGCGATCTCATGCGGGAAGCTGTCAAGCAGCTTTCCGTTCTTTGCGATGGCCATGCCGCCGCCCATTTCGATCAGTCTTCTGACCGCGATCTCCATATCCCCGTCGTTATCGCCGGCTGCGATGATATTATGGGAGTCATGCGCAACGCTGGTGGCAAGCGCTCCCCCTTTGAGCCCGAAGCCTTCTAAAAGCCCGAGCCCTATATTCCCGGTACCGTGATGCCTTTCGATCACGGCAAGCTTTACGATATCCTGTTCATCCCTGATAAAGCAACCCTGCGCGTCCCGGGAAACGACGGCGTTTCCGGCTTCGGTCACAACAGAATAGGGGATCAGGCGTATCGTCCTGACCTTTTCGGAGGTGAGAGGGAGAGACAGACGTTCTTTGGAAAAATCCTTCACATTCATCCTGCCGCTTACGTTTACCGGCGCGACAGGGGTATCCTCTGCCAGATATTCTCCCTTTGCGGCGGCTAGCCTTCCGCCGATCCAGACTTCTTCGGGACGGAAATCTTCCAGGCTTTCAAAGAGGATCAGATCAGCCCGTCTTCCGGGGGCAACGGCACCCCGGTCACTGAGGCCAAAGCATTCCGCGGCATTGATCGTTGCCATCGCGATGGCCGTGAGGGGAGAAAGACCTTCGGAAACAGCAAGCCGTACGTTGTTATCGATATGGCCGTCCTTTACAAGGCTTGCCGCCTGACGGTCGTCCGTACAGAAGAGACAGAATCTTGCGTTTGCGCCCGTCACGGCCGGGAGGAGATTTTTAAGGTCTCTGCAGACGGTCCCTTCCCGGATCAGCACGTGAAATCCTCTGCGGATCCGCTCTTTGAGCTCCTCTGTTGTGGAGCATTCGTGATCGTTTAGGATACCGACAGAGGAATAGGCATCCAGCATATAGCCTCCGAGACCGGGACTGTGCCCGTCTATGATCTTGCCGGCTTCTTTTGCCGCCAGGATCTTATCGAGAACCTGATCGTCCGCGTTGCAGACGCCGACAAAATTCATGAGCTCGCCGAGCCCCTTTACGCGGCTTTCCCCGATCCGGGAACGAATTTCCGGTGCGTTCAGGACAGCCCCTGCATTTTCAAAGGGGGTACAGGGCACGCAGGAAGGAAACTGGAGAAATACCTGAAGCGCGATATCCTCTGATGCTCTGAGCATATAATCGAAGCCCTCCAGACCGCAGACATTGCAGATCTCATGGGGATCCGCGATAACCGTTGTTGTGCCGTGGGGCACTACCTGCCTGGAAAAGGCAGCGGGAGAGAGGTGGCTTGATTCGATGTGCACATGCCCGTCGATCAGGCCCGGAGCCAGATATTTTCCGGCGGCATCAAATTCACTGCGCGCCTTCGGAAAAGAAGGACCGCCGAAGCCTGCGATCACCCCGTCTGTAATATAAACATCGGAAGAAAAAACTTCCTGATTGAAAACGTCGATCACCCGGCAGTTTTTAATGCAGAGATCTGCTGCTTCCCTTCCCGCCGCCGTATCTATGAGATGTTTCAGTTTCTGCTTATCCATATATCGTCATACCCTCCGCTTTACTCCAAAAATTTCCCACCTGTGCGGTTGGATTGCCAAGGCAATCCAACCCACCACAGACATTCGCAAAACCGCCCGCTTCGCGTGCTTAAAGATTTGCTTCGCAAATCGTTTTGCTCATTTTGGGGTGGGTTGCTCGTGTATGATCATATCTGCTTTGCTGCAAGCAGCATGCAGAAATGATCATACACGGCAACCGCACAGGTGGAAAAATTTCAGCTTTGCCTGAATTTTATCAATTATAAAGATAAAAGTCAAAGAATGCTTGCGCTGACGGAGGATCATTCACAGCCGGATCTGTTTGGCCTTCAGGGGGAAATTCCGACAGATCTGCCTAATACTGTATGACATTGCAATGATACGTTGCTATAATCACCGGAATATATTAATATTATATTAATATATGGGTATTAGATATTGGGTATAGTAATATTATAACTGAGGAGGTATTATCCATGGCAGCAAAAAAGAAACAATCATCCGGCGGTGTCTTAAGTATCCGGGTAAAGCTAGTGGCTATCACGCTTGCGCTTGCGCTCATACCTATGGCGGTAATGACCATCCTGCTCACGCAGACGATCAAAACAACCGTCATGGAATTAGAGACGTCACTTGCTATGCAGAAGATCTCAACCGTTTCCAAGGAAACGCTGAATATAATCGACAAGACCTTCACCGGCGTAGATATCCTGTCGCGCAACACCAACCTTTCCATCGCGCTTGCGGATCCCACGGAGGAGCATATCCGCTGGGCGGAAGAGGAACTGGTTTCGAGCAATGAGGGATTTACGGAAAAGGAAGGCGCCATGTTCATCTTTAACATGGATTGCATGCAGGTGGCGCGTAATGACGGGAAGGATCTGAACGACATTTCGGATCGTGAATACGCGAAGATGGCCACCTCCGGGACCAAATATCTGTCCGACGTTACCATATCCAAGACAACCGGTCAGGCCAATGTCTATATGGCGGACCCCGTGATATCCGAAAGCGGGGAGGTCGTCGGCGGTATCGCAAGAGGCGCTTCGCTGCAGAACCTTTCTGCTTCCCTTCAGGAGATCGACGATGCCGTAAGCGACATCACCATCATCGACAGAACGGGCGTACTAGCCGCCACGACGGAAACACAGTATGACCTTTCCTCCGGCGAGAAGATCGATCTGTCCGGAGAGGAAGGCTTCAAGCTTGCGCAGGAAGGAAGCGGAACGATCATTACCACCCATAACGGGAAAAAGGTTCTTATGTCTTATATGAAGGAACCCAACGTCAGCTGGCCGATCATCGTTTACACCGATTATGACAGTGCTGTCGCGCCGTATGAGAATGCTCTCAGGAACGCGATCATCATTCTTCTCATAGCAGCCGTGCTTGTTATCATCTTCGGTTATATGTTCTCCTCCTCAATTGCCAAGCCGATCGTTAAGGTTAAGGAATTCGCCAGCATCCTGGCATCGGGTGATTTTACCACCGATCCGCTGTCGATCAAACGCAGGGATGAGCTCGGAGACATGTCAAGATCACTGAATGAAATGTACGCGAACAACGCGGACGTGATCAGAAATATCGGGCGCGGTTCATCGCATGTATCCAACTCCTCCGAGGAGCTGGCAGATACTTCGAGCGATCTTCTTAACCGCTTCGAAGAGGTGGTTTCGTCCATGCAGAAGGTCAACGATGCGATGACGAGCACCGGGGCCGCTACCGAGCAGGTATCCGCTTCGGCTAACGAGGTTAACTCGTCGGTGGAACGCCTGGCGGAGGAGACCAAGATCACCAAGAACGAGGTTGTTGCCATTACCAAAAAGGCTGCAAACATCGAACAGGAAGGCCGCAAATCTTCAGAATACGCGATATCGGTTGCCGAGGAGAAGGGCAAAGAGCTGGAAGCTGCTACCGAAGCTGCCAAGGTTGTTGCCGAGATCGGTACCATGGCTGATTCGATCGCGAATATCGCCAACCAGATCAATCTCCTTTCGCTCAATGCTTCGATCGAGGCGGCGCGGGCCGGTGAGCACGGACGCGGATTCGCGGTTGTTGCCTCTGAGATCAATAAACTGGCCACAGAAACCAAATCAGCTGTTGACAGGATACAGGGTACCGTGGATATGATCCAGGGAGCCTTCGACCAGCTGCAGGGTTCGGCCATGGAGCTTCTCGACTTTATGCGGACAACGGTAGCCCCCGATTACCAGAAGTTCATTACCATAGGACAGGAATACGGTGCGGACGCGCAGAAGTTCGGTGAACTGGCGGACAATATCGCCCGGATGGTCAGCTACATTTCCGACTCCATGGAGCAGGTTAATTCCGCAGTAGGCGAGATCGCCGAGAGCGCGACCAACACGGCGACGTCTTCCGCGGATGTGACCAGCACGATCACCATGGCGGAGGAGATGATGAGCAGGATGAACGGTATGGCCAGTGAATCCAAGGATGTTTCCAACCATCTGGATTCCATTGTCAAACAGTTCAAGCTTCGGATGGACGAAGAGGATTGATCGGATCCGGATCACAGAATATGATGGTTTTTTTGAGAGCGCCGAAGGCGCTCTCTTTTTTATAGGAAATTCCGATTTAAACGTGCATAAAAACATACCTATGTTCATCGAACATATATTAGATATTAATAATAACGGCATGCATAACAGACAATGATCGTAATCATAGACGGGGCATAAGTGATGATCCCTGTTTTTTCCAGTTGCAGGAGTTATAGCATCTGTTTCCAACAGTCTTTCCGTACAAATATTGTATTGATGGGTGTCTCGTAGGGGGCTGTATACCCCTTTGACTCTAGGAAAGTCTTTATTCGTAGATCCTTTCTGACGCTTCCGAATATCACTGTTTCGACAATAATGATCTTCGGAGTGGATTTCGTGTAATCAATTTGCTGCAGAAGCTCGAGATCCATCCCTTCCGTATCGATATTCAGCAAATCAGGGAACTGATTTGCGCAGTACTCTTCAAGAATCTGTTGCAGGGGAACCACAGGGATCTGCCGGCTTTTTCTCGGAAGCTGCTCCATAGTATTACATTTTATCCCGGTTTTCTTGCCATACAATGCATTCTGCAGAATCCTCTTCTTTCAAAAACTTCCATACGAAGTCCCGCATTTTTACACAGCCTGTCCACCTCATCTTTTCCGTATACATGTACGTCTCCGTGTCCCGCAAGATTAATAAGCGGCATTTCAATATGATTACAGAACCATCTCACAGCCGCCGTGTTCATGGTCATATCCCGGAGGATCAGTCTTCCGTTTGGCCGGAGCACACGATATACGCTGTCAAAGAAATCCTGAACATTGGGATAATGATGAAAGCTCTGGCAGCAGATCACAACATCAAAGGTCTCATTGCCAAACGGAAGCTTCTCACAGTCCCCGACTATGAGTTCGACATCGTTCATATTCTTCGATCTTGCGACCTCTATCATTTCGGGCGTCAGGTCAATTCCCGTGTAATGCTTCAGCGGATATTTCTCATGCAGAAGTGCCAGCATCGGAGCCGGTCCGCAGCCACAGTCAAGCAGATCCGTGAAATCCTCCTTTTCCAGTTCCGCAAGCACGTCAGGATAATCCTTCTTACACATCTTATATATTCCGCCGCGATCCGTTTCATATACCTTCGCTGCTTTGGAGAATTCCTTCACCGACATATTCTTGTATTCTTTATCCGTCATATGTTCCTTACCTTCCTCAGTTAGGAACTGTCACAAAATAACGTGAACATTTGCGCAGGATGCTTCTTTCGAGAACAAGGAAGAAAACGTAGTCGATGCGGGCATCGACGAGGCTTTCTGACGCGGTTATCGAAGAAGCAGACAAGCAAAGGTGCACAAGT
>JAILQQ010000180.1 GCA_024698885.1 Lachnospiraceae bacterium | reverse complement strand
ACGGGCTTCCCGGTACTCAAGCACGGTACCTCCCGCTACTATCCCTTCGGTGAAGACATGTTTGCCGATATGTGTGAGGACCTGAAAAAGGCGGAAAAATACATCTTCATCGAATACTTTATTATCCAGAGGGGAAAATTCTGGGATACCCTGACGGAAATCTTAGCAGAAAGAGCTGCCGCAGGCGTCGATGTGCGGGTCATCTATGATGATCTGGGCAGCATCGCGACCTACTCCGTTGCCGATATCCACGGACTCGAGAAAAAGGGGATCAAATGCATCGCCTTCAATCCCCTGCTGTTTCTAACGACACAGTTAAATAACAGGGATCACAGAAAGATCATGGTGATCGACGGGAAGGTCGCCTACAGCGGCGGCGTAAACCTCGCGGACGAATATATCAATGCCCGGGAGCTCTTCGGAAGGTGGAAGGATATCGGTTTCCGGATCACAGGCGACGGCGTCGACAGCTATAACTATATGTTCGCGCAATTCTGGAATGCTTTTTCAAAGAATCTGATCGGCGAAAAAGAGATCGCGGTTCCGGGAGAAGCAGACATGGCGGAGAATGCCGAAAACGGCTATATCCTGCCCTATTATGATTCCCCGGTACGGGAGGAGCATACGAGCAACGTGTTTTACACGGAGATCCTCTCTCTTGCCACTGATTACGTATGGTTCTATACGCCTTACCTGATGCTTGGCGACGCGCTTTTTGACGCGTTTATCCGGGCGGCCGAACGGGGCGTTGACGTGCGGATCATCATGCCGGGCATCCCCGACAAAAAGATGGTTTACAGGCTCTCCCGCAGCTATTACCGGGATCTTCTGAAGGCAGGGGTGAAGGTATACGAATATACGCCGGGCTTTGTCCACGCCAAGGCCATGATCGCGGACGACAAGGTGGCCGCGATCGGGACCGTGAACCTGGATTACCGGAGCCTGTTCCTGCACTTTGAGTGTAATTCCGTATTCTACCGGGCGGATATCATCAAAGATCTGAAAAAGGATTATCTTGCTACGCTGGAAGAATGCCAGGAAAGAACGCTTTCAAATATCAATAACGGCAGGTTCCATCGCTTTGTTGACAGCGCTCTGCGCGTCATCGCGCCACTGTTATAATGCGCTGAAAAGAAATCCGAAGGGCTCGGGGTCCGCGATGAAATGCATGAGCTGGAAGGCAAAGGGCATGGCCACGAGCTCCTCCCGAAGGATCCGCCTTATCTGCGTGCGGTCTGCGGTCATGACCTGGATCTCTTCGCTTTTCTCGGTATAGCGGTTGCTGAGCTCCCCCTCGGCATAACCGTAGATGATGCCGACGGATTCATCAGTCAGTCCCACCGTGGTAAAGCGGGACTGTGTGAACATTTTATCGCATTCGATCGGATGAAAGACAAGACCGGTCTCCTCATGCAGTTCCCGGATCGCGGCCTGCTTCATATCTTCGCCCGGCTCCACGAGACCCGCCGGCAGCTCGTAAACGTAATCATCGATCGGATACCGGTACTGGCGGATGATCACCACCTGATCCTTTCTCTCTCCATAGAGCGCGTAGATGATCACCCCGTCCGGGGTGTTTTTTCTGGTACTGATCTTCAGCTTTTCTATACTGTCCGCTCTGGACGCGACGTTGTAATGGGATTCATAGCCCTTGCTGTTTACGCCGTGCACGTCATAAAGATTGACGAATTTTTCGTCAGTCAGCTTTGTGATATCCCGCACATTGATCATCATTTTTCTCCTTGTCTGCGCCGATTCGCCTGCAAATCGTGCGCTTAGGCATGATCCTCGGATCATGCCGATCCGGTCTGCTCTGCTGACCGGATCAATTCCTATTTCATCAATTACTGTCGGGGGCAGCTCCTTAATTCACGGCTACCAACTGAATAAGCGGATCACTGGCGCTTACGGCAAACAGTGCCGTCCAGTCCGCATAACCGCTGGCATCTAGCCTTGCGGCCAGATTGCAGCCCGGCAGGAGGGTCATCATATAGGTATGTCCCTGATACGGGAAGGCCGTTACCACCGTTACGTCCGGACGTGCCTTCATCGCGTTGGCCACGCTGGCGTCAAAGCTCATGGGCGTCATGGACGGAAGATTGACAGCTCCGCCGGGAAGGGCGCCTAAGATCTGAGCCGAAGCCGAAGCATTAAAGGCAGGATCTCTCTTTGAGCCCGTCGCTGCCGCAGGGGCGGCTGCTGCCGGTGCCGCCGCTGCTCCCGTAACGGTCACGTAGATATCGGCGGCATAGCCGTTTTCGTTGGTACGGGCGGTGACCACCGCGTTCCCCGGGCTGTTGCCCTTGATATTCGCATACATATCCACGGAGGCAACGCCGGGATTATTGGAGGTCAGCGTCACGCCGCGGTTATTGGCGTTCTCCGGCACTACCTGAACCCCGACCTGTGTTGTCGCGCCCACCGCAACGGTAACGGAATTCGTGCTGACGCGGATACCGGTCACGCGCTTATTCTTCTCATCTTCTTCTCTTCTTCTGCGTTCCTCTTCCTCGCGTCTTCTGCGCTCCTCTTCCTGCTGGGAAGTATCCTCGATGATATAGACCGACTCTTCATCGATGATGTAGTAGGTATTTCCGTCCTCGACCACATACACCTCTTCTTCCCACAGATCATCCCAGTCATCCCAGTCATCCGCGAATACCGGAACCGGACTCATCAGGCTTGCTGTCAGAAATGAGACCGCTAATCCGCCGGTAAGCAGCTTCAGTATGTTTTTCTTCATCTCTTTTCTTCCTTTCTCCTTTTCTCTCTGTATCACTCCCGATCCGTCACTCTCAGGTTTCCGTCATCGTTCCACAGAAATACCAGAGAATGGTTCGGCTCGACGAAGATCTCAACCGCTACCTGATCGGCGTAGCCGCCGTCCGGGATCTCGCCGGTCACCGTGACCGTTCCGGTGCTCTTGCCGGCCGTTTCGCTCTTTTCCGTGGTCTCCGTAAGCTTCTCCGTCGTATAATAGCGGGCGATCACGCCATATTCCGCATAATTCAGATACGATGCGGGAAGATCCGAAATGATCAGGCTTGCGGCAGGATCCTTCGGAATACCGGTGGACTGGACGCTGAACGTTGCCTGTTCGATCCCGTCCTTATCGATGACCGCAAGCTTCTGAACCTTATTCACGGGGATCGTCACGGATTCCTGCGCCACCTCCGTTGCCTTCATCGCGGCATCAAGCGCCTTCTTAGCCTTCTCCTCCGCTTCCTCCGCCTTCGCTACCCGGGCCTTTGCCGGTTCGATCTGACCTGCAAATAGCGGATTGACCTTTGCCAGTGTCTCTACACTTCCGAGATACTGCTTTGCGATCCTCGTTTCTTCCACGCAGGCCGCGTATTTCGTCGCGCAGATATTTCTCTCGATCGTCAGCTGGGATCCTTCCATCTCCTGAATGATCCTGGTCTCCTCCGCTGAATCCGCCCTGACGACTGCCGGCGACAGCACAGTAAATGCCGTCAGTACCGCACACAGCTTCAAAATACTTGTTTTCCTCACTTTTCCGTCTCCTTTCGAATTACTGCGCCGATCCGGTCTGCTTCGCTGACCGGATCAATTCTTTATTCCTCTGTATTTTCTCTTTTCTTCGCTGCCTCTTCCTTATCTTTTCTGACCATCCGCACAACCCCGCATGCCATAACGCCGATCACAAAAGCCAGCCAGGAATGCTCAAAGGTATCGAGATATCCCCAGATAAAGAATATGATAAAGGCTATCATACCGATGATCATCGTGATTGTTTTGTAGACAAGTCCTTCATTTTCGTTTTTCCTTTCTGCGCCGTCGGGAAACAGCACTCTTTTATTATTATACGTAATACCCTGCGAAAATGGCAAGACAAATTCAAATTGTACTGATCTGCCCGCAGACCCTGCACTCAGGCATGGACCTGCATGTGCCGGTCCGGTTTGCTTTCCCCGACCATAAAATTTCCTGCGGCCGCAAAGATCACGGGGATCGCCATGGTGACCGGCTGCGTATACCGGATCACGGTGCCCGGCCCCAAAAACATGGTTCCCATGAGCATAAACGGAAACAGGCAGAGGACCAGCCGGTCATATTTGCGCCTTGCGATAATGAAATACATCATATATAGCAGCTTCCAGAGGGCGATCCCGGAGTTGAGCCATATCGTAAGCACGGCGTTTCCCCGGTAGGGGGAATTCCAGGCAAAATCCGCGATCTTTTCATAAAGTCCGGGGAACAGGGAATGCCCCTTGTCCTCAAGCGGGATCTCGTAATAGACCTTAAAGGGTTTCGGCAGGGATTCGAGCGGATAATAATTGCCCAGATTCGTCGCCAACCATGCGTCCATATAGCCGGTCGGATAACGCTTAAACAGCGCAAAGTAGAGCGCCATATTGTTCTTCAGATCACCGAGGAAATATTTACTGTCAAATAAAAACTTCGGTTCATCCGCGCAGTAGGGAACATACGGAACTCCCTCATTCCCGCCGAAAATAAGCCGGATCCGTCCCTTCTCCTCTTCGGAAAGCTCCCCGGGAACCGACTGGTAGACTCTGGCCAGGGGCTGGATGATCACGCTCATGGCTTCCCTGGCATCCCCGCTTTCGATATGCAGAACATGCGATACAAAGCCCGAATACAAAAATGTCAGGGCGATAACGCTGCCGTAAACAACCGCCCATTTCCTGCCGCTCAGCTTCGGCCTGAGGAACAGCACGAAGGGAAAAGCGGCGATAAAAACGTAGATCCCGTTATTTCTGAAGATCGACATCATCGTCCCAAAAAAGATCATCCTAAAAAGAGCCGCGCCGGAAAACGTCTCCGCGCAGAATAACTCCGCGATCTCGCAAAGAAGCAGGATGAAAAAGCCGGTAAATATGGTATCCTTCGTCGTAGTCAGTGCGGAAAAGGCGTTGGGCGGGTACAGGGCCATAAATACGGCCGTATATATCACAAAAACCGGCCGGCAGCGGAACTTTCGCATCAGAAACAGGATCCGCATATAGCAGCCCCATTGAAAGAGCATCTGCAGCAGAGCATTGAAAAAGGAATAGTCCTCAAAGCGAAAGAGGCGCGCGAGATAATCGCAGAAAGCAAGAAAAGCACTGTGAATATACGGATGATGCGTGGACAGCTCTCCCTGTTTAAACTGCCAAAGCTGCGTCGGTCCGTCATATATGGCCAGTCCCGGAAAGAGCGCCAGCCAAATGATGACCCAGATAAGCAGGATAAGGAGACCGGTCATGAGCAGAAAACGGTCGGTCATTTCAAAACCCTTCGTCCTCTCAAGCCACGCGATCAGCCAGTCTATGCCCGCGATCAGAAGATAAAACGTCACCGCAAGTATGAGAAACAGGAACGGATGGCCGAAATACGAAACCGAATCCATCACATTGATCTGAGAGCCCCAAAGGGCCAGCAGGGAAAAGATGCATGCGAGTATCGCCCGCGGGATTCTCTGTGTCAGGTTCATTTTCGTTTCCTTTCTCACATATCTGCCGGTAAAGTCTTTTTCCATAACAGTAAGTATATCATATCTCCCGCTCCTGTGGATTGCAAAATAAGGTACAATGGGTTATGATTCCGGTAAAGCAGAAATGATCCGGCGCGGAGGAGTCAAACGTGCGTATCTTAATTGCAGAGGATGAAGAAGCAACGGCGAAAGCATTAAAGCTGCTGCTTGAAAAATCAAAATTCTCGGTGGATATCGTCCATACGGGAACGGATGCCTGGGACTATATCAGCAGCGGTTCCTACGATGTCGTGGTTTTGGATATCATGATGCCGGGTATGAGCGGCCTGGAGGTTCTTGCGAAAATGCGCAAGGACCGTATCAAAACGCCCGTCCTTTTGCTGACCGCAAAGGCAGAGGTCGAGGACCGCATCGAAGGCCTGAATACGGGCGCCGACGATTACCTGCCAAAGCCCTTTGCCACCGGCGAGCTGATCGCGCGGATAAAAGCGCTTGGCCGGCGGAGCGAGAACTACGCGGATCTCGAAAACAGCGCCGGCGGCCTGATCCTTGACGGCAACCGCTATGAAATGCGCATGGGCGAAAACCGCGTCACTCTTACCAACAAGGAATTTCAGCTGATGGAGCTCTTTGTCAGGCATCCGGGCTATGTCTTTTCCACCGATCATCTGATGGAGAAAATATGGGGCTTTGATACGGATTCCGACATAGACGTGGTATGGACGCATATCGGCTTTGTCCGGAAGAAGTTAAGATCCATCGATGCCGATGTGGAGATCAGGACCATCCGGGGCGCCGGTTACCTGCTGGAGGTAAAGGAATGATCAAAACGATGCGCAGGCGGGTGATCCTTGCCGCCATGCTTGCCTTTTTCGCGGTGATCATGATGATCGCCGTGCTGGTCAACGCCGTGAATTACGCTGTTGTGACAAAACGCGCCGATGAAACGCTGAACGCGATCCTGTCCTTTTCGGAGAAAAACCCGGAAATGCCTCCGGGCGGCGGCGCGCCGCCCCTGAAGCCCTTTATGGGACTTCCGGATCTGGAGGCCAATTACATGACCAGATTCTTCACCGTGCGCTTTGACGAAAACGGCGACGTCCTTTTCGCGTCCACCGATTATATCGCGGCGCTCGACAGCGAAGAAGCCATCCGGTACGGACAGGATGTCCTGAAAAAAGGCAAAGAGCACGGATATATGAAGGCCTACCGCTATCTCATGGCGGAAGAGGACGGCGTAACCGAGGTGATCTTCTTAAATACGGCAAGAGAACAGCAGTATATGCTCTCACTGCGTATCCTGACCCTCATTATCTGCGTCGTCAGCCTTGTCATCGTATTTCTTCTGGTATGGCTGCTTTCCAAAAGGGCGATCAGACCCTTTGCCGCCAATATCAGGCAGCAGAAGCAGTTCATCACGGATGCGGGTCATGAGCTGAAAACGCCGCTCACCTCCATTTCCACCAGCATCGACGTGATCACCATGGAACAGGGTGAAAGCGAATGGACGGAGAATATCAGAAAGCAGACCAGACGGATGGCAAAGCTTGTGAGCGAGCTCGTGACGCTGTCAAGGCTCGATGAGGAAATGCCTCTCCCCGGCAAGGAAAACTTCTCGCTAAGCGATACGGCTCTGGAGACGGCAGAGGTCTTCAGGCCGCAGGCGGACGCCCTCGGAAAGACCCTGGCTGTGGATATTGAAAGTGATATCCCTTTATTCGGCGATCCAAGTGCCATCCGGCAGATGCTGTCCGTCCTTCTTGACAATGCCCTGCGCTATTCGGAGGAAAACAGCGAGATCAGGTTCAGTGTGTACCGGAAAAGCAGCAGGATCCTGATCGAGGTTTTCAATACCTGCCATTATGAGGAACCCCCGGATACGGAAAGGCTCTTTGACCGTTTTTACCGCCCCGACGCTTCCCGGAGCACGGAAACGGGCGGCAACGGCGTGGGACTCTCCATCGCAAAGGCGGTGGCCCTGGCACACAGCGGAAAAATATCCGCAAGCTGTCCGAGCGGCAAGACCATGACAATAAAGATCACCTTTTAAGAAGACCTTCGGGTCTTCTTTTTCTGTGCCGGATCATTTCCTTTTCCGCGCCGTTTTCTGACCGGATCATTTCCTTTTCCGCGCCGGATCATTTCTGTTTTTGAACATTTTGTGTCCTCCGTGATATTTCAGGTTGATTTCAGGTTGGCCTCATAAAATAGCGACTGTCGAAAGGAGGAACTGCTGTGAATGAAAAGAAGCACTACCGGCACGAACTGAAATACGCCGTTTCCCACACGGATTACCTTGGCATCAGAAGCAGGATAAAACAGATCATGACCCCGGATCCCCACGCGGGGGAGGACGGGCTTTACCGGATTAAGAGCATCTACTTTGACAATCAGGACGATAAGGCACTCCGGGAAAAGATAAACGGCACAGCCAGACGTGAAAAATTCCGCATCAGATATTATAACGATGATCTTTCCTTTATCACGCTGGAGAAAAAAATGAAGATCGATGATCTCTGCCTGAAATACGACGCCCGGATCTCGGAGGAGGAATGCAGAAAGCTTTTACAGGGCAAGCTTTCCTTCATGAAGGCTCACAAAGAGGAGCTGGTCCGGGAGCTGTACGCGAAAATGAACTATCAGCGCCTTAAGCCGAGGGTCCTTGTATCCTATGTCAGAGAGCCCTATATCTACCGGCCGGGGAACGTCAGGATAACGTTTGACTCCTGCATAAGGACCTCGCTTTACAGCCGGGACTTTCTCACAAAAGAGGTAACGGATATCAGCGCGACAGACGAGCCCTCCGATATGCTCCTTGAGATAAAGTACGACGCGTTCCTGCCGGAGATCATCCAGGATATGATACAGGCAGATCAAACCCGTCAGCAGGCTTTTTCAAAATACGGGGTCTGCAGACGGTTCGGATAAAACAATAACATAGGCAGAAAGAAGCTTTCCGCAAGAATAGGAGGAACTATCATGACATTCAACGATATTTTTAAATCAAGCTTTTTAGAGAGCGTAACGGAGTTTTCAGCGGTGGATACCCTGATCGGTATGCTCTTTGCCCTGGTGATCGGGCTTTTCATCTTTATTGTCTATAAAAAGACCTTCAGCGGGATCATGTATTCCACGGGCTTTGCGATGACGCTCGTCGGCCTTTCCCTTGTAACGACGTTAGTGATCATGGCCGTCACGTCCAATGTGGTGCTCTCTCTCGGCATGGTCGGTGCTTTATCCATCGTGCGTTTCCGTACAGCCATCAAGGAGCCCATGGAGATCGTTTTCCTGTTCTGGGCCCTGGCAGTGGGTATCGTGATCGGCGCCGGCATGATCCCCCTTGCGGTCATCGGTTCGGCCATTATCGGCGTGATCCTGGTCGTGTTTGCCAATCAGAAGATCCGCCATACGCCCTATATCCTGATCGTGAACTGTATCAATGAGCAGGCAGAGGAAAGTGCCCGCAATATCATCGAAAAATCCGTGGATAAATATCTGGTAAAGTCAAAGACCGTGGACGCGGCCGGCATAGAGCTTACCGCGGAGATCCGGGTAAAGGACGGAGCAACGGGCTTTGTTAACCGCGTGAACGAGATCGACGGCGTATCGGGCGCCACCCTTGTTACCTTTAACGGAGAATATATGTCTTAAGCAGAGCAAATCGGCGCAGGCGCGGAAATGATTCGGTCTGTGAGCAGAGCAAATCGGCGCAGACGCAGAACAGGAGCATATTATGGTATCGAACAAATATATCACAAAGATCATCGCCGCTATCATGGTTCTGGCCGTTATCCTCTGCCTCGTAGCAGCAGGATGCGCAAAGCAGTTAAGCGATGCCCTCGGCGGACTCGGTGTCGGCATGGAATACGAGAGCGAGCTGTTTGATACGGACGAGATCATCAGCATCGATATCCTGATGGATGAAAAGGACTGGACGGAAATGTTAAACAGCGCCATGTCCGAGGAATACTATACCTGCGACGTGGTCATCAACGGACAGACGATATACAATGTCGGCATCCGGCCCAAGGGGAATACGAGCCTCTCTGCCATCGCCATGAATCCGGATTCGGACCGTTACAGCTTCAAGCTGGAGTTTGGCCATTTCGTCGACGGCCAGACCTGCTTCGGTCTGGACAAGCTGATCTTAAACAACAACTACGCGGACGCCACCAATATGAAAGAAGCCATCATATATGATATGTTTCAGTATATTGGGGCGGAAGCATCCCTCTATAACTACGCCTCCCTCTCTCTAAACGGAGAATACAAGGGGGTCTACCTGGCCCTGGAGGGCGTGGAAAAAAGCTTTATGCTCCGTAATTTCGGCACGCAGGACGGTGAATTATATAAGCCCGACACGATGGGGATGGGCGGCGACAAGGCAAAAGGTTCCGCTGCGGGATCGGGCATGCCGGGGGGCGGCGCACCGCCCGAGGGATTCCCGGGAGGGGATTTTGATCCTGAAAACATGCCTGATATGGGAGACTTTGATCCCGAAAACATGCCCGATATGGGGGGCTTTGATCCCGAAAGCATGCCCGATATGGGGGACTTTGATCCCGAAAACATGCCTGACATGGGAGACTTTGATCCCGAAAACATGCCCGACAGGGGGGACTTCGATCCCGAAAAGGGGCCGGGCGGAGGCGGCTTCTCCATGGGCGGAAACGGCGGCGCGAACCTGAATTATACGGACGACGACCTGGACAGCTATTCCACCATATGGGAGGGCGCGCTTACGGGAACGAGCGACGCGGATCACAGACGTGTCGTCACCGCGCTGAAGAATATCAGTGAGGGAACGGATCTGGAGGAATATCTGGATATCGACAACGTGCTCAGATACATGGCCGTCCATACCTTTTCCGTCAACATGGATTCTCTGTCGGGAAACATGGCGCATAACTACTATCTTTATGAATATGACGGCAAACTGAATATCTTCCCCTGGGATTACAATCTGTCCTTCGGCGGTATGTCCATGGGAAGGGACGGCAGCGCAGCCGATATGATCAATGACGCGATCGATACGCCCTTTGACGGCACCGAATTTTTCGATGCGCTCCTTGAAAATGAGGAATATCTGGAACAATATCACGAATACTTAAGGCTCCTGACAGAGGAGTACGTTGACGGCGGACGTTTTGAAGAAGTGTATAACCGCATCAGAAGCCAGATTGACGAACTGGTGGAAACGGATCCCACCGCGTTCTCCAGCTATGACGAATATGAAGAAGCCGCGGAAATGCTGTATCAGACGGTGCTTCTCAGAGCAGAGAGCATTGAAGGGCAGCTCGCGGGAACCATCCCCGCAACGGACGACGGACAGCGGGAGGATGCCTCGTCCCTGATCGATGCCTCTTCCATCAATATCAGTACGATGGGGACCTTCAATATGGGAGGCGTAAACGAGGAAAATGCCGGTAAACGAAGAGGCGGCCGTCCGAAGGGCGGTATGAAGCCGCCGTCCTTTGCCGGGACGCAGGAGCAGGTCTCCACACAGGATATCCTGAAAAATCTCGGGATCTACGGGATCCTGTTCGTAAGCATGGCGATCCTGTTCTTTGGCTTCACGAAAATCAAAAGAAGAGGCCGCGGTTGATCCGCGGCCCTTTCCGATGGGAATCCGGTCGGTTTTCCGGCCAGATCTTTTTTTATACAACGATCCTCTTTCGGATCGTTGAGACCAGCTCATCCCTTACCGCCGGCTTTAAAAGATACCCTTCCGGTTTCAGCTTCAGAACGCTCTGGATATGCGCCCGGTCATTGATGCCGGTTAAGAAGATCACAGGCATATCCTTAAGCTCCTCATCCGCCCGGATCATTTCGAGCGTCTGCTTTCCGTCGCAGACGGGCATCTCATAGTCAAGCAGGATGAGGTCCGGCCGTTTCTTTCCGATCGCTGTCATCGCCTGGATCCCGGACGTGGCTACGGTAACCTCGAAATCCTCACTGAGCATTTCCCGGATACTCCTGAGCGTTACCGGATCGTCGTCTACGATCAGGACGTTCTTCCGGGTGCTCTTTTCGTTCAGGATCCCCTTTCCGTCCCTTTCGAGGTATTCCAGATTCAGCTTTTTGGCCACGGCGTTCAATACGGCCGTATTGTCCACAGGCCTGATCAGATTATCAAACTGATCATCCTGATAAAATTTCAGGAATGCCCGTTTCTCCGACTCCGTCCCGATGGTCAGTACCGGCGTCTGGCTGTAACGGTCCGCCAACCGCATGAACAGGTTCATATCGTAATCCTGGGTACCGACAAGGCTGATTATGACCAGCTCCGGCTCCACCACCTGCATCATGCCGTCCACCGTCTCCAGCTTAATCTCGCATAGCTGGACATGGAAAAATGATGAAAGCGCCTTATCGATATCCTTCAGAACCTCGTTGAATTTTCCCATCAGCAGAATTTTTTTCATATACTTTCCCCCTTCTGCGCCGATCTGCTTAAAACAATTTTTTACTCGATAGCCTCATTGATCCTTTCTATTATATCAGCCGTCAGCATCTGGTCCAGCTGAGCGGTTGCCGCCTTCAGCGCATCAAATTCATCGGCAGCGCCCTTCGGGAGCCGGTAAGAAGACAGCTTTTTCATGGCATCGTCCACGCCGTCGATATCCATCTCCTCCATGGCGGAGCCAAGTAAGGACAGAAGAGCCTTCAGCATATCCGGCCGGATCGGCTCCTTTTCCTCTGCGCCGTCCCCGTCAGGCTGCAGGTATTCCCTGAGCCTCTCCTTATATGCCCGCCATTCCTTGATAAACACGGGATGCATCGAATCTATCGTGGCTAAGTCCCCGTCGGCAGCTGCTTTTTCGAGTACGGCAGCCATACCCGTAAGTGGAAGGATACCGGCCGCATTCGAAGAGCTTTTCATGGCATGCACCAGGATCCTGTAATCATCCGTCGTCTCCGGCAGGCTGTCCTAAACCCTTCCAGCTTATCCGCCTGCAGATCGATGGTATCGGAAAATTCGCCCAGCACCGACTTCAGGATATCCTTGTTCTGAAGCCGCATCATCGCGACCTTCCAGTCCACGCCGAAGATAACAGGGAACTCCTCGGCAGGCGCCTTTTTCACGCTCTCTTTCTCTGCAGGGGCCTCATGATGGGCGGCAGGTGCTTTCACGAGTTCCTTCGGAAGCCATTTCCGGATGGCGTCCTCAAGCACATCCCCCGCGATGGGCTTCGATAAAAAGTCATCAAAGCCTTCCTCCAGATACTGCTCCCTGGATCCTGCCACAGCATTGGCCGTCAGAACGATAATCGGCGTATTGGCGCAGGGCCCGTGCTTCATCACCCGGATCCGCTTCAGAGCTTCGATCCCGTCCATGCCGGGCATCATATGATCCATAAAGATCAGGTCAAAATGCTGCTTGGCCGCGAGCGCCACCGACTCGTGACCGCTGCCGGCCTCGGTGATCTTTACCTGCGTCTGCTTCAGCAGGAAAGCGAACACCTTGCGGTTCATACTGTTATCGTCCACGATAAGGATATGGGCATCCGGCGCCGTAAAGGATTCCGTATAGACATACTGGTCGGTATAACGGTGCCTGATCCTCTCCTCGAAATCGCCGATCGGCGTATCGTCGATGATCAGCTGCTTCAGATCAAAGGAGAAGACCGAGCCTCTGCCGTATTCGCTCTTGACATTCAGCTTGGAACCCATGAGCGAAAGGATCTTTGTCGTAATGGCAAGTCCCAGTCCGGTTCCTTCGATATTTCTGTTACGCTCCGCTTCTATCCTCTCAAATTCCGAAAACAGCCTTTTCATATCCGAGGATTTGATCCCGATCCCCGTATCCTCCACCTCAAAGTGGATGATCGCATATCTCTCCTCTTCCTCCGGCTCATAGATGATATCCTTCAGGCTGATCCGAAACCATATGGATCCTCGTCTCGTATACTTGACAGCGTTCGTCAGGATATTTAAAAGCACCTGGGTCAGTCTCGCATCGTCTCCCCAGAGCCTTGCGGGGATATTCGGCGTCACGGTCATCTCGAAGGAGAGCTTCTTTTCCGTTGCCGCGCCGACGATCATATTCGAAAGATCATACAGGACGCTGGAAACGTCGTACTTGACCGGAACGATATCCATTCTCCCGGATTCGATCTTGCTCAGATCCAGGATATCATCGATGATGGACAGCAGCGTTTCTCCGGCCCGCTGGATATCGATGGCATAGCCCTTCACCGGGCTCTCGGTACTGTCTCTTAAGATCATCTCATCGAGGCCTAACATCACGTTGATCGGCGTGCGGATATCATGCGACATATTCGCAAGGAAGTCCGATTTCGTCTTGTTGGCTTCATCCGCGATACGCCTCTGCTCCTCTAACTCCTTTAGGTGGACGTAATGCACGGTGGCGTCGATGATGACGTAGATCTTGCGGACATCAAGACCGTTCTGGATCAGCTTTCTTTCCTCAAAGGTATAGATCCGTTCGTTGATCGTAATGGGCTCCTTTAAAAGGATCGCCCGCCTCACCTGTTCGAGAACCCCGGGGGCGTCATTCTCAAGCTCCGGAAAGACCTGCAGGGCCGCCTTGTTATAATAGGCAACCTCTCCGTCCGTATCCGAAGCGATGACCCCGGCCGAGAGCTCATCGATCATGTAGTCTCTCGCGATCGATTCCGTATCCATGAGATTATCGCGGAAGATCGCGATGATGATTAAGATCGCGCTGATCGAAAAGCCCAACTGGTTCAGATCATAGAAGATATGAATGGGCATCATGACCAGTCCCCCGATGATCAGCTCGCAAAGCAGCGCCATCATGACGATCTTTAACTGTTTTCTTTTCTGAAGGTTCCTTTCTCTGGCAAGCGCCCGGTAGAGAAATACCAGGCCCACCACGATGGTACAGAAGACCATGAGCTCCCAGAGATAGAATAAGGGCCCTGCGTCAAAGCGGAAATCCGGCATATCTCCGGTCTTATCGAAAGCCGTGTTCCTGTAAAACAGGCCTGTCCGTTTCGTTGTGATGACAACGGCATACATGATGACCGTAAAGATGAAATGGCAGTGCAGCAGGCGTTTTGGGACGTTGACGCCGGAAAGCTCCAGGCAGAAATAAAGGAGCGAGAAAACGATCCAGATCTTTCCGCCCCATGACATGAGCAGAGACTGAAAATACGCCTCCTCCGTGTCGGAAAAAAGTGCCAGTAAATATCCGGTGCTGTAGATCAGGGTCGAAATACACATCATATACAGGTAGTAATGCAGCCTGCATTTCATTTTTTTAAATACGATCCAGGTCTCTGTCAGGATGATAAATATGTTGATCCATTGAACGGCTAACGCAATCTGATACATTTTCGCTTCTCTGCAGGAAAAAATATACAAAAATCTAATTTATACTATAACTTTATTTTGCTTTCTTTTCAATTACTGATTGTTTTTCATTTCCTTACGGATCTTTCTGGCCTTAAAGGAACCGACCTTGCTCTCGTCCTGGAAGGTCAGCTGAAGCGACTGCGTGATATAACCTCCCGCGTTGGAAGCTTTCGCGACCGACTTCATGCTCGCGTACATGAAAACGCCTACCACTCCGGAAATGAGCAGTGCCGCTATGAAGGTGGTGAACCCGTCCTCTCCCAGAAGGCCGCCGACGACAACGGCTACCAGAATGAATAACGGTATGACAACGCCCATCAGCTTCGGCGCACTTACCGGAAGGTCTCCGACCATCTTGCCCGTCTGTCCGTTCATCGCGAATTTATAGATCTTGTCCTTCCACGAGGTCACAAGCAGCCATACGGGGAACAGCGCATATTTCGTGCTCTCCGATTCATACCGGAACTTCTCGTCCGCCTGCTCGATCCCGTCATGCCGGATGGATTTTCTCACCTGATCCTTAATACTGCCCTCCGCTCTGGTATGGGCGCGCTTCCTGCATTCCTCCTCGTCTACGTCATAGCGCTCCGCCATGAAGCCCGGCAGATATACCATGGAGAAATCCTTGAGCCCGTCAAGCTTGTACGGTTCGACGGAATCCATCAGGTCATCATCCATGCGCTTGGAGGCGTCCGCCGGCACATTCGCGTAATTCAGATAACCGCTCCGCCGTACCTCAAAACGCTGCGAGATCCTCTTGTTTCCCTTGCTGTCCTCCTCCTCATCATAAGCAATATAGTTGCCTTCAATATAGGTCCTGCCGCTGAACATCCAAAACGGCACGTAAACCCCCTGGATCTCATCCACGTGGCTGTCCGTTTTAAAGGACTTCGGCAGCAGAAAACGCTTGTGATAAAAGCTGTGATATTTTTCGATGGCCTGCTCCTTGGTCTGGGCAAAGGGGATCACGTAATCCGGACGGATAGCGCCGGAGAACTGCTCTTCCACGATCGTCTGATTCCCGCAGTAAGGGCAGCGCATCACAGCGGTGGTCTGATCCGCCAAAAGCTCCGCGCCGCAGGTAGAGCAGCTGTAGGAGCGCATCTGATCCTCGGGTCCAAGCTCCTGCGCCTCATATACACGCTCGGTTTCCGCTCCCCCGGTTTCCGCCCCGGCAGCTTCCGCAGTATTCCCGGTCTTTTTCGCCCATTCCGCCGCGACCTCCTCCGGCGTATAGAGCATATCGCAGTACTCGCATTTCAGCTTTCCCTCTGTCGGATTGAACAAAAGCGTTCCGCCGCAGGCAGGGCAGGTCGAAGCCATTGTTTTGCCCGGATTTTTGAATTCGTTATCCATTTCTCTCCTCCTGTTCTTATCTGCTATATCATTCTCTCGCGCATTCGGAAGCGCTCCCGCGCAGGATCGCGATTCCGTGGGCTAAACCGTTTAAGATAAAGCCCAGGCACTCTTCCACAGCCTTCGGGCTTCCCGGCAGATTGACGATGATCGTTTTCCCCCGGATCACGGAGGCCGCTCTTGACAGCATCGCTCTATCGGTAAGGGCGAAGGATCGCATTCTCATATATTCGGCGATGCCGGGAGCATTCCTGTCGGCCACCGAAAGCGTGGCCTCCGGCGTATTGTCCCTGAGCGAAAAGCCCGTACCGCCGCTTGTCACGATCAGGTCTGCCTCTCTCCCGTCGCTTAAGCGGATCAGTGCCTGCTTAAGCCTCTCAGGATCATCCGGGAGCAGGACATATTCGATGATCTCATAGCCGTTTTCCTTAAGGATCTCACAGGCCCTCGGTCCGCTCAGATCCTCCCGCTCTCCTTTGGAGGCTTTATCGCTCAGTACGATAACGGCTGCCTGAAACGGCCTCTGGCTGTCCGGATATTCCACGGAAAGCCTGTCGCCTGTTTTGATCTCACCGCCGGTTAATACCTCCGCAAAGACACCCTCGTGGGGCATGATGCACTCACCCATCCTCTGGTAGATCTGACAATGCGTATGGCATTCCTTGCCCCGCTGCGTGATCTTAAGTCTCGGAGGCTCCGCTTTCTCCCCGATCGTGATCGTGCTGCCGATCGGAAGGCTTTTGCAGTCGAATCCGTCTATGACCAGGTTTTCGCCGAAATCACCGTGACTGACACCGGCGCCTTTTTCGTTGAATTCATCCACCCGGGCCCCTGACAGAAGGCTTACCTGTCTGTGCCATTTTCCGGCGTGCGCGTCCCCTTCAAGGCCGAAGTCCTTTACTAACAGCGCCGAGGGCACCTCATGCTTGACCGTCCCTCTCTCCTTACTGATGCAGATCGCTCTGATATGTCCTGTCAGACCATCCATTTCCTTTTATCCCCCGATCGCGGACATGGCATGTTTCTCTGAAATATTCTCCTGTTTGGCAAAGGAATGGGCTTTTGGTTTACATAATATTGCTTTTTCCATTCCCGCAGCCAGTGCTCTATTCTTTTCCGGTTCCGGCAGGCTGCTCCTGAGGATCTCCTTCAGATCGATCCCCGTATCGTAGCAGAGGCAGCTTTTTAAATAGCCCTGCGCCGTCAGCCGGATCCTGTTGCAGCTGTCGCAGAACATGCCGTGCACGGCGCTGATAAAGCCTATACTGCCCTGATAGCCGGGCATCCGGTAATATACCGCGGGCCCGTTGCCGTGCTTTTTTTCATCCCGCGCAAGGGCCGGAAATCTCTTTAAAAGGAGCGGGATCAGAACATCATGCGGGATCCCCGGAAAGCTCTTGCCGGCACCGATCGGCATCAGCTCGATAAACCGGACGTCTATGGGCCGTTCTCTTGCAAGCTCAATGAGGGCGGCAGCCTCCTTCAGAGGATCGTGTTCCGCTTCCGTTTCCGCAAAAAATGCCGGATCCAGAGATACCGCGTTTACCCTGACCGGGATATGATATCGCAAAGCCTCCGTCAGCCCTTCAAGAACCGCCCCAAGCGTATCGGAGCCGGTGATGCGCTCATATCTTTTGGGATCTGCCGTATCGATGCTGATATTGATCCCGTCGATCCCGACCGCCATAAGGCCCTCCAGATGCTCCTTAAGCAGCACCCCGTTTGTCGTAAGCGTCACCTGCTTAATCCCCGGGATCTTTTTCAGCATGCCGATCAGACGGCAGACATCTCTTCTGACAAGCGGCTCCCCGCCCGTGATCTTTATCCTGGTGATCCCGAGAGAAGCGGCCGTTTCCGCAATGGCTGCGATCTCCTCGTAGGTCAGGATCTCTTTCATCGGCAGGGATCTGATATCATGGGGCATACAATAGAGGCATCTCAGGTTGCACTTATCCGTGACGGATATTCTCAAATACTCTATCCTTCTGCCATATCCGTCGCGCATCTCCCCTCCCCGCAGACCGAATCATTTCCTTACTGCGCCGATTCGCTTGCGGATCGTGCGCTTAGGCACGAACCTGTTCGTGCCGATTCGGTCTGCGTTCAGACCGAATCATTTCCGCCCTGCGCCGATTCGCTTGCGAATCGTGCGCTTAGGCACGAACCTGTTCGTGCCGATTCGGTCAGCTCTGCTGGCCGAATCATTTCCTTGTCTGCGCCGATCCGGTCTGCCTGCAGACCGGATCATTTCATGATTGAGGCGTCAAAAGTGTCATGTGGCAAAGCCACATGTGCAATTTGCACAGTAAACCGTCTCTGCAAGCTAGCTTGCGAGAGCGGTTTATTGTGCAAATTCACCATGGCACTTTGTGCCATGTGACTTTTGAAGCCTCAATCATTTCATTATTTACAGCCCCACCTCTGCCGCATACGGCTCGAAATCGGACCTGGTAAAGACCTTTCCTACCTTGACAAATTCGTATTTGATCGCCAACAGATAATGCTTCATATGAACGAGGCCCCCGGATTCCGGATCCGCGGCAGCCAAAAACGCGGCGTTCAGGATACAGTTTTTGATATTACCGCCGACAAACTCAAACTTTTCCGCCAGGAAACGGATATCCACGTCATCCGCAAGGGGCGTGTCCTTCGGGATCGTTGTGGTCCAGAGCATTTCTCTCGTATCCGCGTCCGGGAACTGGAATTCCACGATATATTTCATCCGGCGGAAGAAAGCCGGATCGATATTATGCTTATAGTTGGTCGCAAGGACCGAAACGCCGTCGTAGGCTTCCACCTCCTGCAGGAGAAGAGCCGTTTTATTGTTGTTGGAGGCCTGGTTGGAGCCTCCGTCGTCGGATCTTTTGGCAAATAAGGTATCACACTCGTCAAAGAACAGAACAACGTTGCATTTTTTGGCCTCCCGGAAGATCATGGAGATCGATTTTTCGGTTTCACCCACATATTTATCGATAACCTTGGAAAGGTCCACGCGGTAAAGCTCCAGATTCAGTTCATGCGCGATCACCTGCGCGCACATGGATTTTCCGGTACCGGGCGCCCCGAAGAGCAGGATCGAAAGCCCTCTGCCGTAGGGATATTTCTTGGTATAGTTCCAGTTTTCGTATACCTGCTTGCGAAAGTTCATCTGGTCGATGGCATGCTCTAAGGTTTCCCGCTGGCTCGGATTCATGACGATATCCTCAAATCCGAAATTCGCCTTGATCTTGGTCGCCTTCTGGGTCAGCTCGGAGCTCATCTGATTGTAACAGCCCTTAAACAGCTTGTCCCGGCTGATCTGCTGCTCCTGGGCCATGACCGAAAGCGATCTGGCATGCTTCAGCGCGTCATGGATCTTCCCCGGCGTAAAGAGGAACTTCGTTGCCATTTCCAGCATATCGATCCCCTCTTCCAGCGTATAGCCCTTTGCGTAATACTCCCAGCATGCCTGTCTTTCGGCGGTACCGGGCGTAGGCAGCTCAAGTTCCGTATAGCCAAGCTTTGTGACCTCCCGGAAATCAATATGCTCCTTACTCATGGCAAACACCATGACGTTCTGTTCCGTCAGCTTGGCAAACGCCATGTCCATATAGCCGAAGAACTTTTCCTTTTCCTCCTCACGGAAGCTCAGATCCGTCAGGCAGCAGCAGGAGCCCGTCAGGATACATTCCCGCGTAACGGCCCACAGCGCCCGCTCCACAAAACGGAAATCATAATTAAACAGCTTCTTGCAGTTGATCGTAATGGCCTTTAAGCCCTGCTCCTTGCAGAACTGTTTGACAAAAAAACGGCGGCCGCTTCCCTCGTCGCCGTAATAATAAAAGATCCTGACCCCCTCTTCAAAGGAAATGCGCATCTCGTCAAGGATACCCTGATTGGCTAAGATCGGATCCAGCTCCTTATCATCCGTCAGCATCATGATGAAGCGGGTATAATCCTCGTCCAGCTTATCCGGATTCCGGCCGAAAAGACAGTCAATGATCCTTTTATCGGGGGATACCACCGTCGAAAAGGGCATGCTGTTCATAACATCCAGGGAAAGTAACGGCAAAAGCTGTTCAAGGCAGGTGGACATATCCCCGTAAGCCCCTGTAATGGAAAAGGAAGATCCGTAAAACGCCTTGGCCGCGGATTCGATCGTCGGTGAGGACAGATTGCTGCTTTCGTTGATAACCTGATAAACGCCGGCATAATCCGTCTGTGTGGAAGCTAAGATCCCGGCCGCGAAGCAGAAGACCGTAAAGGGTTCAAACTGCATTTTCTGACAGAGCCTGAAAAACGGCAGACTGATCCCGGCCTCCTCGGTAAGCTTAGCCCGTTCCTCGATAAACATGAGTCTGTCTCTGAGCCCGGTCTCTCTGTCAACGCCGGCATCGGCGTGATCAACGGATTCCTCATCCTCCTCGTCGTCTCCGGTACTGCTCGTACCAAAGCTTCCCAAGAGGCTCAAAAGCTCGTCATCGTCTTCATCCTCCGATCCGGAATCCTCCCCGTCTTCCTCTTCATCCTCTTCAGAAGCACTGTCTCCGCTGTCGTCAGGCTCTTCCTCCCGGTAGAACTGATCGATCTTGTTCTGGCACATGTCGCTTGCCACTTCAATGTCCGGATACAGAACGTTCTTATATCCGCCGTTCTCCGCGGCATACAGGGTTTTCATACCGGTGATATAGCTGTCAAGCCCGATATTCACGCAGTCGAAGATATACTCCATATACTCGTTGTAATCTTTAAAGGGCTTGCTTTTCAGCTGCTCATCATACTTTCCCATGCTTCTTATCCTCTGTCACAAATACGGTGCCCTTTTCGAACACAGAGGGCGCTGTATTGATGGCTTTCCTGTCTTTGGCCTCGAAAACACCTTTTTCCCTGTTCAGCGCTTCCGCTTCCTTCCGCTGCAGATATTCCATCCAGTCCGGCTCTTCCGCGTAATAAGAATCATTCTGCTGTTCCCGTTTCCGCAGGTTCTGATCCATTCTCCGTTTCCTCCGAAATGCTTTGTGTTTCCGATGCTGCGCTGTCTCCGGACGCCCCGGCCGAAAGCGCGGCCTCGTACTCCTCTTTTGTCATTTCCTTCATGGTCATATATTCATTGGAGCAATATCCCGTGTAGCCGTCTGCCAAAACCTTTGACCATTCGTCTCCCAGCTCGAGGATGACACCGCTTGAACGGGGCGGCAGGCGATAGATCACCTTCGCCTCCATCCCCGGTTCGCTCCGCATATTCAGATGCGAGGTGACGTTGTTCGTAACGAAGGAATAATATTCGCGGACGGGCTCCTCCAGCGCGTCGTCATTTGTTTCGGGCAGATCACTGTCATCATCGATGGTTCCGTACAGATCGGATACCATCTGGTCCGTTTCCTCCAGGGTATCATAAAGCCCTGACCAGTCCGTTTCCGGATAGGAAGCCCCGATCTCATCATAAGTCCATCCGGTAAAGGTATCTGTTGCTGTCTTCTCTTCCACTTCCTGGTCGAAATCGCTTCTTTCCACCTGGATCATATACGGCAGGTCCGCTTCCTTCGTATCTTCCTCCGTATCTTCCTTCTTCTGCTCCTTCGAAGCTTCCTCTTCCTCTCCTTTTCGGCTCATCCCGTAAACGGTCCCCGCCCGGTCAAAGACCCCTACAGCCAACAGGGCTGTGAAGATATAGAAAGCCATCACCGCGATCAGTATTCTTCCGGCATTTTTTCTGTTCATACTCATCCTGTCTTATGCGGGAAACTGAATATAGATTCCCATGCCCTTTCCTTTCGTACTCTTGGCGTAGATCGTCCCGCCGTAATATTCCACAATGCAGCGTACCTGTGCCAGGCCGAGTCCCGTACCGCTTACGCGGTTGGAACCCTGATAGTTGATCTCAAAGATATGCGCCGTCTCATCCTCGGAAAGCCCCATGCCCGTATCCTTAAGCGCAACGAAAACACCGTCTCCCACAGAGGAAAAGGTGATCACAAGCGCTCCCGCGCGTTTCATGTATTTGATCGAGTTATCGATGATATTCTTAAACAGGCATTCTAACCGGTTCGGATCCGCATGCACCATCAGGACATCATTGGCGGAGGAAATATTGATGTGCAGATTGGCCCGGACCGCTTCGACATGAAGCGCGTCCTTTGCCTTATGCGCCATCTTGATGATATTAACGGCCTCCTTTTCGTCATGCTCCGGAGATAACGGCGGCAGGAGCTGATTCGCGCCGGTGCGCACCATGGCGTTAAGCTTCTCCTTCGATTCACGCGAGACCGTTTCGAGATCCGATTCCAGGCTCGCGATCCGCTCTCTGAATCCGTTTTCCTGCAGCTGCAGGGCTTCGATCCGCTCGGCCATCTCGTTGCGGTCCTTGTCCTTTCGTCCCATGGTCTCCTGAAGCTCCTTCAGGGCCCTGTTCTTCTCCGCGATCTCTAAGCCGATATCCTGGTGAAAGGTCTCAATGGATTCCTTATCGCTTAATACCTCCCGGTAGGTCCTGTAGCTGAATAAGATCAGGCACAGACTGTGCAGCAGGAAAAACAGGACGATGATGGGCGGTTCCTGATGGAAAAAGCAGTATATGGTCGCCGCATAAAAAATGCACGCCCCCGCGATCAATATTTTCTGTACCTGATTCATACTCTGGTTTCAAAACCTCCTGATGTTGATTCTCGTGAATACCTGTTTATTTCATCCAGATTGATCCGGTGGTCCTCCTCGATCAGCCTCCGGCAGGTTTCCAGATCATGGGTCGCCATGATCACCGTGATCCCCTGTTTGTTCGCAACCGAAAGCAGCTTGATGATCTCCGCGGAGCTCTCCGGGTCAAGGTTCCCGGTCGGTTCGTCCGCAAGCAGGATCTTAGGCATATTGATAAGGGCCCGGGCCATGCAGACCTTCTGCTTTTCTCCGCCCGAAAGCTCGGAGGGGAATCGCCTGTGCAGCCTGTCGATCCCAAGGAGCTTTAAGATATGGGTGATCTTGAGCTCCGCGTCCTTTCCCCTTGCGCCTGTCAGTCCCAGTACGAGCTCCAGATTTCCGAAAACGGTATATTCCTCAAACAGTCTGAAATCCTGAAAGACGACGCCGATCCCGCGCCTGTAATAGGGGATCTGCGCGCGCGGAATTTCCGTAAGGCGCTTTCCGTTTACGAAGATCTCGCCCCTGTCCGGTTCGATCTCCTTGAGCAAAAGCTTGATCAGCGTACTCTTCCCGCTCCCGCTTTCCCCGGTCACCAGGACAAATTCCCCGTCCTCGATCCTTTCACTGAAATGCGCAAATACGGGCTTATGGTAATTATCATATTGTTTAAAAACATTATCGAACAGGATCATTGTAATACCACAGCTCCGTCAAGGGAAGCATTTTCATTCAGCCTTCCCGCTTCACCGGCTCCCGGCAGCACGGTATTCACGCCCAGGTAGCTGTTGGAATCCGCCATCGGCCTCTCATCCATCTGGGAAAGAGAAAACCTGATCCGGACGGGCTTAAACTGCTCCAGCACGAAGACGATCTGATGCCGTAATGCCTCTGTCAGGTGTCTTCGGATCAGGATCGTCACATCATAGGGACTGCGGATCTCAAACTGCTGCAGATAGTCCTTGTCCTCCTCCTTGAGCATGGATTTTACCTGATTATGTTCGATGATAACGGGCTTTTCCCCCAGAATGATCGTCAGCACGCGCTCGATGGCAGCCCTCGTGCCCTTCATCCGGTTCAGCTCATAAGCCTCTCTGACAAGCTGTCTTGTGATATGAACAGGCAGCAGTCCCTCCCGCAGGGTGATGCCGAGCCACTCGCCGTAGACGATCAGCTGCTCCTCGGAGCAGGTCTCCAGGTCAAGGATCTGATACATGGAATCGATCTCCCGCTGAAAATCATTGTAAATACTGGAAAAGATCGACATGTAGCGATGGAAGAAGCTGTTCCGCTCTCTGTAAACCTCGGGAAACGTAGCCATAAAATTATCCCCGACGCTGTCAACGACGATATCGGACAGCGTCAGACTGTCCTGTCCCGTCACCTCAAAGGCAATAAAAAGGAAGCGTCCGTTCAGATCGTAAAGCAGGCAGTCCGGCGTTTTCACAAACCGTTTTGCCCCTTCCTTTCGCAGGCGCAGCAATCTGTCCGCCGCCGGAATATCCGGATCTGACACACACGCGTCGATATCCGCCGCTCTCTCCGGGTTATCGATCGCCAGCACATACAGGCTGTATACCATATCCTCGCCTTCGGTCACATGAAAGGAGATCCTCCCCCACTTCCCGGCGGCTACCGTACTGTCGATCCCCTTCAGTAAAAGGATATGGTACATCTCCTCCGGGGACAGCGTGAGTTCTCCCTTTTCCCCGATCGTAAAGCCGTTCACGGCACCTTTTGTGAATCTGTTTTTTCGAATGCTGTATCTGGGCATGTGCCTTACCTTTCGCTCGCAATAACCTCTATATCGATATCCCCGGGATACAGGAGGCAGTTATCCGCCGGATGGATATCCGAGCCCTTTAACCGCGCGTATTTATAATCCTTCGGTCCCAGGAAAAGCTCATAGATATAATCCACGCAGTCAAGATCCTCGATCTGCGCGAACACATCCTCATATTTGAGGACCTCGCCGAAATTCTTCTCGCTTTCCGAATAGTCAAGCGCCGTCCGGATGACCTCCTCGATCTGCGCCCTGCTGTTAACAAACCGTCTTTTCACATAAACGATCGCATGCGCCGAAACGGCCGTATAAACCGGGGGAACGATATGATAGCGTGTCGAGATGAGGCGCCTCTCCAAAAGGGTCTCTTCGATCGCGGCAAGATATTCCTGCGACAGGCTCGGAAAATCCTCGTCTGTTCCCGGCATCACCGTGATATGGACGGAATTTTCAAGCTCATGCATGACCGCGTGTACCTTTTTGATGCACAGTCCCGGCGTTTTCTGTACGACGCGCTCATAGTCCTCCGCGGTCACGCAGGTATAGGGCGTATACAGATCCTCCCGAAACCGCATCCGGACTTCCTCAAGACTTTCCCGGAAGGCGCCTCCCGTCCCCGGCCCCGGATTGTAAAATGCAACCCCGGGGAAACGGTGCGAGGAAAGTCTGCCGCCCGCCCGTATATTGCCCCGCGGTCCTTCCGTCACGGCAACGCCTCCCATAAAGAGCTCGGCGCCGATATAATTTCCCGCATCCCGGATCACGATCTTTCCTTCCTTCTCAAGGAGGTCATAATAAAGATCTCCCTCTCCGGTCCGGTGCGGTCTGACAAAGTCAAAAAGCTCGCCCCCTTCGGCATCCTTCTTCTTCGCGATCAGGCAGAAGGTGTCCGGCACGATCGCGCGAAACGGGAGGTTGATCTCCTGATCATCGTAGCCTAAGACCTGGCCCACATTGTAGCGCCGCATAACGGCTTCACTGTAGATCACGACCCTGACAGCGTCCTTGACCCTGGCCGGCTCGTAGCCATAGGCCTCCTTGTCAAACTCAAGGGAGAACCGCCCGTCTTCCTCTCTGATATAGCGGCAGTAGCGGCCCTTCTGCCCTTTTGTGACCTGCAGCTCATACCGGCGGTAGGAATAGCCCTTCCGCTCCTTCGCGAAGCAAAGGATATATCCCTCCTCCGAAAAAGGATTCTGAACGGTGATCTTATTCGTATTCTGGAATGTCTGACAGACAGACTTGGAGTCCTTCTGCCAGACCTCAAAGAGAAAGGCATCCACGGCCGTGAACCGTGGCCTGATATCATAATGCGCATAGGACAAGGTAGCCCGGATACAATAGCCCTCAACCGGAAGCTTCCCTTTATATACCGCCGCCTTCGTATCCGGCATGCGGAGCTTTATTTCACCGCTTAGCAGAAATGCGCCGGTATAGTCCCTGACATGTATCTCCTCAAAACCGTTCTCCGTAAAGCATTCCCATTTCAGCGCCGCAAAGATGTTCTGTCCCCTGTTTTCCACAGGATTCCGGTTAAAACGGGCGTCGATCGAGATATAAAAGCAGGTTTCCTCTCCGGGATCCGGCAGAGAATCGGAAATAAAACAGATCCTGTCCCCCGCCTTCGGCTGATCGCCGAAAACCCTGACCGGCACGTTCACCTCGTGGTCCGCAAGGAAACAGTAATCATGGATCTTTCCGCCGTACTCGGAAAAAATACCGGTCAGATGATGGGCGCCCGTTTTCTCGACCCTTTTCGTCTCATAGACCAGATTTCCCAAGGAAAAACGATGGCCGGCATTCAGCGTGATGCTGCCCTTGGTGTCGTTTGCGGACAATAACAGTCTGGCGCATTTTCCCTTTTTCGGGGTGAACCCGGCCAGCTTTAGAAGCGCCAGCCTGGCAGCATTTCCCATCTCCTCAATGAGCGAGCCCTGCAGCGTCTCAAAGGCGACCAGATTTTCCAATATGGTGATGCCGGGATCCGAAGGATTATGATTGGTCCACTCACTGCTGATTAACGGCAGCGAAGAAAGCGCGTCAATAATCCGTTCTTCGTAGGACCGGCCGATATTATCCTGTGTCCTTAACAAAACGCTCCTACTCCTTTACTCCGATATGTACCTGATGCTTTCCGGATCTGACGATCATAAAGGGCGAGATCACCAGCTTGTCAAGATCCGTTTCATGCTCCCCGTCTCTGTCGACATAGCGCGCCGTCATGGCGGTTTTCCGTACAAGGGCATGATTCTTTAACCCTGCTAACTTCATGACGATCTGCGTGTTGCGGGGAATACTGCCGATCTCCCAGCCGTCTCCTCCGTTTCCGTTCACCGGATCCAGATATGAGGAAAGCGTAGCGGTGATCATGCTCTGTATTTCGAAATTCTCTTCCACATTCATGATTTCCGCCCAGACATTGACGGATACCGTCACAAAGATCGGCTCGACAATGTGAAGATTCTCATGCGAAACGGTGATCGAGGTTTTCCGCAGGAGATACTCCTTTAAGGACGGCGCGATCCTCTGAAACGAGAAGGAGCCCTCTTCATGGTCCCGCATGAGCAGCACGATCGACAGATCCGCCTCACTGCATATGCCGTCGATGGTGACGCCCGGCATACAGGCAGCCTTGGCGATGCTGTCGGAGAAATTCAGGATATCCCAGATATAATCTCTGGCGGATACCAGTCTTCCTCTCCCGCAGATAATATTGGCGCCCCGCGTCAGCGCCTCCTCCACCGTTTCCATATCCCGGCCGCCGTAAGCCCGCACGGGATTGGTCACGGAGTCTATATACAGCACCGTATCCGCCGTCTCGCTGATCTGGTTCATCTCCACGTTCCCGAGCTTTCCATCGGTGGTCCGGAGACGTACCTTAAAGGAGACATCGTCCGTGACCTTCGGGATATCCGCATGGATGCCATCCGCAAAAACGATCTCCCCCGTCACACGGTCGAGCATGTAGGAGCGTCTGTCCTCCGGACTTAAAAAACTTTCCGTTTCATGCCATTTGACATAAACCTCGGAAACGTTGCCTAAAACATCTGTCTCTGAACGTACGTCATCCGGGCGTTCATATTTCAGCCGTTCGATCTCTTCCCGGGAAAGATTCCCCGTTTCATTGACCCAGACATCCGCCGAAAGGATATTGCCGGTGGAAAGCGTCACCCGCTGGGACGGCCGCACTTCGCTCAGATAATAATTCTCCTCCGGGCTCGTCACAACATTCGTCACACCCACGACATTCAGCAGGATCCGCCGGATCCTCGGAAGGAACAGCGCGCTTTCCCCACTGTTCTGAACAAATGCGCGGCGGATCTTGATCCAGTAGCGTCTCCGGTTCTCAAGCTCCGTCTGTACCATATCGGGAGGCGGGATGAAAAAGACAGAGCCGGATTTCGTGAAGGACGCAGTCTGATCCAGTACCTTCATCTGCTTGAAACCGCTGTCCGTACTGTATTCCCAGTTGCAGAGCAGTCCCTTCTGGTGCAGGATCTCCTCCAGTTCAAAATACAGACTGACCGGTCCGTTCTCAAGCTTTCGGTCAAAGCCGATATAGAGCGCGTCATCGCCGTATTCCCCGCTGCTCATCACGACAAAGCGTCTGTTCGGACCGCCCTGGCGCATGACAGCCGTAATATCCTTTCTGCGGGTGCCGGCAAACAGCTGGAGCTTTTTCGGCGGTACAAATTTACCTTCATAGGAAAAAGCTACCCGTATTCCGGCGATCACAGGATAATGATGGACGCTCGGGCGTAAAAAGCAATTATCGGAGCGTACCAGCCGCATCCGGATCGCGCGGCCCGAGAAAGCACCGGTCTGGATCTCCGCCCAGTCCGGGGGACAGATAAAGGAAAAGGACAGCTCTTTAGCCACCGCCTGCGAAAAGAAAAACGCCGTATCCTCAAAGCATTTGAGGCGTTTAAAGCCGGTGCCGTTATAATATTCCAGACATATCTCATCCGCGTATGCCTCGGCCGGAATATCCGCCGGCAAGACCTTTGGCTTCTTTTTAATGATCTTTAAGGCTTCCTCCTCCTGCTGCCTCGTCAGATACAGGAAATGTTCGGGGTAGGAAACGCGAAAGCGGACCGTGATCTTTGCCCCGGCCTTTGAAAAATACAGATCCTGCCCCAGATAGCACTCATTATAAACAGACAGCGTATCGGAAAACGGCGCAAAATGTTCAATATCCATTTCCGTTGTCCCGTCGTCCACATAGTCAAGCGGCCTTTGTGCGCCGGAGGAGGAAAGGGAGATCCCTCCGATATCCACCTCCTTGCGGATGCCGGAAACATCCTCCAGGGTAACGACGCCGTATTCCTTGTTGCCCGTCCGGAACTTTTTGCACTTTTCGCTTTTCCTGACCAGAAAGGTTTCCTGATCGTCAAGCAGCTCGAGATGGTTAAATTCCATCGGACCGTTCTTCGCGTAATAGCAGAAACGGTAGTCACCGTTCAGGATCCGTTCGGTAAACTCGCTGTTTCCGGATATCCTGATATAGATCGGCTCGTCCTCCAGGTCAAACAGATAATCATGGTAGATAACGAGAATGCTTTTGGAGATACTGCCCATCTCCGAAAACAGCACAAAAGGCCGGATAAACTTATTCGCCCCCGGCGCCTCGATAACAGACGTTTCCTCATTTTCCGAAAGCAGGCCCTCTCCTGCTTCGTCATTTTCCGAAGCTTCGTTCTCCTCCACCGGGATCACCTCTGTTCCTTCGATCAGGGAATCCGTCGTAAAGTCGCCAAGGAGCGGCACAAAGGTCCCATCCTCCCGGTCCGTCATAAAAGCTTCGGAGATCTTCGCGGCCGTCACATAGATCTCCCGGTCCGTTTCAAAATAAACGGAATCACCGTCCGCTCCCACCATATCCGAAAGAAGTCTTGTGCCCTTACGGATAAAGATACCCGGAACCGTATCCTCGATCAGGGTGAAGCAGACAAGGCTCCCCGCGGCTTTGGCGGCCTTCTGGGAAATATCCAGCATATTGACGAACTCGGTATGATACCGGTCCATCATACGGTTTGCCATATCGGCGTTTTCCTTCATCTGCGCCGCGAAAAGCCTGGCGATGGTCGTGCCGATATCCGGTTTATCCCCGTCAAACTGCCACTCCGGGGTATAGTATTTCGCAAGCTCCTTTATTCTGTTTTCGATCGCTTCCGTTGTCAGATCATAGGGCTTCAACGCTTAAACATCCTCTTCCATCCACTGTTCCAGTTCATCTCCGGGCGAATCAAGCGACTCCTCACTGCCGGCTTCCTCCGATTCTTCCAGGGCCCGGTCAAGATAGAACGGAAAGACCATATTATCCCTGGTATTCGTCTCCGTGATCATGTAATCGATATTGATCAGAACCATGCCCTGCTGCTGTTTCAGCTCCGTCGATACGATAACATCCGAGATCCGGGGCTCCTGTGACAGGATCGTCTGGGTGATATCCCGCCGCATGATCGAAAGCATGGTCGTGCCCGTATCCATAAAGGTATAATTCATAATGTCGCTTCCAAACGCCGGTCTGGTCAGCCGTTCCATCCGCTGTGTCATCAGGATCAGATACAGGGATTCCCTGACCGACTGATTCCCCGACGAAGTCACGAATCTCCCCGTCGCAGGGTCGATCTGCGGCGGAAACTTGCATCCGGTTCCGAGAAAGCTTTTATCATCAGCCATATTTCTTCATTCCTTTTCTGCGCCGATCCGCCGTCTGACCTTATCCCAGTTTGATCGGCGTCCCGCCCACCTGCACGGGCCCGTCGCTTGACAGCTTCAGCATCGAGCTGCCCGTCATGGTCGCATTGGCGCCCTGTATCTCCATCCTGCTCTGGCTCTTGATGGACGTTCCCTCATCGGATTCCATCGTCAGCTTTTTGGCCTTCAGGGTAACCGCCCCGGTCTCTCCGTTCATGGTCAGGGAAATATTGTCCCCGACCTTGATCGTCAGCTTCTTGGCGGCCGTGATCTCGATATGTCCCTTATCCTCGGCCGTTGACATCCGGATCACATTCTTCTTGTCCTTGTCGGAAAGCTCGATCATGTTCTTTTCGTTGTCAAAGAGCAGATGATGCTTCTGCAGGGCCGTTTCGATCGTGATCTTATCCTTGTCGCCGGCATTATCGTTTCCATCTCCCTCCGAGCCGGCGATATCCTCAAATATCACGGCGTTGCCGTTCTTCGTAACGATCTTCTTATACTGGTTCTTCTCGTGAAAGGAGCCCGTCAGGATCTTATCGTTGATCTTCGGGATACAGCCGACGATATAAGGTCTTTCGATGTTCCCCTGTTCAAAGGTCACAAGCACCAGATCGCCCGGCTCCGGAATGAAGTAATGTCCGTAAATGCCGCCGGAGGACTGCTGGATCACTCTGGCCCAGAGGAGTCTTGAAGCACCGGCCTCCTGTGATTTATCGCCTGCCGCGGCTCCCTGGCCGCCGCCGTCATCATCCTTCACCTCTTCTCTGGACAAAAGGATGACGGAGACCCTTCCCGGCATGTTCTGATCGTAATTTTTCACGACCTGGCCCAGCATCACGCCCATGATCCTCGAATCACCGGTATCGGTCTTTTCGATCTGTTTTTTGGAAACATCCTCGATGATATCGAATATCGCCATGCTCTTAACTTCCTATCGTATTCGCGCATCCCTCGAAATCCACCAGGTATGCGTTGTCACTGACAATATGCCGGACACTCGTCAGATAAAACGTGTTGTCCGCCGGCTTTCCAAAGCCGTGCAGCGTAATAAAACGGCCGGGGACCAGCTCCGGTATCCCGATGAATTCCGCCACGACACTGCCGAGCCTGTAGTCAACCGTATCCTTCAGATAAGCGGCCCGGTATCCCGCCTCCTCCTGCGTCATGGCAGTGGGGTCCAAATACACGAGGGACTGCTTTTCCACTAACGGCTTGGCCTTGTTGCCCAGGGATATCTTTGACTTCAGGTTTCTTTTTTCGCCGACATATTTTCCCTGCTCCATATCGATATTGCGGACCTCCACGGAGCGCACGAGTCCCGAGATATCATAACCGATGTCGATGCTCTTAAGCCCTGTAAAGGGGGTCAGGGTGATGAGCGGCGTCGTGTTCTTTTTCGCCTCGATAAAATACAGATTTTTTCCGACGATGAAGAATTCGAAGTTGAATTTTTTGGCAGCCTTTACGATAAACTCGTAATCGCTCTCCTCCACCATTTCCACCCTTTTATCGCTTGTTTTCCCGTCACTGTTTTTCTTTTTGTCGGGCGTGTCGGAAATGGTCATGTCCGTAAAATCCATATTCTTATCATCCTTCTGGGACAGAAAGGCATTGGCCTTCAGCACCTCCTTTACCGCATCGGAATAGGAGGTGGCCTTTAGTCTCTTGGAATGCCGGTTCGCCATCATCACGCCCTTGGCATCCATCGCCGCGATCTCTATGGAAGGGATATCCTCCTCATAATCCTTCGGGATGATGAAATGGATGCGCGCGATAAACCCCCGGAAAACCTCCCGGACCGATTTGGCATAACCGAGGTACAGGATCACGGTGGAACCAAGAAACAGATATTTCTTGACCTTATCGATCTTGAAAAGCCTGGCGTCCTTATCATAGTTGCCGGCTAGCGTGATCGTCGCGATCCCGGCCTCAAAGCCGTTGCTGAGCTCTACCTCCGTCCGGATGATCTTCAGGCTCTTCTCCTTCTCGGTCACATCCATCCCGTTGATCATCAGCTTGACCACCGGCTCCTGAAAATCCTCATAGGCACTCTTCAGAGCGCCGAAATCATAATCAGCCATTACAGATTGATCAACCCTCCGATACTGCTGCCCAATTTGCTCATACCTTTACTGGCCAGGGAATCCACTGTGGCCTGCGAATTCGCATAGCTGTGGCTGCCGCCGCCAAAAGCTTTCTTATAGCGCTCCTGCCAGATCGCAAGGGACGCAGGCGAAAGCTCCTTATCGTCTGCGCACATGATGCTCAGATCCACTGTCGCACGCACCGGCTCCCCGGTGACGTTAAACATCGTATAGTTGGCCCGGACGCTTCTTAAGCTCCCGGAATAGGCAAAATCACCCCAGCTGAAGGTGATGAGGCGTGTATACTGGTTGCGCAGCGCCGCAATAAAGGCCTCCACCTCCATCTGTACCGTGAGCTTTTTCTTCCCCATGCCTGTCATAATGGCCTTGGCAGCACCGGTAGCGACAGCGGTCGGGGACAGGTTCACCTTATCAGACATAAAGGCGTCCTGCGGATCGCAGCTGTCAAAAAAGAGCCGCACGCTCATCATGATATTGGTATTTCCCTTTTCATAACTGGCGGATCTTCCCCATTCCTTTCCCTTGCTGAAATCCGTTTTCTTGATGTAACCGCCGGAATGGCCGCTGAGCTGAAGGGTATTGGGGTTGAACTGCACGACAAAATACCGCTTTTGTCCGTCGGCGATCATGGCTAACATCTCATCGGTCAGCTCCTCATTTTCCGCAACGCCGGCAATGGTCTTCATGGCGCCGCTGAGAACACCCTTATTCATCGCGGAGCTTTTGGAGGCCGTTTGGGCGTAATTTTTCATGTCGTCGGAACCCGGCGCCGTGCTGCCGACGATCTTGACGGCTTCCTTTGTCACGATGGGTCTGTTCCGAAGATCCAGGATCTCGATCACAGCCTTTTCGATATTGCCCGTATTATCAGCCGCAAAGCCCTGGATCGTACTCATTATGTCAGCCATAAGAATTTTTCCTTTCAGACCGGATTATTCAATGATTGTATCAGAGCTTCAGATTCAGCATACTGTTGTTGGTGATCTGTGAAAACAGGCTCGCATCCTGTTTCTGGTCCGTAAAACCGGTTTCAAAAGCCCTGGTCCAGTAATCCTCCTCATATTTGAGGGCACTGTCGTTCTCGTCCGTGGCATCCCCCTGGCGGATCTGCATCCTGACGATGCCCCTGACCGGAAAGCCTTTTTTATTGAACATCGTATATTCCGTATCGACCTGCGTCACCTCGCCGCGGAAGCTCATATTGCCCCAGAAAAAGACCACATGCCTGGCCTGTGGCATGGAGAGCAGGGAAAGGAGTCCCTCCATTTCGGTCTGAACGGAAAAATCCCCCTTCGCCGCGCTGAGCGCAGCGTTGCCAATGTTCGTAGGCGTCATGTTCGTCAGCGGATTATCTCCCAGCATGAAAGCGTCCATATTATTCACATCGTCAAACAGAAATTCGCAGGACAGCGTCGTGGAAGCCGGCGCCACGTAGCTCTGCAGCTCCGTAGTGTCCGCCGAGCCGGAATAGTTGACCTGCAGTCCCGCTGAGGTGTCAAGCCGCAGCGTATTCGGATTATACTGCATCTCCAGGGCTATATAGCCGTGGCTGGCCGCATCCGCCATGACGGCATCAAATGTCGCGACGCTGCCGCCCTTTAAGGATTGCTCGGTCCGCTTCAATAAGTCCTTTCCCAGGGCCGCGACATCCTGAACCGCGCTTCTGTCCTCATCGGTAAGGCCGTCGTCCTTTTCGCCTTCCCCCAGCTGTGCCACATTCTGCAGCTTCAGAGCCGAGCGGATACACAGCACTGCCTTTACGACACTGCCCGTTGCGCTTCTGCCCGCGTTTTGTAATGCCTTTCCGGCTTCCATGGTTTAAATCCCCCGTCTGCTCTTCTCGTTGCGCAGCCTTTTTTCCAGCTTGTGAAGCACTTCCTCCGAAATAGCGTTCACCTGGGACCGCACGCCCCGTGCGATCATCGCCGCGATCTCATCCTGTTCGGCCAGGTTGACAGTCTGACGGTTTTCGATCAGCTGCTGTCTGGTCTCTGTGCTCTGTTCCCGAAGCTCTATGCTCTGCTCCGTCTGGCTGATCTCCCGTGAGCGTACCCTGCTTACATTCTCAACGAGCTCCTCGATCTCCTCAGGCGTCATCGTCTCTCTTCTGCGGTGGATGAGTTCCGGCGCTTCGGGCTCCTCCTCCCGGATAACCGGGGGCGGCGCGCTTCGCTGCTGCTCCTGTACTCTCTGCAGCTCGTTCGCGGCTTCGGCCAGATTGTTTCGCATCACAGTGACGTTCTCAAGGGCAGCGCCCGGGTTCTCGATGAACTGCCTCGTCAGGTTAAAAACCTGGGCGGTATCATTCGGGAACAATCGTTCAATCTCCCTAAATACCTGTTCCCGTTTCTGCTCCTGCCTGTTTTCCTCTCCGGAAATAGCCTCTAAAAGCTCCTTCCCGCCGGTAAGCGCCGCAAGCGCCTCCTTCCTCGTGCGCTCTGGGCCGCCTCCCGCCTCCTCCGGCATGTTCAGGCTCTCGAAAAGCTGCATCATCTGCTGGTAGTTGGCCACATTCTGAAGATTTCTCTCATTCAGCCGGATCAGCTGCTCCTCAAGACTCGGCGCGGACGCAGCTGCCTCCTCAGGTGTTTCTCCCGTCTCCCCCGCAGCCTGTTCGGGCATGCCGAAGGGAGAAAAGATCTGCGGCGCCTGTTCATACAGGTTTTCGATCAGCGTTTCGCCCGCGGGTATCTCCTGGCTTGTGATCCGGTTCAGACGGATCAATGTATTTCCGGATATATTCTGCAGCGCGTTCACAAAGGAAAGCGCGGTCATGCTCCGGCTTCTGCTGTTATCGAGCTCACTGCGGTAGAGGTTTCGCACAACATCCAGAAAGACCGCGGCGTTGATCTCTTCCGTTACGCTGCCGCCCGGAACGGTTCCTCTGCCAAGCTCCTGCTCGTAAATATTCTGACTGATATATTGATAATTTCTTGTTACGGCCGCCGGTATCGAAGCTTCTGCTGTTTCGCTCTCCGTCCCGGGCAGTACTTCTGTCCTGTGTATAAGCTCCGTTTCCCGGTAATCGGTTCTTTCCGCGGTCCGGGTATCCGTATAAAACGCCGCGCGCTCGGTTTCGCTCTGCGACCGCAGCGTTTCGTAAAGAGCACTTTCCCGTACGCTTCTTTCTCTGTCCAATATACGGGGCATTTCTTCCTGCGTGCGCTCCCTGTCAAGAACCGTCTCGCCAGAAATACGTACTTCTCTTTCAACAGGCTGCAAAGGCTCTTCTGCGGAAATGGTCTCCGCGCCCGGCTCTCCTTCGGGCGTCTGATAAACGATCTCCGTTTCCCGGAATTCCGCGCGCTCAGAGCTCCCTTCCCGTGCCGGAAGAACCGTTTCTCCTGCTTCCCGGATCCGTTCCCTTTGAAGAAGCTGTGAGACTTCCGTCACGCGCTCTGAAGCAGGGGGCACGGTCGCTTCTGCCCCGGCTGCTCCTTCGTCACCGGGAAGGATCTCTGTTTTATGGATCAGCTCTGTTTCCCGGTATTCTGTTCTTTCCTCCGACCGGGCGCCCGTTTCAGCTGTCACCCGCTCTGTCACAGTCTCAGACCGGATGGTTTCGGGCTGTGCACCTGCAAGGATCCTCTCTGTCGTATCCGACAGACGGCTCACTTCTTCTCTGATGCGCTCTCTGTCTCTGATCTCCCGCTCCGAAACGACCCGCTCCGGCTCACGAGGCATAGCAGGCGTTTCCTCCCGGACGGATCCTGCACCGCTTTCCGCGGTTTCCTCCGGATAGATCATCTCCGTTTCAATAAACGCATTCGTCTCTGCCGTCTGCGTCCCGGCCTGCAGGATCGGTTCGCTTCCTTCCCGGATCCGCTCTCTCTCATGCCTTAGCTGATTTTCGATCAGGCGCTGCATGACAGAGGGTGCCAAAGGCTCCGTTTCCGTAGATTCCGCCGCCCTTAATGCCTCCTCTGTCCTGAAGATCAGTTCTGTATCGTGATATTCTGTCCTCTGCTCCGGTGACTCCTCCGTCACCTGCGCAGGTTCCCCTGCTTCCTGTTCTCTTGCGGGCTCCCTTACCCGTTCGGTTACGGTCAAAGGCTCAGACGGCGTTTCGGGAGTGACCCCCTGCCCCTGTCCTTCTTCCCTCTCTGATATTTCCTCTGTCCGGTATATGAGCTCCGCTTCCGGGCGCTCTCTGACCGGTACAATCGTTTCCTCCGTTCTTACAACGGTGCGCGACGCAGCGCCCTCCGTCATTCGCTCCGTGACCGTGCTCTTTTCTTCACTGGTCTCCCGGATCCGTTCTCGTAGCGTTCCCACTTCGAAAGGCGCTTCCCCGCTTTCTTCCTGCTCTTCCCGGTAGATAAGCTCCCTGTCAGAGACGGAGATCCTCTCATTCACGGCCTCCCTAAGGAGCGCTTCGGATGACCTGAGCTGCTCGGAAACAGTAAATTCCGACGTTTCCGAATGGTTATCGAATATATTCTTCTGGAAGCTTGCCACCATCTGATAGAGCTCGGCGGTTTCCAGTCTGTTCAGGATCCGGCTGCTTAAATACAGGTCGTTGCGGTAGGGCTCCGTTTCATCCTTCTGCAGGGAAAGCTCCCGGACTAACGACCGAAGCTCTTCCCGCACGCCCTCGGTCTTTGTTTCCAGCCCCTCTGTCAGGTAAAGCTCCAAAAACCGCCGCTCGTCCCTGACCTGTCTCATCGAGCGGTAAACCTGGGCCATGAAGCGCTTGTCATCCCGGATTCCTAACTTATACAGCACATCCGTGATAAAGGCTCTGTCCTGATAGGTTAACGAGGCATTGCCCGAGATCATGATACGGTTCAGGACATTATTGATAATGCTCAGCTGTTCCTCATGCCTGCTGCTTAGGAAGGTCTGCCCCAGCGTCGTCTGCACGCCGCCTTCCGCGATATAGATCTCCGGCGGCGTTGTCAAAAGGTGCAGAAGCTCCTCCTCGCCGAATTCGGTTCCCATCAGATCGTAGTTACCCGCGATCCGGCTCTCAAAGAGGCTGCTGTCATGGATAAAATCCATTCGGGTCTTCAGTTTTACCGGTTCCCTGATCTTTAGCATAATGATTATAACTGGTTCAAAACGAACAGCTCCCGGTAAGCGATGGTCGTTGTCTCCGTATGAAGCCTGCTGTCCTCCCCGTTCAGCTCACCGTATTCTTTCGCCGTTACGGTACAGCCCGTAAAAACATAAGCCCTCGCGCAGTTCGTAAAGCTGATGCTGTCCCAGCCGGAGGCCGGATTGCGGTTGACATACAGTACAAGCGGCAGCGTCAGATCCGTGCCGAGAGACAGGGGATCTATGAAAGAGGTGGGAAAGCTCGAATTATAGGAGATTCCCACATAGCGTTCCACCTGAAAAGTAAAGGGCTTCGTAATGGGCTTCCTGAGCATATGCACATAGTCGTTGAGCCCGCCCTCCTGATAATATTCAAATTCATTTTCCTTCGTAAAGACCTTAACGGATCTGACAGGTACAAAAAACATAGCCTCTACCTGCAGCGCGAAATTAAAGGACCCTACGGGCAATTTTTCTGTCATGAAGCAGCACTTTCCTTCTGCGCCGATTTTCCTTGGAAAATCGTGCGCTTAGGCATGAACCTGTTCATGCCGATCTGCTAAACATTTCCGATAATACTCTTTGTAGAACGCATCTCCAGGATGCTCTTTTCTTTCCTGTCTTTGGAGGGATTGAGGGCGGCATTGATACCGGAGATCTCCCTGCACCATTTCCTTCGTTCCCTGTGCTCGAGCGCCAGAACACTGTCCTGACTCCAGTGGAAATAGTACGATATAAAGGACATCTCCTTGTACAGCTCCTCCTCAGGGTAGAGCCTCAACCCTCCCCGGTAAAATTGAGGGGTACCTCAAAGCTCTTTCCGCAGTCCGGACAGACTGCCGTCAGTACCGGGGGTTCAATATCGTTGATCCGCTGATACATGTCCTGTAAAAAGGCCAGATCCGCGGTAAACAGCCGCTCGATATGGGTCGCCGTGATGGCGTCAAGTCCTTCGAGCTCCGTAACCACCTTTGAAAGGATCACAATGGTCAGATACGATGGATTCTGCAGGACTCTCGGGTCTCTCGTCGCCGTGATCTCATCTCCCGCGGTGGCAAGGCGCATCTTGCCCTTTCTGTGCAGCACGCCGCCCTGATCCATATACCCCTTCGGAAGGGTGAATTCATAAACCGTTTCCATATCAAGCTCCTTTCCTGCGCCGCTGCGCCGGTTTGCTTCGCAAACCGTGCGCTTAGGCATGATCTTCAGAATTCCTTGTCTGCTTTAGCAGGCCTGCGGGCACCGGCCGGAGTGCCGATACCCGTAAGCCGATAAAACATACAAGCGCGCTCAGCGCTGAGCCCTTTGACTGCCGTCGCAGTCCGGGCGGCGCGTCTCGTATGCGGTGATAACCACACGTATGATCATTTCTTTTAGTTCGGTATTACGAGCTCCTCGTATGCCACCTCCATGGTCTCAATGGCAACGTCAGAGTTCTTCGCATCCAGATCCGGTGCGCTGTACTTCGTTACCCAGGCGTTCTTTAAAACCCAGATCCTGGTTCCCTGGTTCGTCGTCACCAACTGCTGCGGCGAACCGTTGTTGATATCGATCAGCTCCACAGAAAGATCATGTCTCGGATATGCGGCTTTTCTCTGTTCCGTCACGCACTCCTGGATCCATGTCTTAAAGGCGCTGTCTAAAATATAACCCATTTTGAAGGTAACATTTCCGTGCTTCACCAGTCCCGGAATCTTAACGGGCGCAAGTGAGGCGGAATTACCCTGTCTGAACTCAATTACATCCACACTGGCTTCTATCCCTGTTACTTCGCTGAAAGCGGCCGTTCCTGATATCTCGGCGCAGCTGACATAGAAGTTCATCTTGGTAAGCGGATAGTCTGATCCCTGTGAATTAGCATATGGATAAGCAGCCATAATATATCATCCTCTCTTTCTTAGATTAACTTCTTTCTTGCCTCTTATTCTTCTCCACCGCCGGCTTCCGCTGTGAACTGCGTCAGGCGGAAGATCACGAACTCGGCCGGTCTTGAAGGCGCTATGCCGATATTGCAGATCAGTCTGCCGTTCATAATGTCATCACGTGACATGGTGGTCGGACCGATCTCGACAAAGTAACTGGTCTCCGGCGAATCGCCTGCGAGCATTCCGGTTCTCCAAAGGCTGTCAAGGAAGCCGGAGATCGTAAGCTGTACCCGCTGCCAGAGCGAAGCATCGTTGGGTTCAAATACAACCCAGTTGGTGTTGGCCTTGATACTTTCCTCCACATAGATAAACAGTCTGCGTACGTTGACATACTTGAACGAACTGTTGGAGGAAGCGGTACGCGCACCCCAGACACGGATTCCCTGTCCGGGAAGTGCCCGGATCAGGTTAACGCCCTCCGGATTTAAGATGTCCTGCTCTTCCTTGGTGTAGTTCACCTTGAGGCCGGAGCAGAAAACGGTTTCATTAGCCGGTGCCTTATGCACGCCGCGGTTAATATCCGTTCTGGAGTAAACGCCCATCACAGCCCCTGAAGGCGGGATGAAATCCGGTTTATTGGAGGAGCGGTCAAATACCTGGATCCAGGGATGATACATGGCCGCGTAGGTGGAATCGATGATCCCTCTGTACTCCAAAAGGTCGCTTGTCTTGTAGAGATCGCCGGGCATATCAATGACCGCGAAACGACTGCGGGAATTCTCGCAGTGTCCTACCAGGGCAACAATCACCTCCGGCATCGTGATGCCGGGAACTGCTAACATACTGATCACATTATTCTCTGCGAAGGCCTGCAGGCCGGTGCGTTTGCCGGGGCCGTTATCCTGGCCCATAAAGGTGGCCGCGTTGACCTTGCTGACGGAACCGTCGCTTCCGCCCTCCAAGAAAAAGGCACCGCTCTCATTTCCTTCCCCGAGGATCGCTTCTACGGGATTGCCCACTTCCGTAAGGGGCTCTGCTGTCACATTGATCAGCTCACTTCCCGCCAGTCTTGCCCCGATATAACGGGGAGAACTCATATTAAAGCTTAACTCCGCATAGCTTTCCGCTTCATCGCCGTAACGGACCCCCATGTCCACGGTCACCAGATACAGAAAAGCCTTGGGAATGATCGAACTGTCCACGGCCTCATCAGGAAGCTCGTCCTCAAAGGTCACGGTCCGGTCAAATATCGTTCTGATCTTCGTATAGGTACCTTCAAATTCTACCAGATCGCCTTCGCGGAAGCCGCCGACACTTTTCGCTACATATCCGGTCTCGGATTTGGCGATCAGCTGCAGCTTCTGTTTCTTCACGGTGTTTAAGGTCACCTGCACCTTATTTCCCCATGAGCCGGGATTTTTCGCACTTACCTTTAAGATCCCTTTTTCGGCCTCAGCCGCCTTGGCATCATCGGGAGCGACTCTCATCACAAAGCAGCGGGTTCCGCCGTTGGCAAAAAACTGCTCTACGCTGTTTGCCAGGAACCGATACTCTCCGTATTCAAATTCGCTTAAAAAGCCGCCATACTGCTGTGTAAAACTCTTAAAATTCGTTACAAGCTGCGGTGCACCCTCGATCGGGCCTTTTTCCGCCATGCCGACAAAGCCGGCTGTGCTTGTACCTACTCCCTCTATACTGCGCGGGGAATTGTCATACTCCTCCACGTAGACGCCGGGTGATAAATACTCTGCCATCTTTTTTATTCCTTTCCTTTTTATTATTGGTGCACGGTGTATAAGAGAATTCCACTATGACACCGTCACCTTCGTCTGTCCGGGAACCACGATCGAGATCTGTCCCGCATACGCGCAGACCAGCTTGCAGTCCTGCGTCAGGCAGGGCTTCCCGCCAATGATGACCTTCGTGCTGGTCGGTATAAAACTGGCCGTCTGCGGGATACATGGCTGCGGTGTCAGTACGCCAAGCGCTGCCGCGGTCGCCGAAGCCACCTGCGGATTCGAAAGCGTCGTGCACATCCCGAAGGGTCCGACATTTGTCATGGAAGCTGCGTCCATGATCGTCGCCGCCGGCTTTCCCTCCGTCAGTACCACAGTGTTCTGTGTCACCTTTAAGGGTGCCGGTGCGGTGCCGAAGGTGCACATGAGATTGGCGCCCATCGCTGTTGCCATTCCACTCATTTCAGTACCTCCTGATTTCTGAAATCCAGTATCTGAAACCGTTCCTCTCCCTTTACCTGATAGCGGACCAGGTAGATCAGGTCCTTTGCGTCATCCCGCACTCTGAGAACATAATCTCCCTCTTTGGTCGCCCTGCCGTATATGATACGGCAGATCATAAGGCCCTGAACCGTTTCCGGCGCAAGGGGATTCTTCAGATGAAAGGACTGAGACGTCACTGTTCCCGTCACTTCTATCGTTTCGTAACTTGCTTTTTCCCTGCTAACTAACCCATAACAGCACGTATCCAGATATACGCTGCCCCCCGACGCGTTATAAACGGACATCAGGTTTTTCTTTTGGTCATATGCCTGGAAATTGCATAAGGGTCTGTTCAGGTTAACTGCTTCGATCGTCTCAAGAAAAGGAAGATTCCCTTTGAAGTCAATCAGTTCAGGCCACCCCGACATACTCTCAGATGGCATCAGGAATACATCGCAGACCGGCATACGCTGGTCTAAAGACGCATAGGAGACAGGAACCGTACACTCGTCATATCCAAAAACCCGTATCTGCATAAGAAAATCTTCTCTGCCGGTGTTAATGAAAACATACATGCCTGTTCCCCGCGGCTCGGGTCTGATCAGCTGACCATCCTTCAAAAACAAAACATTTCTTTCCTTCACTTCCGCTCCTGTCGTGGTATCGACAAGCCTAACCAAAAGATCCAGCCTTGCGCCGATCACAGAAGCGCTCATTCTTTTACCTCCTTTCCTTTTTCCGATTTAAGCCCTTGCAGGTGAGCTGCGATCAGACTACTGATCCTCACCTGTAACATGCAGGGTAAAGCTCGCGTCGACGACTCTCGGTGTTTCAATGATGTCGGCGCTTGACAGATAGACGGGAGCCGCCCGGTAAAACAGGCTGATCTGATAAGGTTTGCTGATCGCCTGCCATACCCTCACCTTCTCCTCTAAGCTTATCTTCGCCTGAGACAGCACAATGGGAGGTTCTTCTGTCGTAAGCCATGCCTGCAGATCACTGGGCCGCACAGAATTATTATCATTGATGATCTGTGCGACACGCCCGATGATCTTCTGTATATCCGGCGCCTTTAATCCCATCTGGGAGGAGCCGTTGATAAAGACCATATAATATAAAGCATATGGCCTGGGCGGTCTAGTTAACTGCGCCCGCCCCCGCTCGACAAAACGCGGGGTCGAAACCTGCATATCTTCCACGATATCGTATAAATAGAGTCCGACAATATAGTCAACGTCCTGTGAGAGGGGTGAGGAGATCTCTATATTGTTCGGCGAGGGGATCGGCTCGGGACACATCTTTTCCCGCAGCACCCTTACGATATACGCACTGACATCTGAAATAATAGGATAATCCGCCATGTAGTAAATTCCTTATTTTATGAGGTTTTTTCTCCGGTCAGAGCCGAAAGAAGCTCTCCGGCCTTTGTATCCATCGGTTCCGTCAGACAAACCGCATAGTCCGTGCCATACAGATACTCTCCGATGACATCGAAGTAATTCTTCGCGTCATCCACAGAAATATAGGGGTCATTTCCCTTCACGGCCTTTTCCTTGAGCGTTTCCGCATCACCGCCGTTTCGGATCAGCGTGTTCGTACCGACCTGGAAGCTCCAGGCAGACGCCCCCTTGCTCATGGTGGCGGTGTTCTTTCTGTCATCATACAGATAACGGTAATCCGTGACCAGGCCGATCGTATTCAGGCTGACATACTGAGGTGTCTTTTCCCTGAACTGGCTGTACAGATATTTGTTCCCCTTCTGGCGCATATAATCCGCAAGCTTTCCGGAAAGCACGCCGGCCGACTGGTTACCGCTTCTGGCAAAGCGGGAGACCGCGGCTGCGGTAGTCGCCAGATCGGATTCAGAAAGCTCTTCAATGGAAGCTCCCATGGTCGCTTCGATCTGTTTTATAATGCCCGCTTCGTTTAAGCCCGCCGTAGGATTGACAGCCGCTACGTTTTCCGCTGCAGCCTTCTGCTTCATATCATTGAGCGCATTGTCAATGGCTGCGGCAAGCGCCGGTGATACGCCGCCGCCGCTTCCTTCGGCGGCTGCCTTGTTCTTGATCGCTTCAAGCGCCGCCTTCGTTTCGCTGCCCGAGGCACCGGACGCGGCATTATTCAACGTCTTATCGATATCTTTTTTGAGCCCGTCGGAGGCACCGGCCTTTTCCGCTCTGTCCTTGACCGTTCCGACCGCGTTCAGCGTTTTTGACAGGGCATCCTTCGGCTGCACCTTCTCCTTCGCGTCATCAATGGCTTTTAAAAGGGCCGCCGGGGCATTTTCCGCTCCGTTTTCGGTAGCCTTTTTACGGATCGCGTCTAACGCACTCGCGGCATCCGCTGCGGTTCCGCCCGCATTCGCCACATCCATCGCCTTGTTGATCTCGTTCTTCACGTCGTCTGAGGCACCGGATTGTTCCGCCTGATCCTTCACCGCCGCGATCGCGTTCACCACGTCCTCGGAGCTTGCGTCCGCGGCATCTACCGTACCGATCGCATAGTCGAGAGCATCCATCATCTCGCCATAGGCTGCCGCGTCTCCCGCTTTATCCTTCAGATCGTTCAGCGCGTTTACTGCCGCCGCGCCGACGCTGTCCGAAGTAGAGCCGTTCCCGCCGGCCATGGTATTGACGCCGTCCGTCAGAGCATCGTTGATCCCGTTCAGCGTACTTTCGGGGGCCCCCGCGTTTGCGGCCCTGTCCTTGATCTTTGACAGCGCGTCCACGGCGCCCATTCCCGCTAAGGAAGCCAACGCGTCCGAAATATCCGCCTCCGGATCATCCGCGATCTTCGAAAGCGTATCGCTTAAGATATCATCTGCCAGCTGGTCGCCGGCTTTCTGTCCGGTCTTAGCCTCCTCCTCGGCAATATCCTGATCCACCGCGGCGATCTTTGCATCGTACTCCTTTGCTCCCGCCAGGTCATTTTTGTCAAGGGCTTCATCCCGCTTGCGCTGCAGCTCCGCCTTCTTGTCGCTCAGCTCATCAAGCTTTGATTTCAGGCTCTCGTCCGAGGCCTTGACCTGCTTATCGAGATCCTTTAACCACTTCATATGGTTGTCGACCGAGCCTGTGGCCCGGGATGAAAACGCATCGCCCGGCACGCTACCGTAGAGACCGTTCGTCCAGCTGATGGCTCCCTGGATATAGGTATGGGCTTTCGCCGCCTCTTCTCTCTGTTTATAGGCATCGATCAGATATTCAAGCTCCGAGCGGGCCGATTCCACCTCCGCATACTGTTCATCGAGCGCATTATCGGCGGAAGCACCTCCCGCCCCCATGGAAAGCGCATTCGTATAGGCGGAGCCTGCCCCTTCCGAGACAGCGGACTGATATTTCGACTCACCGAGGTTTAACAGGGAGTTGTCAAGGAGCGCTTTTTCACTGTCCGAATGCTTGATCGTACCCTGCTCGATATTCATGATATCCCGCAGTAAGGTGATCGGACCGCCCGCACCGTCCGAGGACGCTTCCTCGATCACCTGATTCGAATATTCATATTCCGCGTGTCCGAGGATCGTATCACTGTCGGAAAGCGCATCGGCCTGATAGTTATTGTAGCTTGTCTGGCAGCCCTGGGCACAATCGCTGACAGAATCAAGCAAAGAATTATCCGGGGAATACGCGGGCCTCGGAACGCCGTCATCGGCCGGCTCACCGTCCTCGGTCTCCTCGTATTTATCCGCGTATGTATTATAATTATTCTGCAACGGCCCCCACCATTCGTTGTCACTGCTGTCGCCGCCGCCCGTCAGCCTTCCGAATAAGGATTTCTCATTCTCAAACTCATGGCTGACCGCGTCCTTAAGCTCCGTGATATATTCAGGGTCCTGCGAGGTATCCCTTCCGGTCGTCGCGTCATTCCCCTCCGTATCATCGCTGGAGGAATCCTTGAAGTTGCCGAAGGTCGTATAATAAGCGCCGTTTACCAGATCGTAAAGAACGCCGAGCGCATTGACCTCCCCGCCGGAGAGCTTGGTCATGACAACAGCCCGTCTCGCATCATCCACCTTCTTCATCAGGGAATAGATGATATCCGCTTCCTCGTCCTGGCCGGACGACTTCATGCTCTGGTAGCAGGCAAAGAGCCTCGCGAGATCCGCGTCATACTGGTCTGTCTCCTCATCCGACAGATCCAGGCCGAAAAAGGTGGTCAGAAGCTGATAGCAGTAGACATCTCCTCTGATCGTTCCCGCGTTCTGAGAATTTTTCTTTTTCAGATAGTCATCCTCCGAGATCTCCTCCGCGTCAGCCGAGCCCGCGTACTGGATCCAGAGGTTCTGCAGCTCCGGAAGCTTTTTTAAGTCATAAGGATCCGGAATATCGAAGGGATTGACGGAGTCACCGGTCATCACGTTTGTCATGTTCCCCTGGGCGTCCACATAATACTGTACGAACAGATCCCCGATCTCATCCTCCGACACGGCTTCGGCGCTGTCCATGATATCATCAAGCCCTTCGGCATTGGTAATATCAAACCAGGCACCGCCCGCGAGCTCCGATTTATAGTAGACCGCGTTCTGGTTCGCATCACTCCCGCTCTGGGTCGCCTGTTGATACAGCGCGTCTGTCATGGCGTTGATATGGATCAGATAGGTTCCGATAAACATCACGGAGTCTTCCACCTCATGCTCGGACGCGTACTGCTTGTATTTCATGGCGCTTTTCTCGCTGAATACCGCGAAAGCATCCGTCATGAAAAACGCGGCCACCAGGGCGACCGTAAGAACGACGGCGGCACCCTGCCATATTCTTTTTTTGATCCCTGTCTGCTTATTCTTCATCCTTAATAATCTTTTTGTTCACCGCGTCAAAGTGCACTTTATACTTAAGGCCCTTATTCTTATCATAAAGCTCTGCTTTCAGATCCGAGATACCAACGGACAGAAGCCCGAGATGCGTAAACGTACTGTCTATGGCTACCGGCTCACCATCACCGAGCGGCTTTCCGTCCTTCGTCTGGATCCGGAAATATCCGATCCCCTCTGACGCGAGAGGCGTGAGCTTGATCGTGGCCAGACCCGTCACATCGCTTATGGTAATATCAAAGGTTCCCACCTCACCGGTCTCATCCTTTCGGATATTCATCGCCGTTGTGATATTTAACGTCCCGGACTCTTCATTCGGATCGATCGTACAGTCATCCACGAAGTCGCTGCCGTTATAGAAGCGGATAAAGACCTTCTTCACGTTCTCCTTTGTCAGGGTCAGCTCCCGCAGGGTTTTATCGATCTTCATCCTGCCGCCGACCTGTGTATCATCACACCAGAGCTCATAATCGGTGAGCTCTACCGGAAAGTCATCCGGAATATAAATGGAGAGCTCAAACATCTGCCGCTGGATAATGGACTTCAGGAAATATTTTGCTTCCTTCGTATCCTTCTCTACATAGCTTTCGCCCACCACGGCCGTATGCAGATCCGCATCCGTACCGGAAAGCAACGCACTGACGCCGCCGCAGGTCAGCCGGTCGAAGGAATTCAGCGTATCCGTATAGAGCTTCATGGAATCAAGCATGGAATTCTGGAGCTCCTCGTACTGATCCTCCGCGTCCTGATACTCCTCAAAGGTCATGAGCCCCATGCGGTTTTTCACGGCGTATTCCTGCAGGGTAGTCTCCATGGCGGCTACGTCCTTCTGTGCCTGATCATAGGCCGCGCTTACGGAAACATACTGGTTGAAGTTATCCTCGACCATCTGGTCGAGCTCTTTTCTGGCAGCCTCCTCATCCTTTCTGGCCCCGATATAGTCCAGTACATTCTGATACAGGACATAGGGGTCGTTTTGGATATACCGCGTTCCGTCGAGCTCGCCCTTCAGCCATTCAAGCGGGATCCATACTAACGGAATCCACCATACCCATATGATGGGGATAGACCCGTCCCAGTAGCTGTCGATCTTTTTTAAAAATGCTTCATAATCCTTTTTAAAGGCCTTCGAGCTCACGTTCTGGCCGTTTAAGGCCTGATTGACATAGCCGGAGATCAGGTTGGTATCCCCGCCGTATTTGTTCCGGATCAGGCTGTAATTGGTGGTCAGCTGCATCCTGGCCGTCGTCGCCACCGCGCAGGCCTCATAATAGGTCTGGTCCCTGTCCTCGGTATAGGTCATCAGCGCGGGGAGCATATCCCGGTCGATCTTTGCCTCGATATAGGGTGTTTCAAAGGAATATCCGGTGGTCACGTCAAGCGCGATCAGATCGGAAAGCTTCTTTAAGTCGGCCGCTAACGTCCGCTTTTCACTGGCCAGGGTATTGGTTAAGGTATCCGCCTTTTTCTGCAGACGGTCGATATCACTCTGGCTTGCTTCCCCCATCTTCAGTTTGGCCTGGTTATGGGCGATCCCGTCATTCAACGTGGCAAGCTGTTCCTCGTGAAAGGCGATGTTCTTCTGCGCCGTGACCAGGTCAACGTACAGATTGCTGATCTGCAGGTTGATGGTAAATACCGTATCCTGAAGCTTATGCTCGGCTACCAGGATATCCTGGGAAAGCTTTAAGGGCTTGAACTGGAACTCCGAAGCCTGGTCAAAATCCGGTTTCTGGGGAAATTTAAAGCTGAGTAACGGCGTCCAGCGGAAAGCCGCCAGGTTTTTTTCCTTTACCTTGATCGCCTTCAGAGCGCTCTGCTTCGCGGCCTTTTTCTGGTCCACCGCCATCCCGGCGGATTCATAAGCGTCGCTGGCCTGCAGTGCCAAAGACATGGCGGCCTTTAAGGTCAGAACCTTGTCGGCGCCCTGCACCGTTACCGGGAAGGCTGCCGAAAAAACGGGGCACAGCACGGCCGCGGCCGTGATAAAGGCCGTGATCCTGCGCAGTATTCTGTTTGTGCACTTTTCTTTTCCCTCTTTACGCATTCGGCTTCTCCGCATCCGCTATTTCATAAAAATAGAATCTTCCGCCCCTGTCCTTGCAGATAAAGGTATAGACCAGGTCTCCCCGTTCAAAGGTATATACGTAAACCGAGTAGGTGCTGTCAAAAGAATTTACGATGATATCGTCCGTGAAGACCGACGTCGTATCCATGCCGACCTTCCCTTTGACAGCGTTTTCCCGGCTGTTCTGCAGATTGATGGCTACAGCCTCGGGGAGCGTCACCAGAGAATTTCCTTCGTAAACCGGCGCCCCGAGGATCGCTTCGAGCTGCCCGGCCTCCTTCGCCTCCTGCTCGCCGAGCCGGAAGGTATTATCCAGTACGATCACGGCGCTTACCTTTACCGACGGATCCGCCGCGCTGCCGTCGCTCTTTGCCTCATAAACGGCATTGATATCCGGCATCGACATGATGATGTTCGAAGCATCCGACCCATCCTCGTAAAGCACCTGCTTACCAAAATACATTTCACGGACCGCTGTCGGATCCTTGCCGAGAAACTCGCTGAATACAATGGTATCCGCCGAAAAGCTGCCGTCAAAGACCGGCTGGTCGCCGCCGTTATACAGCTTTCCATGCCCCTCCTTACGGCCTGCCGTGAAGCTCCCTTCGTACTCTCTTGAGCCGTCCTCATTATACAGAACGCCTGCGCCATCAAACAGGTTTTTATGGAAGGTGCCGTTATAACGCATCACACCGCTGTCATAAAACTCGGTCCCGTTGCCTTCGTACATGTTTTTCTCAAAGCCGCCGGTATACAGGGTTATCGCATCGGGTGAAAAAAGCGTCCCGTTGCCGGTCGCATAGCCCTTGGAGACCGTGCCCTCATAGGCTAAAAACCCGGATTTTCCGGTGATCCTGACATTTCCCTCCGCAAGCCTCAAAAGCACCGAATTGTACTTATAGGTTCTCAAGCCGCCGTTTTCCGTAAAGGCGGAAAACAGCTTTGTGGTACTTGAAATATACCAGAAGCTCAGAACGCCGACGACGAGCAGCACAGCGTATGCCAACCGCTTGCTGATCATCCACCCGAAGACCGTAAAATAATCGTCCTTGTTCTTTGGCCGGATATCGAGAAGCTTGTAGAAGAAGTCTCGTATCCCGCCGATGACCTTCGTACGGATAAAGTTCCAGCTCGTCCAGAGTCTGAACTTCGTAACAATGGACGTAAATCTGGATTTGATTGTCGAAAACAGTACGCTGAAAATATTCTGTCCCATATGCTACCCTGCGCCAATCTGCCTGCGCCAATCTGCTTCGCAGATTGTGCGCTTAGGCACGAACCTGTTCGTGCCG